>VAXY01000274.1:0-2209 GCA_005885085.1 Actinomycetota bacterium | reverse complement strand
ACGCGACAGGCAAACAGAGGCGAAGACGGCACCGCTTACCGTGACGCCTCCAAAGCGCAGCTTCGTCCCGGCGCTGAGTGACTGACCGATGACGACGTAGGAGGAATAGACATTCGTCGTCGGGTCATGTTGATACTCCCCCGTTTGAGGAGTTAAAAGGACTGCGGCGTTCCGTCGATACAGGGACGGTCTTGCCGCCGCTTGCTAAACGCACCGCCGCGCTACTTTTCGCAGCCCTGTTCGCAGCAGTAACTGCGGCGGCACGCGCCTCCGATCAGCCACCGAACACGTTCAAGGGCCACGGCGTCAGCTTCAGGTATCCGAACAGCTGGATCGAGATTCCGGCGACCTTCGAAACCCAGATCGGAACCCCTCTCTGGACGGAGTCGATCGGGCCGGCACCACAACCGACGCCGCCGCCGGACCCTTCGCAGCCGCTACCCTCGCCCACGCCGCAGCCTCTGGCGGCCCACCCGGCCCTGGTTACGCTCGCCGCTTTCCACATCTCGATCGCGCTCACGCCGAAAAACATCGGGCGCTACAAGCAGTACATCGCGGCCGCAGTCGCCCAACTTGCCGCCCAGGCGCACGGCCACGTCGAAAGCGGACCAGTCCGGGTCACCCTGACGGCACAGCAATCCGCAGTCGCATCCTGTACGTGTTTCGCCAAAAGACCGAGTACTTCCTCAACTGCGAATATCCTCAGAACGACCCAGTCGCGGCCGAGATCGAAACCGGCTGCGACCAAATCACCCAGTCGTTCCGGCTCGGCTCGTAACCCCAACCAACGCGTCCAGCCGGTTTGCCGCCGGAGTCGCGTTTCCGCCAAATCGCGACAGCCCTGTCGTCGCGTGATCGAACAAGCCGTGCGCTCGCTCGGGTGAGGGGTGGTCGTGTCGCTCAGGCGCTCGCCGCTGGGTGTTCGCGGGTACATCACCGGCATGAGCAAGGTGCTCACGGTTCACCACTAGGCGAAACCTCTGCGACTGCGTCGCTCTTTGACGTGAGCAGGAGCGGCGGGGGACACCCGCCTGGTCCGGGAGTAACGCAGCGAGCATCGAGTTCTAGAGTGTCGGCCGTGATGCGTGCTGGCTGCGCGGCTGCAGCCCTCTTTGCGGCCTTCGCAACGGGATGCGGCGGGCACGCACGGGCTCCGGGGACGATCGTCTTCGAGAGCGACCGGAGCGGCCGCGCGGCGGTCTACGCCGTTCGCGAGGATGGGAGCGGACTGAAAAAGCTCCTCGACCTTTCCGACGAGGCGGAGGTCATCTGGACGCGGGACGGGACGAAGGCACTCGTCCTCGCCTACCCCTCGTACGTGTTCACGCCGGCGAGCCGCGCTCGGCGAATCATTCGGCTTCCGGGGTTGGCGAGCGACAACGTGCCGTCGTGGTCGCCGGACGACGAGCGCCTCGCTTTCGTGACAGACCACGGAGACGTCGTCGCGCTCAATGTGACGAGTGGCGTTCGCCACAGGATTGCGGAAGGCTCGAACGGCTTCGCCGTGGCGTGGTCGCCGGACGGGAAGCGTGTGCTCTTCATCGGCGAGTCCAACGACGCGCTCTACACGGCTCCGGCCCGTGGCGGCAAGCGGATGCGCCTCTTGCGGCTCCCTGGAGATGTCTATCCGGGTGCGCTACTGCAGTGGTCGGCGGGCGGGAAGTGGATCTCGCTCTTCGACGCTAACTACTTCCCCGCGACGCTGAACGTGGTTCGCGCCGACGGAACCGGCCTCCGCCTGATCGCGCGCAACGCGCGAGACGCGGCCTGGTCGCCGACGGGAGAGCGAATCGCCTTCGTGGGTCACAGAGGCGTCGTCGTCATCGACGTCGCGCACGCGCGGCGCCGGCAGCTGACCAGGACGCCAACGACTCATTACGGCAACAGCGGCTTGGCCTGGTCGCCCGACGGTCAGCGCATCGTCTACACGCGCAACGCTCTCGGCCCAGGGGACTTTCACAACCAACTCTGGACGGTGAAGGTCGACAGCAGCGACCAACGTCCCGTGACGCAGGGATTCCCCGACGACGGTTCGGATGATCCCGACGTCTGGGTCGCCGGCACCGTGACCGGCACGCCTCCGCCGAGGCTGCCCCTCGTCGCCTTGCGTGGGACCCACACGATCGCGACGAGTCTGCCGATCGTGGCGCTGGCCGCCTCCGGCAACCGGGCTGCGGTCGCGCAGGGGCTCGGCGGCCCACGCGACTTT
>VAXY01000273.1 GCA_005885085.1 Actinomycetota bacterium | reverse complement strand
CCTCGCGGTCGGATTCACCGCGGCGCACCGACGACGTCCCGAAGAAACGAATGAACGGCCCGACCAGAGGGTTGCAGTGCGCCTCCTGCCTCGCCACGTAGTAGACGGTGCGCGGCGTGACCGACCCCAACGACCACGGATCGAGCCACGAGAAGTGGTTGAAACAGAGCACCAGCGGCCCGTTCGCGGGAATGCGGTCTCGGCCGTAGACGCGCAGCGGCGCAACCGTCCTGACGACAGCGCCGAAGAACGGCCGCCCGAACAGCCAGGCGATTTGCGTGCGGTTCATCGCGGGGAGGCTGCGAGACGGGTCTGCACGAGCTGCTCGATCTGCGCCACCACGTCGTCCACCTCGAGCCCGGTGGTGTCGATCTGCTCCGCGTCCGGCGCAGGCCGCATGCGGGCTGCGTCGCTCTCGTCGCGGAGGCGCAGATCGGTTGCCAGCGCGTCTCCACCGATGTCGGGGCGCTCGGCCTGCCTGCGCCGCGCCCGCGTCGCGGCGTCGGCGTTGAGGTACACCTTTACCTCCGCGTCCGGCGCGACCACGGTGCCGATGTCGCGCCCCTCGATCACGACGTCGCCCTGCTTGGCGAGCTCGCGCTGGCGCTCGCGCATCACGAGCCGCACCTCGGGATGGCGCGCGACGACGGGCACCTGGCGGTCGATGCGGGCTTCCCGGATCGACGCCGTCACGTCGGTGCCGGCGATCGAGACGCGGCCGCTCTCATCGAACGTGACCGGGTTCGCCGAGGCGAGCTCGCCGAGCGGCGCACCGTCCCCGAGCGGCAGGCCGCGCTGCATCGCGAGCCACGTGACCGCCCGGTACATCGCGCCGGTGTCGAGATAGCGGAAGCCCAGCCGCTCGGCGAGACGCCGCGCGACCGTGCTTTTCCCTGCCCCTGCGGGGCCGTCGATGGCGACGATCATCGTCTGGAGACGGAGTCGAGGAGGTCGAAGAACCCGGGGAAGCTTATAGCGACCGCGTCGGCGTCCCCGACCTCGACGCCTTCCCGGGAAACGAGCCCGGCCACGGCCGCCAGCACGGCGACGCGGTGGTCGCCGTCCGAGGACATCCGCCCTCCGGTCGGCCGCGCGGGCACACCTCTCACCTCGAAGCCATCGTCCCGGGCGCGGATGTGCGCGCCAAGTGCCCGGAGCCCATTCGTAACGGTTTCGATTCGGTCCGTTTCCTTGACGCGCAGCTCGGCAGCGCCGGTCAGGCGGCTGTCGCCTCGCGCGCCGGCCGCAGCGAGGGCGAACAGCGGCAGCTCGTCGACGAGGCGCGGCACCTCCTCCGCGCCCACGTCCGTCGCCGTCAGCTCGGACGAGTGCACCTCCAGGTCGCCGATCCATTCCCCGCCTGCCCTGCGCCGGTTGAAGATTGTGATGCGCGCGCCCATGCGCTCGAGCACCTCGAGCAGCCCCGTGCGGCGCGGGTTGAGGCCGACGTCGTGGATCGTCAGCTCGGAGCCCGCGAGCAGCGTCGCGGCGACCACGAACGGCGCCGCGGAGGAGAAGTCGCCGGGCACGGTCACCTCGCCGAGCGACAGCCCCGCCGCGGGCTCGATCGAGACGGAGCCCGGACGCCGGCGGACGGCCGCGCCGGCCGCGGCGAGCATCAGCTCGGTGTGGTCGCGCGTCGGCGCCGGCTCGGAGACCGTCGTCGTGCCGTCGGCGTTGAGCGCCGCGAGCAGCACGGCGGACTTCACCTGCGCGCTCGCAACGGGCAGGACGTAGTCGATCGCCTTCAGCGCGTCGCTGCCCTCGATCACGAGCGGCGCGTGGCCGCCGGTCGTCGAGATCTTGGCACCCATCCGCTTCAGCGGCTCCGCGATCCGCTCCATCGGCCGGGCGGAGAGGGACTCGTCGCCCGTCAGCTCGCAGCGGCCGGACTGGCCCGCCAGGATCCCGGCGAGGAGGCGCATCAGCGTGCCGGCGTTGCCGCAGTCGACGACTGGGGTCTGACCCCTCCCGGGGTCAGACCCCTGCAGTTCGGTGCCGTGCACCACGAGCTCGTCCTCGGCGAGCTCGTCCACCTCGACGCCGAGGGTGCGCACGGCGGCGATCGTCGACTCGGTGTCGGCCGAGCGCCCGAATCCCTGCACGTGCGTCTCGTCCTCGCAGAGCGCACCGATCAGCACGGCGCGGTGCGAGATCGACTTGTCGCCCGGGACGGCGATGTGCCCGATCAGGGTTCCCGCCGGCTCGACCTTCATTCGTCCAGCACAGTCGAGACGACGACGTGGTAGCCCTGAGCCTCGAGGATGCCCGCCGCACGCGCGGCCTCGTCCTCACCGGCTACGAGCAATGTCAGCGTGCCGCCCCGCTCCCGCGACATGTGCTGCAGCTCGAAGTCCTCGATGTTGATTCGCTCGGCGCCCAGCGCCTGCGTGATCCCGGCCAGCACACCTGGCCGGTCGGGCACGTGCACGCGCAGACGCTGCAGCGCGCCCGGCTGCTCGTACGCCTCCGCCAGCATGCGCCGCCGGTTGCCGGACGCCTCGGCGATCCAGCGTGCGAGGAAACCGGCATCGCCTTCGGCGAGCGCGCGCTCCACCTGCTCGACGCGGCGGCGGTGCTCGGCGAGCGCGCCGGCGAGCGCTTGCGCGTTGTCGAGGAAGATGTCGACCCAGATGCGCGGGTTCGCGCCGGCGACCCGCGTCATGTCGCGCAGCGATCCTCCGGCCGCCGCGAGCGGCTCGTGCCCGTCGATGCGCGACGCGCCGGCCTGATTCAGCAACAGGTTGGCGAGCGCGTGCGGCAGGTGGCTCGTCAGTGCGACCAGGCGGTCGTGGGCCTGCGGGTCGACGGCGACCGGAACCGCGCCGAGCGAGACGACGAAGCCGTGCAGCATGCGGTAGCGCTCGGGATCGGTCGCAGCGACCGGGGTCAGGAACCACGTCGCGCCGCGGAAGAGCTCGCCGTTCGCGTGCGCCGCGCCGTGCGCCTCGGAACCACAGACGGGATGGCCGCCGATGAAGCGCCCGTCGGTGACGGCGTCCGTGACCGGCCCCTTCGTCGAGCCGACGTCGCTGACCGTCGTCCCCTCGCCACTCGCAGCGAGGACGGCGGCGACCTGCGACGGCACGGCGGCAACGGGCGCAGCCACGATCGCGAGCTCGGCGTCCGCCACGGCTTCCTCGAGCGAAGCGGCGGGCTCGACCGCCTTGCGCTCGGCCGCGACGGCGAGCGCGTCGCCGTCCACGTCCCAACCGCGCACCTCGGTGACGCCGGACGCCCGCGCCGCGAGGCCGACCGAGCCCCCGATCAGCCCGGTGCCGACGATCGCGAGCCGTTCGAGCATCGCGTCAGCCGATCGTGCGGCCCATCAGCTGGGCCAGCGTGCGGATCTCGTCCGCGAAGTCCGGGAAGTCGGCGACCGGAATCTGCTGCGGCCCGTCGCACAGCGCCTCTTCCGGCCGCGGATGCACCTCGACGATGATCCCGTCCGCCCCCGCCGCGACGGCAGCGCGCGCCAGCGGCAGCACGAGCTCGCGCCGTCCGGCCGCATGCGAGGGATCGACGATCACCGGCAGGTGCGTCTCCGTCTTCAGGACGGGAATCGCGCTGATGTCGAGCGTGTAGCGCGTCGCGCGCTCGAACGTCGTGATGCCGCGCTCGCAGAGGATCACCTGCGCGTTCCCCTCGCGGACGATGTACTCGGCCGCCATCAGCAGCTCCTCGATCGACGCAGCCGGGCCGCGCTTCAGCAACACCGGCTTTTCCGTCTTGCCGACCTCCGAGAGGAGGTTGAAGTTCTGCATGTTGCGCGCGCCGATCTGGATCACGTCCGCGTG
>VAXY01000081.1 GCA_005885085.1 Actinomycetota bacterium | reverse complement strand
CGCTGAGCGCGGCGCCCAGATGACGGGCTTGATGCGACGCCCAGGTTCCTCGAGCTGGCACGAGAGGACGCGGCCGCGCGAGGGGTCGAGGTCGACTACGTCGTAGTTCGCCGACACGTCGGGGCTCGTCGAGCTCACGGCGAAGATCGTTCCCACTTCCATCCGAACCTCATGTCTCCCCTTCCGAACATCAGCGCGGACACGAGGTCGTCGGCGCGATCGCCGTGACAGCGAAGCTGCTCGGCGACGCCGAGCAGCCCCTGAAATGTTTCGACGCGGAAGCCCACGCATTCCGTGGCGCCTTCCTGCGCGCAGCTTCCATCCGAGTCCCCCCAAAATCGGGCGAAGCGGAGCGACAGTCGAAGCCGCAGGTGCTCTCCCCTAGCCGCAGATGCTCTCCCCTACCGATTCAGGCGGCCGCTCCGCCGCCCACAACGCTCGGACTCGCACGGCTTGCCGATGAACCCTCTCCCCGATCCTCCGCGCTGGGTCCGGGCGCACGAGGAGTGTGCGCCTTCGTTACAAATGCGTCAAGGGCTGGTTTTCGGAAATTGCGACGTTTCCTTTCCAAGCGACGCATGCAAGGCCGCTACGACAAAAACGCAAAGCCGCCCGGCGTGCTCGGCGAGCTGAATTTGGAACGAGGTTCTGGTCCTACTCCGAGCAAGCCACGGCGACCTCGCTCACGCTCTCGAGGCAGGCCTCAACGTCACCTAAAGGAGAAATCTCCCGACCGGAGGCGGACCGGGGCGTGGCGGCATCAGACCGTACCGCGAGAGGGCGTACGGGAGATAGCCGTGTGACTTCATCTCGGTCGTGTGCGCCCAGTCGCCGACGAACTCGGTCACCGGGGCGTTCGGATTGAGTTTCTTGATCAGATGGTAGAGCAGGCCTGACTCTTCCCGTTCGTCGGTAACGGTGCGGTCGCGCGTGCTCCACCAGATCTGCAACGGGACTTCGGAAAACGCGATCCTGCGCGCCCAGTCGAGCGGGCTTCGGAGGGCGTAGCCACGAGGATCAGTCGTGGGCGTGCCTCCGATCTCGGTGCGGGCAAGCCGCTGCAGACCGGGACCGAGGGGCTGGTGGACGAAGGCGCGGTAGCGCGCCGCCATGTTCGTCGGCGCGTCGAAGGCAGCCGAGCCGGCGAGCAGGTGCGGGAAACGCGCCACCAACAGGAGCGTCTCCTGTCCGCCCATGCTGCCCCCGAACGCATAGACGCGGTGCCGGTCGACGTGCAACCAGCGCAGCGCATGCTCTGCAATCTCCGGCATGCGGGCGAGGTCGCGGATCTCTCCCGGGTCGCCCCAGGAAAAGAGCGTCAGGGCACGTCCCTGACCCTCGGGATTGATGACGGCGAACCCGCCCGCCGCGGGTAACCGTCCCCAGCGGCGGATGTTCGCGTGCGCGCCCACGCCACGGCCGTGCGGTGAGATGACCAGTGGGATCGCCGGATGGAAGGTCGGGCCATACCACGCGGGGAGAATCAGGTACGCCTTCCGCAGCAGGCCGTCGTGCGCGCGATAGGAAATGGGGATCACCCGCACCGCAGGTGCGGCGACGCTCGGACGAGCGGGGACGGCCACGCCGAGCACGGCCACGAACGTCGCCGTCAACGCCGCAAGAACCTTGGCCGGGCTCACGCGCCCAAAACGTAAGTCGAACAGGGACGGATTTGGGCGTCCGCAACGAACGCTTAACGGAAGGGCAACGCTGCTAAACGTGCTGGACGAGCCGGGCGGGCGTGAACAGTTCGAGCAGCGGGTCGTCACGACCCAGGATTGCGGCGGCGACGAGCTCTCCGCACAAGAGCCCGAGGACGTTGCCGTGCCCCGAGTAGCCGGCCGCGACCCACACGCCTTCGTGGCCGGGCACCGGACCGACGAGCGGCAACAGGTCCTGCGTGAGCCCGAAGATCCCCGCCCAGCGGTACGTCACTTTGGGCAGGTAGCCGAGCAGCTCGACGAGGAACGCGTCGAGCGCCTCCTGAATCGGCTCGGTCGTCGTCTCCTCGTCGGTCATCTCGGTGAGGATCGAGAAGTCTCGGAAGCCGCCGAGCACGATGCGGCCGTCCGGAAGCTGCTGCCAGTAGTCGAAACCCTGGCGCGCGTAGTGCGGACAGCCGAACAACCGCTCGCCCAGAGGCTCGGTTGCGAGCACCTGCCCGCGCGCCGGCCACAACGCCTCGTCGAGCTCGGGAATCAACCCGCGCCCGGAGCCGTCGGTCGCGAACACGACGCGCTCGGCCTCGAGGTCCTCCACCGACCGCACGGGCGAGTGCTCTTCGAATGCCACACCTGCTTCGACCGCACGGGTCGCGAGGCGTTGGACGAGCCGCGCCGGCTGCACCGACCCGTCGCACGGATGGAAGATCGCGCCGCGGAAGTCCGGTCGCAGCCGCGGGAGCTCGTCCCGCCACTCCGCCGCCAAGTCGTCTTCGCGGAGCGCCTCGAACTCCCCGCGGATATCGGTGCGTTCGTCGGCATCGGCCGCGAGGCGAAGACTTCCCGTGCGGCGAAACGCGTCGCCGGCCACCGACTGCAACCGGTCGAGCGCGTCCTCGGTGCGCCGCCAAAGCTCCCGGGCGGGCTCGATGCCGTAGGTCTCACGTGCGACGTCGTAGCGTGCGGCCGCTCCCCGCAGCGCAAACCCGCCGTTGCGACCGCTGGCGCCCGTGCCGATCCCTCGCGCCTCGTGCACCCTGACGGAGAGGCCGCCCTGCGCCAGCACGTAGGCGCAGGTGCAGCCGGTGATGCCCGCTCCGATGACGGCAACGTCGACCTTGTCCGCCGAGCGACACGGCACTTCTGGCGTAGCCTCGTCGAGCCACAGGGGCGTGCCGATGGTCACCGCGACGCGCGCTGCTCTCGAATTCGATACGCGACCTGCGGCCGGTCGAATCCCTTCAACGTCAGCTCCTCGCGCATGACCTCGACACGGCGCTCTGCCAGCCAGCGCTCCACGCGGCGATGAGCCTCTTCGCTCAGAACGATCTCGCCGCCGCCCGCAGCCGCCTGGAGGCGTGCGGCGAGGTTCGTCGCGGCGCCGCGAACGGCGATGTTGTCCTCCGAGGCGCCCTTGGCGAGGATCGCGGGGCCGACCGCAATCCCAATCCCGACCGGAAGATCGGTGAGCGCCGCCTTGTCACGGAGTGTGAAGGCCGCCTCGAGTGCCTCGACGCAGTGGTCGAGCCTGATGCCGGAGGCGTTGAACGTCGCCATCACTGCGTCGCCGGCGAACTTGTCGACGATGCCGTGATGACGTGTGACTTCGCTCTTGGCAAACCGGTACAACGACGCGAGGCGCTCTGCCAGTTCTTGCGGAGGCGTGGCCTCGCCCAGCGCGGTCGAGCCGCGCACATCTGCGAACAGCGAGGTCACCAAACGCTCCCCGAGCGGAATCTGAGGCGAGCTGTTCGGTTCGGAATCTGGCTGGGTCAGGGGGACGGTGATGCCTACTTCCGCGGCTCTTGCTCGAGCGTCGTCCGCAATCAGGCGGGCCCCGAGCTTGTCGGCAGTCGAGCAGACAGAACGGAACCCGGCATCCGCCTCCTCGACCAGCCCACCATGCGCGCAGGCAGCCGCCAGCAGCGCGCGTGTTCGAAGCGCGACCATTCGGTGCCCCACCCGTTCTGCCTCGTCCGCGGCTCGACGGAAGAAATCCGACGCGTTCGCATGATCGCCCCGGGCCAGCAGGACTCGGCCCTCCGCTTCGTCGAGGAAGGCCAGACCAGCCGAATTCGGATGCACGCGGCCGTGTTCGATCAGCTCTTCTGCCTCGCCGAGCCGGCCGGCCGCCACAAACGCCTCCACGCCGACTGCCAGCGTTTCGCGATAGGCCGCGAGCCTGTCGGCCTTCGAGAGGATCTCGCGTGCGAGCCGAACCGCCTCGTCGATCTCGCCCGCCGCGAGGTGGAGGCGGGTCCTGGCGGTAGCGTCGTACACGATGTCCTGAAGCTCGGTTCTACTCGAGACCGGTGGCAGGGTCGCCTTAGCCTCGTCCAGCTTGCCCTCCTCGAGGAGGACCTCGGCCAGCTGGACCCCGGCCCGCCACCTCATCTTTTCCTCTTTGCCCTCGTAGACGAGAGCGGCGCGCTCCGCATCCGCGCGAGCCGCGGGCAGGTCTCCTTGGGCCTTCGCGACGTAGCTCCGACCCAGGTCGACCGTAGCCATGGTGAGCGGCACCTCGGGCATCGTCTCGAGGCGTTCCCGCCGACTGTCGAGCTCGCCCTGCAGGAGATGCACCCGCGTCCAGATCTCGTTCCAGGTCAGATTCGAGGCGATCATCCAGTAGCCCCTCGCGGCCGCCTCCTGGTAGCACCGTTCGAGCAGCGCGAAACCGGCGTCGACATCACGACTGGCCAGGCCGAGCGCCTCGAACGATTGCGCCCAGATGCGCTCGAAGTCGGCTCCGATCGCTTCCGCGATCTCGGCCCCGTGACGAGCCGCCTCCACGCAGCCGACGTCGTCGAGCTCGAACGTTCGGAGCCCGGCGATCCGCATGTACGTCATGGCGAGCTCTGCGGACGGCCCGGCGCTCTCGAGCACGTCCCTTGCGCGCACGTACTCTTCGAGCGCGAGCTCAGGTTGCAGGCGCTCCCACCGGCAGCGACCCAGCACGACACGCGATCTGGCAGCTTCCAGGGTTTCGCCGAGAGCCTCGAGGGTGTCGATCCCGTCCTCCAGATACTTTTCGGCGACGCCCGGATCGCCGTCGAGCCAGTAGTCGCGGCCGACGCGGCACGCGATCCGCGCGCGCTCGATCTCATCCGTCACGTGAGGGAGCGCGCGTTCCAGGAGCGACACGGCCTCGCGAAACGCGGTCGCCCGCTCTGCGTCGTCCGCGCTTCGTATGCACATCGGGACCGCCTCGACGAAGCGGCCGGCCTCGATCAGATGATGTGCGACCTCGATCGGCTTCGGATCTTCGTGTCGCAGCAGGGCGTCGGCGGCGCGTCCGTGCAGCTGCTGCCGGCGCGGGGTGACCGTGTCGCTGGAGATCGCCTCCTGCGTGAGCGCATGCCGCCAGCGGTAACGCCCGGGAGCGCCCGGCTCCTCCTCGACGAGCTGTTGCTGAACGGCCACATCGAGTGCGCCGTGCATGACTGCGTCGTCCACGTCCGCTACCGCCGTGAGGGTCGCGTAGTCGAATGTTCGGCCGAGCACGGCGGCGGCCTGGAGGAGGGTGACGACGTCGCTGTCGAGGCGTTCGAGCCGCAGCCGGATCGTGTCGCGAACCGTGGCCGGAATGCCGAGCTCGTCGACCGACTTTCGATCCCAGCCTCGATCCGTGCGGAAGATGTCGCCCCGCTCGAGCGCCTCTTTGAGCATCTCCTCGAGCACAAACGGATTTCCCTCGCTGCGCTCGCGCATGAACCCGGCGAAGTCCTCTCCGACGTCGTCTGCATCGAAGATCGCGGAGATGATCTCGCCGACACCGGCAACGGGAAGCGCTTCGAGCTCGACGATTTCCGCAGTACGTGACCGGCGCCACGTCTGCAGAACCGGCAGCAACGCGTGCTTTCGGTGTAGCTCGTCGCTGCGATAGGTCACGAGCAGCAACGCCCGCAGGCTGGTCAGGCGACGGGCAAGATGGTCGAGGAGCTCGCGCGTCGACTCGTCGGCCCAGTGGACGTCTTCGATGACGAAGACAACCGGCCGCTCGATCGCGGCGAGAAGCGAGACGAACGCCTCGAACAGTCGAAGCTTCGCGCGGGCCGGATCGCCGGTCTGTCCGTCTGGCTCTCCGTCCGAGAGTTGCGGAAACAGTTGGGCGAGCTCCCGACGTTCGCCACGAAGACGCCCAACGGCTGCGGTGCCGGATTCGGTACCGAGGAAGTTTCCAATCGCCTCGACGAACGGCAAGTACGGCAGGGCGAGCTCGGCCTCACTGCAGCTACCCCAGAGGACTTCCGCGTCGAGCCGCCGCGCCTGGCGGGCGAGCTCCGTCCCGAGCCGGGTCTTCCCGATGCCCGCCTCGCCCGCGAGGACGACAAAGCGACTCTCGAACCGCGCCGTAGCCAGGAGGGCGCCCTCGAGGACCGCAAGTTCTTCCTCCCGGCCAACGAGGACCGGCGAGACAACGCGTTCGACCATGCAGGCATTGTCTCAGGGCGCCAATGCGCGGTAGATCCCGTCCGCCTCGGATGTGAGGCCGTCGAGCTCGAGCGCAGCGAGCTGGGCGGCGAGCTCCGCGGCACCGAGACCGCTTCGACGAGCGAGCTCGTCTGCGGTCGCGGGCATCAGCTCGAGCAGCGGGTGACCGGTCTCGGGCCGCTTTGCCGCCGGCGCGATCCCGAGGGATTCGAGCACGTCACCGCCGCAGGTCAGAGGCGTCGCCCCGAGACGCAGCAATGCATTCGTTCCCGCGGACAGCGACGACGTGATCTCGCCCGGCACGGCGAAGACCTCTCTTCCCTCCTCGAGCGCGAAGTCGGCGGTGATGAGGGAACCGCTCCGCTCGCGCGCCTCGACGACGATCGTGGCAGCGCAGAGGCCCGCGATGATGCGGTTGCGCGCGGGAAAGCGCCAGGCCAACGGCTCGACACCGGGCTCGTACTCCGAGACGATCAGGGAGCGTTCGCAGATCTGGCGCGCGAGGCCTGCATGCGCGGCCGGATAGTCGCGGTCGATGCCGCAGCCGAGGACTGCAACGGTGTGGCCGTCCGCCTGCAGCGCGCCGCGATGCGCCTCGCCGTCCACGCCGCGCGCGAGGCCGCTGACAACGACCACACCCGCCGCGGCGAGGTCACGCCCGAGCATGCGGGCGACCTGCGCGCCGTAGGGCGAGCAGGCACGCGCGCCGACCACGGCGACCGCGGTTAGCGCCAGCAGCTCGCTCCCGCCGTCGCCGCGAAGGTATAAGCGCCGCGGCGGGTCGTGGATCGCACGCAAGAGGGGCGGCAGTTGTGATTTCGGCAGGAACGTCATGTCGCCAGGCCGGGCGGCGCGCGATACGCGAGCGCCTCCGCGATGTGCTCTGGCAGAACCTCCCCGGCCTCGGCGAGGGCGGCGATCGTGCGCGCAACCGACGCGACCTTTGCGCGGCCACGGCCGGACAGCCGCAGACGGTCGACCGCGCGCGTCAACAGCACGTCGGCGGCCGGTGTCCGCGCCGGCGGTGCGTCCGCCAGCCGCAGCCGCGCCGACAAGACACGCGTCCGCACCGCGTCCGAGCCCTCGCCGCCGGCGGCCTGCAGTTCGCTCGCACGCGGGCGTGGGACGGTGACGACGATGTCGAAGCGGTCGAGGAGCGCGCGAGAGAGGCGGTCGCGGTAGCGCGTGATCCGCTGCGCCGAGCACGAACACTGCGCACCCGGATCGCCGCGCGCCCCGCACGGGCACAGGTTCATCGTTCCGATGAGCTGGAAGCGAGCGGGAAACCGGACGCTGCCCGCCGCCCGGGCGACGAGGATCTCGCCGTCTTCGAGTGGCTGCCGCAGCGCTTCGAGGGCCGGGCGCTGGAACTCCGCCAGCTCGTCGTGCAGCAAGACACCGTGATGCGCGAGGCTCGCTTCGCCCGGCCGCAGCTTCGGTCCGCCGCCGACGATCGCCGCCGTCGACGCGCTGTGGTGCGGCGCGCGGAACGGCGGGTAGCCGATCAGCGGGTGCTCCGGATCGACCAGGCCGGCGACCGAGTGGATCCGTGTGACCTCGAGCGCCACATCGTCGTCCAGCGGCGGCAAGATCCCCGGTAGACGACGCGCGAGCATCGTCTTGCCGATTCCCGGCGGCCCGCCGAAGAGCATGTTGTGCCGGCCGGCCGCCGCGAGCTCGAGTGCGCGGCGCGCGCGTTCCTGCCCCCGCACGTCGGCGAGGTCGAGCGGCGGCCGCCGCGCCCGGCCGTTGCTCGGGACCCACTCGGGCGGCTCCAGCTCGCCGCGCAAGTACGCCACGGCCTCCGCGAGATGACGCACACCCACCGGCTCGACTCCGGCAAGCGCCGCCTCGGCGCACGCATCGAGTGCGCAGACGAGCCGCTCGAGCCCTGCGCGCCGCGCGCCCTCCGCGACCGCGAACACGCCACCGACACGCCGCAAGCGTCCGTCGAGCGCGAGCTCGCCGTAGGATGCGTGCTCGGCCAGCCGGTCGCGCGGAACTTGCCCCGAGGCGGCCAGCAGCGCCAGCGCGATCGGCAGGTCGAAGCCCGAGCCCTCCTTCTTCAGCTCTGCGGGCGCGAGGTTGACGGTCGACTTGTTGCCCGGCCACTCGAGCTCAGAGGACTTGATGCCGCTGCGCACGCGCTGCTTCGCTTCCTGGCAGGCGCGATCGACGAGGCCGACCAGCGTGAACGCCGGCACGCCGCTCTGGACGTGCGCCTCGACCTCGACGCGCCGAGGCTCGAGGCCGACGAGGGCAAACGTGATCGCGCGCGCAAGCACGCAAAGACGGTACGGCCGGTCGTCTAACGCGTCTGTGCCGAATCAGCGCGCAATCAGAACGTCTTCGAAGAACTCGCCCGCGCGCCGGCCGGTGCGGCGATTGACGTGACGACGCAGGCGCTCCTCGAGCCGTAGGCCGGCCCGCTCCAGGATCTCCGGGTACAGGTCGCGGCGGTCGTTGACGACGATCAGAACCGGTGCGCCGCGACGCAGCGAATGCTTCGCATTGACCAGAGCGGCGACGATGCCGTCGGAGTACGCCGCCAGCGCCGGACGAGAAGTGCCGGCCGCGGCCGCGCCGACCTCGCGCTCGCGCCGGTCGTCCAGACCGAGCAGCTCGTAGGCGTACCGATGCTGCTCGTGGTAGTCGATCAGGCCCGGGTACGGCGGCGACGTCAGCACGCCGTCGAAGCGGCCGAGCTCCTGCTCGCGAACGTCTCCATGGATGACGGTCGCCGTCCGCCCTCGCGCACGCAGATGTGCGAACTCCCTCAGCCGGGCAAGCGTGTCGAGCGTGTAGCGGCGCAGGAACTGAGCGGACGTCTCGACCGGCCGGCACTCGCGCCGGTGCTTGTGGCACCAGTACGGCTCGAGCTGAGGCTCGCGCGGGAAGTCGAGATCGAAGTGGGTAGTGCGCCGCGCCGAGCGGGCGGCGCGCGCCAGCACGACGCGCAGCACATCCGAGTGCTCGTAGTCGTCGACGATGCTGCGAAAGCCCAGCAGCTCGCGCGCGGCCTGCGGCGCGTACCAGCGCCGGAGGTACGCCGGCCGAGCTCACCGACGCGGGCATGCGCCGCGCGCAGCTCGCGCTCGACCACGAACGCGTTGTAGGCGCGCGTCTTCACCTGCATGAGCAGGCAGTTGAACGCGGCGACGTCGACGCCGGTCGCGTCGAGCCCGCTCTCGAGCGCCTGGACGAGGGTCGTCCCCGAGCCGGCGAACGGATCGAGCACGTGCTGCCCCGGCCGGAAGTACCGCTCGAGCAACACCTCGACGAGCTGTGGGATGAACTTGCCCAGATACGGGTGCAGGCGGTGGACGTGCTTCGTCCGCTCCCGCTCCGGCAGGTCGCGCTCGGACCAGGAGAGCGCGAGGTCGATGTCCGCGTAGAGGGCGTCCTGGGTCGGGGCCACCCGGGCCAGTTCGACGCGGCACTCAGAAAGCCTCGGCCACGCGGCGCAACCGCCCGCCGTAGATCGCGATTACGTCGAACGAGACGGCCAGGCCGCCTGCCTCCGGATGCTGAGCCAACCAGCCGGCCGCAGCAGTGCGCAACCGGCGCTGCTTCTCGGTGTCGACCATCTCGTCCGGCTCGCCGAAGCGCTCACCGGTCTTGGCCTTGACCTCGCAGAAGACCAGACGCCGGCCGCGCCGCACGACGAGATCGAGCTCGTAGCCGCCGACCCAGCAGTTGCACTCGAGGATCCGGTAGCCGCGGAGCCGGTACCACCAGGCTGCGCGCCGCTCGGCGTCCCTGCCGCTGTTCACGGCGACAAGCTACGCCGAGCGGGCGCACGTGACTGTTACGGATTGCGAACGGAACTCAGCACGCGGAAGCTCTGACGATCGACGGTCACCAGCGCGCGCCCGTGGGGACCGCGCACGACGAGGTGGCCGTCGCCGTCCGTCCGGAGCCGATAGGTCCAGATCTTGCCCGGCTGGTACTTCCACGGCATGTTGATGCAGACGGCCGAGATGTGCCGCGTGTCAAGGGCATGGATGAACGGGAGTGAGGACGAGCCGCCGTACAGCGTGTACGCCCAGCCGTCAGAGCTGAGGCGCGTGATCGCCGTCCCCGACATCGTCGTGTCCCATGAGCGCCGGTCGGCGACGATCTTCGGAAGCAACCGCCGCTCCTTCAGGTCGTACGCACGAACGCGGTACTGCGTCAGATCCTTCGCCGTCGTGTGCTCGATCAAGTACAGGTAGTGCCCGTCGGGCGAAAGGGCGTCGAACGAGAAGTCGCCCCTCAGCGTGAGCGTCTGCAATTGGTGCATTTTCTTGACGTCCACGAACGTGAACAAGCTCTGACTCCGCAGATAGGGACCGGCATTCGCGTCGGCGAGGAGGAGCGTGCGTCCGTCGGACAGCAACCCACCCGTGGTCCCGTCGTACGCGACGAGCGGGATCCCCCACGCGCCCTCGAGGTTCAGCATTCCCATCACCTTGCCGCCGTCGCGCTGAATCGCCTCCACCGTCGTCCACGACGGCGTCGGAACCGCCACGTAGCGCATGTTTCCGTGCGTGATCCCTGCCCATCCGAACGCAACGCCCGGCCCGGGGCCACCGTCCCCCGAGGCCGCGCCTGCACCGCCGAGCAGGCAAGCAAGGACCACCACCACAACCGTTGAAACGCGCCTTCGCATCTCCGCCTCCTGTCGGGTGTCGATCCGACTACGGAGGCGGAGACGCGAGGAGTCCCTACGGGCTCCGAACCGCGCTCAGGACGCGGAAGCTGTGCCGGTCGACGACGATCAGCGCCCGCCCGCGCGGACCGCGGACGACCAGATGCCCGTCGGCGTCCGTGCGGAGCCGGTAGTTGAAGATGCGATCAGGCGACGTCTTCCATGGCAGGTCGATGCAGACCGCCGAGACGTGGCGCGTGTCGAGCGCGTGGATGAATGGCCGCGCCTGCGAAGCACCGTACAGCGTGTACGCCCAGCCGCTCGACGTCGCCCGTGTGATCGGGCTCCCCTGCATCGTCGTCTCCCACGACCTCTTGCCGCCTTCAGGTCGTAGGCGCGCACGCGGTACTCCGATAGATCCTCGCTCGACACGTACTGGATCAGGTAGAGGTACCGCCCGTTCGGGGACAGCGCGTCGAACGAGTAGGCGCCGACGAGGGTGATCGTGTTCAGCCGCTTCATCTTGCGGACGTCGACGAACGTGAACGACGTGTGCTTCCGGAGCCCTTGGCCCGAATACACCGGCTGTGCGAGGAGCAGCGTGCGGCCGTCCGGAAGGAAGCCCGCGGTCGTGCCGTCGTAGGCGACAAGCGGGATCCCCCACGTTCCCTTGATGCTCATGAACCGGAGCACGCGGCCGCCATTCCGGTTGATCACCTGAATCGAGGTCGACGCGCCCGCCGGCACGGTCACGTAACGCTCGTTCCCGGCGGCGAGCCCGTCCCAGCCTTGGCTGAGGCCGGGGCCAGGCCCCGCCCCCGATGCCGTCGTCGTGACTGCGACCAAGCAGCCGACGCCGACGGCCAGACCCAGCAGAATCCGTTTTCGCATCTCGGCCTCCCTATGGGATGTCTGCTGGGACTACACCCGTCGGGGCCGAAAGGGTCCCTCAGCCAGATTTGGTCAGAGCAGCGTGAATCTCCCGCGTCAGCGTCGTGTTCGACTCGAGCAGGGCCTCGAGCTTGTCGGTCTCCGCCTTGATCGCCGCGACGCGGCGTTCGCCGGCCGCCTCTTCCTGCTCACGGTGCTTCTCCGTCAGGACCGCGGCCGTTTTGTCACGCGCCGCCTGCCGGGTCTCGGCCAGGAGGATCAGCGGCGCCGCATAGGCGGCCTGGGTCGAGAAGGCGAGATTCAGGAGGATGAACGGATAGGCGTCCCAGTGGTTCATCAACGCGACCGAGTTGAGGGCTATCGAGTTGAGGGCTATCCACACGATCACGATCATCGTCTGGCCGACGATGTACTGCGGCGTGCCGAAGAAGCGCGCGGCGCGCTCGGCCGCCCGGCCGAAGGTGTCCTGACCAAAGGCGCCGTGCGGCTCGCTCATGAAACGAGGGTAGGCCCGGGCACGGACGGCGGGCCCTCTCGTGGCATCCGTTGCGTTCCGGAGCCTGCGGTGGGAAGATCGGGGGCGGCTGCCCCGTCTTTTGACCGGGGGGTAGCTCCGAAGAACGGAGGGCGCATGACTGAGGTTGCAAGCAGGGCACAACTGATCGACGCCTCGGATCTCGGGGCTCGGTCGCAGCGGATCGCAGCGACCGTGCCGCGCGCCGAGATCGAGGATGTACTGCAGGTCGAACAACCACCGGAGCTGATCCTCGAGATCGATCGCCGCGGAAACGGCGACGTCGACGGGCACATGTTCCGCGTGGCGTGGACCGAGGATCAGCTCAAAGGGCTGCTTCGGGACACGAGCGGCGAAGAGATCACGCTGCTCTTCGATGCCGAGGAGCTCGAGCAAGCGCTCGCCGGCGAGGACATCGAAGCGCACGGGGTCCGCGAGAAGACGGCCGCGGTGCTGACGGTCGCGGCAATGGCAGCAGGCGTCGCAGCCGCGGCGCAGCCGGCCAGCGCCAAGACCATGGCCTCGGGCGGTGGCGCTGCCGGCGCAGGTGCCACGATCGAGATGGTCAGCGATGCCGCGAGCAGCGGCTCGACGGCGGCGCCTGAGCTGATCGCCGACTCCGCGAGCAGCGGGCCGGCGGGTGTTCAGGTAGCCGAGGCTTCCGGGCCGGAGCTCGTCAGTGACGCTGCCAGCGGGCCGGCGCCCGTCCAGGCGGCCGAGGCTTCCGGGCCGGAGCTCGTCAGCGACGCGGCCTTGACCGGCACGTTGTCGCACCTGTCGACCGCGGATCTCGCGGGTACGGTCTCGACGCCTGAGGCCAGCGACTCGGGGCTGTCGACGTCGGAGATCGCGGGGACGGCGGTCGGTGGAGGCATGATCTTGCTGATCACCGCAGCCGGCTTCGCGCTACGCGGCAAGCACCGACCCGAGCAGTTCGCGTAACGACCGCAGCGGAGGGGGCGCGGCAGGCCGCGCCCTCTCCGTTTCCTAGCCTGTCGCGAGCGTCGCTTCTTCGGCGTGGAAGGAGTCCGCGGATCTGAACGGGAGGTAGCAGAGCGCCTGGAACGAGCGGCGGTGGATGCGGGACGGCCCGCGCTCGCGGACGATCTTCGAGTGGCCAGGCGTGATGTAGCCGACGTGCGACGAAAAGCCGTAGTGTGGGAAGAGGGCGTCCATTCGGCGCATCAGCCGGTCGCGTGTGACCTTCGCGACGATCGACGCGGCCGCGATGGCGGCGCTCTTCTCGTCACCGTCCACGACGGCGCGATGTTCGGGCGCGGTCGGGCCGAGCCGGAAGCCGTCGACGAGGCATGCCTCAGCCGGCGGGGACAAGGCGTGCAGGATCTCCCGCATCGCCGCGAGATTCGAGCGATGTAACCCGTTGCGATCGATCTGCCCGTGCGGGATCACGCGGACGACAACCTGTTCCGCGCACCCGAGTACGGCTCGGAAGAGGTCTTCGCGACGCTCTGGTGAGCACTGCTTCGAATCGTTCAGGAGCCCGAGCGGCCGCACCTTGTGGTCGCGGAGGCAGCCATAATCGAGCAGCACGCCGGCGACGACGAGTGGGCCGGCGAGCGAGCCGCGGCCGGCCTCGTCCGTGCCGGCGACCAGGCGAGCGCCCAGCTTGCGGTCGAACCTCAGAAGTCTCTGGCCGGAACTGAGCGCCACGGCCGCCGAGGATAGCTCGCTACTCGGCCGCCTCTTCGGAGGCTTCCGGGGCCTCCGGCTCGGAAACCTCGCTCGGAGCGGCTTCTTGCTGCGCGGCCGCACGCGCCCCGCGCGCGCCGTCCTGGCGCAGCTCCCGCACGCGGGCCTTTCGACCCACCTT
Organism: Actinomycetota bacterium; assembly: GCA_005885085.1. Lineage (GTDB taxonomy): Bacteria > Actinomycetota > Thermoleophilia > Gaiellales > Gaiellaceae > 3-1-20CM-4-69-9. The sequence goes on along the minus strand of VAXY01000081.1, from coordinate 5,299 downwards.
GCCGCGCAGGTAATAGAGCTTCGCGCGGTTCACGTCGCCGATCGCAGCAACCTCGATGCGCTCGATCTTCGGTGAATGCAGCGGGAACGTCCGCTCGACCCCGACGCCGAAGGACTGCTTCCGCACCGTGAAGGTCTCCCGGGCCCCAGCGCCCTGGCGCTTGAGGACGATGCCTTCGAATACCTGGATCCTGGCCCGCTGGCCCTCGATCACCTTGAAGTGCACGCGGACGGTGTCCCCCGCCTTGAACTGCGGGATGTCCTCGCGCACCTGGGCGCGCTCGATTGACTCGATCACCTTGCTCATAGGGGAAACGGCCCTCCGGACCGGCCGCGGAATGCTAGCGAAGATTCGTGCGAAAGCTGCGCTTTCGAACGACCGACGTTGGCCGCTCCGCGGAGAACGCGAAGCGGCGTACCCCTGTTGCACTAGCCGCGAAGCGGCTAGTGCAACGAAATCCGGCTAGGCGGCCAGTACGTGGCGAAGACCTTGCCGATCAGGTTCTGCTTCGGAACGAGGCCCCAGACGCGCGAGTCGCACGAGGACTTCCGGTTGTCGCCCATCATCAGGTAGTAGTCCTTCGGGATGCGCGTGTACGTGTTCCGCGGCGGGATGTCCGACAAACCGAGCGTTCTGTCATCACGGCGTCCAGGCCGGATGTACGGCTCGTCGAGCTTCTTCCCGTCGATGTACACGTAGCCGGCCCGTTCCTCCCAGACGTCGCCGGGCAAGCCGATCAGGCGCTTCACGAAGGTGCCCTGCGAGCCACACGCCTGTTTCGCGAGCTTCGGCGTGTTGAAGACGACGATGTCGCGGCGATGCGGCGGGTGCAGGGGGTAGCAGAAGCGACAAGCGAGCACCCGATCGGACGTGCGGGCCTCACAACCCTCCGACGGTGCCGCACAGTGCAACGTCGGCTCCATCGACGAGGTCGGAATCCGGTACGGGTTGACGACCCACGCCTTGATCGCGAGCACGATCGCGACCGCGCCGGCGATCGTGACGACCCAGTCGAGCGCCACACGCCAGCCGTGCGGCAGGTTCGGGAACAGCCGGTCGATCGGGTTGTGCGACTTCTTCGCCTCCGCGGCCGGGCCCGCCCCGTCGAGGCCGAGGTCGTAGCGCGCGCGCTGCTCCGGGTCGCGCAGGACCTCGTAGGCGTCACGCAGCTCGCGCCACGCTCCGTCCTGGTAGCCGCGCTCGAGCGCGGCCCGCCGGTACGCGGCCTCGATCTCCTGCGGCGACGCGCCCGTGCGCACGCCCAGGACCTCGTAGTGGTTCGTCACGTGACCGTCCGCCGCCGGCTCTGTTCGCGTCGCCAGTCCTCGATCTTCCCGTGGTCGCCTGAAAGCAGAACGTCCGGCACGTGCCAGCCGCGAAATTCAGCCGGACGCGTGTAGTGCGGATATTCGAGGCCACCCTCGAGCTCGGCGGAGAAGCTCTCGACCGTGCCGGACTCCTCCCTGATCGCGCCCGGGAGGCGGCGGGCGATCGCGTCGACCAGCACCATGGCCGGCAGGTCGCCGTTGGAGAGGACATAGGGGCCGATCGAGATCGCGTCCGACGCGAGATGCTGCACGACGCGCTCGTCGAACCCCTCGAACCGGGCCGACAGGAGCGTGAGCGTCTCCTCGGCGGCGAGCTCCTCGACGACGTCCTGTGTCAGCTGGCGCCCTTGCGGTGTGAGCGCAATCACACGGTGATCGGGAACGCCCCCGTACACGGCATCGAGCGCCGCGGCGGCGACGTCCACCCGCAGGACCATTCCGGCACCGCCTCCGTACGGCTCGTCATCGACCTGTCCCGCACGCAGCGGCGTCATGTCGCGGTAGGAAAAGAGCCGCAGGTCGAGCTCGGTGCCGAGGACCGCGGCGACGGGACGCTGCTCGGTGAGCCACGCGAACGCATGCGGAACGAGGGTGAAGACGTCGAGCTGCACAGGGCGAGGGGAGTCAGGTTAGCCGGGGTCTGCGAAACCGGGCGCGATCAGGATGCGTCCGTCTTCTACATCGACCGCGAGCACGCACTCCTCGACCATCGGCAGCGCCAGACCCGAATCGAGCTCGAGCACATCGTTCGCGACGCCGGACGCGACGTCCGCGACGCGACCGAGCTCGCGGCCGCCCTCTTCCTCCACGCGCAGGCCGACGAGCTCGAAGACGTAGTACTCGCCGTCCGCGGTCGGCGCGAGCGCCTCGCGCTGGACCTGGAATGTCGCGCCCCGCGCGACGCGCCGATCCAACCGGATCACCGGCCGGCCACGCGCCTGCCTGGAACCCACGACGGTTGCCTCGGCGCCCTCGACGAACAGCTTCGCCCCGACGGCGAACAGCTCGCGCGTCTCGCTGGCGCGCTCGACGACGAACGAGCCGTCGAGGCCGTGGGACTTGCCGACGCGGCCGACGACGACGAGCTCAGGCGCGCTCACGCGAGATGCGCTCGAAAAGCTCCGTGGCCTCCTCGGGCCCGAGCTCCGGCCATTCGTCGGGGAAGCCGCTGCCCGCGATGTCGCCGGCCTCGTAGGCGCTGCGGCGGAAGTCGACCTCCGGCCCGAGCAGGACCCAGTACGCACCCGGGCCGTGTTCGTAGGGCATGCCGACGCTGCCGGCGTTGACGAGCCGGGTGCCGGCGATGCGCCGGTCGAACTGCATGTGCGTGTGCCCGCAGACGACAACGTCCGACTCGACACCGTCGAGCGCACGCTGCCACCGCTCGTCCGGGCTGACGCTGGTCAGCAGCTCGTCGTCGCTGCGCGGCGTCGCGTGGCAGAACAGGACGCGCCCGGTCCCCTCGACGTCGATCGTCTCGGTCAAAGGCAGCGCGCGGAGGAACTCGACTTCTTCCGCCGCCAGCTGGTCGCGGACCCAAGCCAGCGCCTCTTTTGGCCCGGTACCGACGGCTGGGGTCTGACCCCTGCCGGGCTCAGACCCCTGTAGTTCCGTCAGCTCGCGGTCCGCGTTGCCACGGATGAAGCGGGCACGGTCACCGAGGCCGCGCAGCCGCTCCAGGGTCTCCGACGGCCACGGCCCGGCGACGAAGTCGCCGCCGACGAGGATCAGGTCGGCGTCGAGTTCCGCCAGCACCGCCTCGAGCGCCGGTAGGTTGCCGTGCACGTCGTAGAGCGCCGCGACGCGCAACTGTTAGTCGACGATCTCGAGCTGCACGCGCCGGCGCTCACGCGCGCTGCCCGCGCGCACGATCGTCCGCAGCGCACGCGCAATCCTGCCTTGGCGGCCGATCACCTTGCCGAGGTCGTTCTCCGCGACGTGCAGGCGCAGGACGACGGTGTCCTCCTCGTCGACGCGCTCGACGCGCACCGCGTCCGGCTCGTCGACGAGCCTGCGCGCGAGGTACTCGAGCAGCTCGGCCATCAGGCAGAGAGGTTCTTGGCCTTCAGGAGCTTTCGCACCGCCTCCGACGGCAGTGCGCCCTTGCCGAGCCAGTCCTTCACCTTCTCCTCGTCGAACTCGATCAGCGAAGGATCGTGCTGCGGGTTGTAACGGCCCACGATCTCGATGAACTTGCCATCGCGCGGTGAGCGCGAGTCGGCCACGACGACGCGGTACACCGGGTTCTTTTTCGACCCGACGCGCGTCAACCTCATCCGTACAGCCAAATCACTACCTCCGTGTCTTCGATCGCTTCTTGCGTTTGTTGGACTTCGTCGCCTTGCGTTGCGGCTGCTTCGGGGCGCCGGGCAGCTCGGGGAGCTTCCCTCTGCTGATGCCCTTCATCAGCTTTTCCATCTCCTTGCGTCCTTCGAGCAGGCGGTTGACCTCTTCGACGCTGGTGCCGGAGCCACCCGCGATGCGCTGACGGCGCGACCCGTCGATCACCTTCGGCAGCGAGCGCTCCTCGGGCGTCATCGAGAGGATGATCGCCTCGACGCGCGCGAACTGCTTCTCGTCGATGTCGTCGAGCCCCTCGAGCTGCTTGCCGAGGCCCGGGATCAACTTCACCAAACCGCCGATCGAGCCCATGCGCCGGATCATCCGGTAACTCTTGAGAAAGTCGTCGAAGCTGAACTGCCCCTTGAGCATGCGGGCCTCGAGCTCCTTCTGCTCGTCCTCCTCGACGGCCTGCTCGGCGCGTTCGATCAGCGTCAGGACGTCGCCCATGCCGAGGATGCGCGAAGCCATCCGATCGGGGTGGAAGTACTCGAGCTGGTCGACCTTCTCGCCGACAGAGATGAGCTTGATCGGCCGGCCGGTGACGGCCTTGACCGAGAGCGCGGCACCGCCGCGCGCGTCGCCGTCGAGCTTCGTCAAGACCACGCCGTCGAAGGCGACGCGCTCCTGGAAGGCGAGCGCGACGTTGACGGCTTCCTGGCCGGTCATCGCGTCGAGCACGAGCAACACGTTGGCCGGCTTCGACGCGTCTCGAACGCGCTCGAGCTCCTCCATCAGCTCCTCGTCCACGTGCAGGCGGCCCGCCGTGTCGAGGATGACCGTGTCCGCACCGTCCGCGGCAAGCCGCTCGATGCCGTTGCGCACGACGCGGACGGGATCGGAACCGTCCTCGCGGTACACCGGCACCTGGATCTGGCGGCCAAGTTGCTCGAGCTGGTCGATCGCGGCGGGTCGCTGGAGGTCCGCCGCGACGAGCGCCGGCGTCCTTCCTTCCTTGCGCAGCAGCAGTGCGAGCTTGGCCGCGGCGGTGGTCTTGCCGGAGCCCTGCAGGCCGGCGAGCAGGATCACCGTCGGCGGGCGCCCGGTGAAGACCAGCTTCGAGCTGCCTGCGCCCATCAGCTCCGTCAGCTCCTCGTGCACGGCCTTCACGACCTGCTGGCCCGGCGTGATGCTCTTCAGGACCTCCTGACCGAGCGCGCGCTCACGCACCTGCGCGACGAAGTCCTTGACCACCTCGAAGTTGACGTCGGCCTCGAGCAGCGCGAGCCGGATCTCGCGCATCGCACGCGAGATCGCCTCCTCGTCGAGCTTGCCGCGTCCACGGAGGTCGCCGAGGGCGCTCTGGAGCCGGTCTGAGAGGGCGTCGAACACGGCCGCCAAGTGTAGGGGCCATGCGGCTCGACTGGTATGCCGACCAGACGGAGCGGCTCCGCTCCCTGCGTAAACACGCGCTCGGCTAGGCGCTTTCGAGCTCCAGTCCTACACTCAGGACATGGCCGTCAGTCGGCGCACGGTCACCGTCCTGTTCGCGGACGTCGCGGATTCGACGCCGCTCGGTGAGCGGCTCGACCCGGAGTCGTTGCGCCGCGTGATGTCCCGCTTCTTCGAGGAGATGTCGCTCGTGCTCGAGCGGCACGGCGGCACGGTCGAGAAGTTCATCGGCGATGCCG
>VAXY01000272.1 GCA_005885085.1 Actinomycetota bacterium | reverse complement strand
CAGCAGCCACGCATAGGCCGAGAAGGCGATCAGCGACCCGATCAAGACGAGGTAGGTGAAGGCGATCAACGGCTTGGTCGAGAACGAGCTGGCGTGCACGTCCGAGGCCTCGCCTGTGGCGAAGCCGGCGATCCCGAGGAAGACCGCGGCTGCGAGCATCTGCATTGCCGCGGATAGCAAGGGGCTGCTCGGCAGCGGCGCTCCCCGTGCATAGAGCCGGACGTGGTCGCGACGAGCGCGAGCGCCACGCCGACGTTGCCTCCCCCGCCCGGCCGCACCAGCAGGGCGACACCGCCGAAGCCGACCACGAGGCCGGTGACTGCGGCCGGCGACAGGCGGCGTCCGAAGAAGACCCGATCCATCAGGGCCACGTAGAGGGGGATGATCGCGACGATCAGCGCGGCGAAGCCGGAGTCGAGCCGGGTCTCTGCCCACGCGACCCCGCCGTTCCCGACCAGGAGGAGCGCGGCCCCGGCGATCGCGGCCGCGCGCCATTCACGGGCGGTCGGGCGTGCGCGTCCGCGCGAGGCGAAGGCATAGAGGGCGGCCCCGGCGACGAAAAAGCGCGCCGACGACATCAGCAGCGGCGGCAGCGTCCGGTCGGTGACCCGGATCGCGAGGTAGGTCGAGCCCCAGACGAGGTAGACGGTCGCGAGGGCCAAGCCCACCGCGGCCGGGGAGCGGCGCGCGAAGGCGGCGGTCACGCGCGGCTGCTAGAGCGACCGGCGGTCGGAGGACCGGCGGGAGTCAGCCCCGAACAGGACTGCGAGTGGACCGACCGCGACGATGAAAACGATGATCAGAACTGACGTCATGCCTCCATCATCGGCATCGCAACCCATTAGGACAAATCCAGTTACAATGGACTTCGATTATGGAAGCTGATCGTTGGTTGGGTATCGAGCTGCGCCATTTCCTGGCTCTCGAAGCTGTGGCTCGGGAGGGCTCGTTCGGGAAGGCGGCCGCCAAGCTCGGCTACACGCAGTCGGCGGTCAGCCAGCAGATCGCCGCGCTCGAGCGGATCGTCGGCCAGCGCCTGATCGAGCGGCCGGGCGGGCCGAAGCCGGTCTCGTTGACCGAGGCCGGGCGCCTGCTCCTGACGCACGCCGATGCGATCGCGGCGCGCGTGGCCGCGGCACAGGCCGACCTCACCGCGCTCGGCGAGGGGCAGGCCGGGACGCTGCGGGTCGGCGTCTTCCAGAGCGTCGGCCAGCGCATCCTCCCCGAACTGATGCGGCGCTACCTCCGCGCGTGGCCGCAGGTCAAGGTCACGCTCACCGAGTCGGCCAACGACGAGGACCTGCTGGCGCTCGTCGAGCGCGGCGACCTCGACCTGACGTTCTCCGATCTGCCGCTCACCGAGGGCCCCTTCGAGTCGGTCGAGCTGCTGCGCGATCCCTACGTGCTCGTCGTCGCCGCCGATTCACCGCTCGCGGAGCGCGACGCTCCGCCGACGACTCGCGAGGTCGCCGAGCTCGACCTGATCGGGCACAAACACTGCCGGACGATGAAGCAGCTTGAGGCGAACATCCGGCGGCCCTTGCAGTTCGTCTTCCGGTCGGATCACAACCAGACCGTGCAGGCGCTGGTCGCTTCCGGGGTCGGCGCGGCGCTCGTCCCGAAGCTGACGATGGATCCTGAGGACGAGACCACGAAGCTGATCGAGCTGCCGAAGCTGCCGCCGCGCCTGATCGCGTTGGCGTGGCACCGCGACCGCTATCGCACGCCGGCCGCACGGGCGTTCGTCGAGACGGCGCAGGAAGTTACGGCCGAGCTCGAGCTCGAAGCCGTCGCCGCCTAACCTTCCGCGCCACGGCGAAAACGGACCTGCGGCGGGTCAGACCCTCGGACCCGTCCTTCCCGAATGCCGCCGCAAACGCCGGGAAACGTGCCAGGCAGATGACATGTCCTCGGACGTGTCCCGTTATCGGTAAGAGCGCGCGGGCTCGGCCCGCGCGCGTTCAGCCGCGCAGCGGCCGTACCAAACCCGCGCGAACGCGGAGCTTTCGCGCGGCGTTACGTCTCGTCGTAGGGCTGTTCGTTCGTGGAACCGGTGCTGACGGCTACGCCCGACATCACGGTTTCCTGTGACCGCTCGTGCAGCCGCTCGCGTCCGCGCTTCACCGCGGTTAGGAACTTCTCCAGGTTGACCTCGAGGGTGGACAGGATCGAGTCGGCCCAGTCCTCCATCTCGAGCCGCGTCTCCCGCGCCTGGCGCCGAGCGTCGTCGACGATGTCCTGGGCCTGGCGCTCCGCGATCTTGACGATCTCCGTCTGAGACGCCTCGCGCACGGCCTGTTCCCGGGCCTCGCCGAGCAGCCGGTCGGTCTCGCGCTTCGCCTCGGCGAGCATCTCCTGCCGCTCCTTGACGATCCAGCGCGCCTGCTTGATCTCCTCGGGAATGGTCGCCCGCATCTGGTCGAGGATGTCGTAGATCTCCTCGCGGTCGAT
>VAXY01000006.1 GCA_005885085.1 Actinomycetota bacterium | reverse complement strand
CAGCTCTTCAGAGGCCATAACCGACCCAGTGTATCGAGGGGAATCGGATCGAACAAGTGTTCGTAGACGCCCGCCAATCCCGCTTCAGCAGCGGTTATTCGCCAGGGAATTCGAGGCGGACGCGCGGCAGCCGCCGGCGCCGTTCGGCGGCCTGCGCAACCCGCTCGACCGTCTCTTTCGTCCGCACAATCTCGCTCGCGGCGGCGCGCTGGTCGTGATGGATCTCGTGCTGGAGCTCGCGTACCTCGCTCATGAGCGCGGCGACCTCGTGCTGCACGAGGCGCAGCTCACGCCCGTCGCGGTAGCCGCGCAGGGCGAGGTAGATCAGCGGCGCGATGCTGAAGCTGCCGCTGACGAGCACGAAGATGTCGAGCGGGGACGCCTGCACCCTGCACCCTTAACGAACGAGTGCGCGCAGCGCAAAAACGCTGCAGACCGCACGTGCTCTAGGTGATCAGCCGCTCGACCAGGCCGTACACGCGGCGCGGCCCCGGTACGTACTGGATCTCGAGGTCGCCGGCGACGATCGTCCCGTAGCCGAGCAGCCGGCCGAGCAGGCCCTGCTCGATCTCGACGGCGCCGATGCGCGCCAGCCGCACTGCGGCCGCGCGCTTGCGCAGCGTGCCGTGGACGACGAACAGCTTGTCCGTCGTCAGGACGACGCGCGTCTGCTCCCAGTTCCAGACCGCACGCAACGCGACGACGGCCCCGAGCCCCTGCAGCGCGACGCCGCCGATCGAGGCCGGCCAGCCGATCGCCATCAGCCCGATCCCGATCGCCGCGAGGCCGAGCGCGCGCGCGAACGGCAGCGCGAGCACGACGGCGTGTCGCCGTTCGTCGAGGCAGATCCGCTCCCAGCCCGAGGTCACCATGCGTTTGCCGGGTTCGCCAAGCGGCCAGAAATCCCTGGTCATGAAGGAAACTGCGCAGCGGACGGCGCTCGCGACGCTGGTCGTGATCGCGCTGGTCGTGGCGACGCTGGCCCTCTGGAAGCTCAAGCTCGTGATCGCGCTCGTCTTCCTCGGGTTCATCCTCGCCGCCGCGATGCGGCCCGGGATCGACGCGTTGAAGCGGCGCGGCGTCCCGCGCAGTGTCGGTCTCGTCCTGCACTACCTCGCGCTCGCGGGGCTGATCGCACTCTTCCTCTGGATCGTCGTCCCGCGCGCCGTCGACCAGGTCCAGAACGCACTCGGCGGCACGACGAAGGCTCAGATCCACCAAGCCGCGAGGAGCTCGAAGGGGATCAAGCACGAATTCCTGTCGGCGGTCGACAAGCGCCTGCGCGAGCTGCCGACCGCCGGGCGTCTGTTCCACCCCGCGCTCGAGGTGACGCTCAAGGCGTTCGAGATCCTGCTCGGGATCCTGTTCGTGCTCGCGACGGCCGCCTACTGGATCTTCGAGCGCGACCGGGCCGTCGACGTCGTCTCGTCGCTCCTGGCCAGACCGAAACGGAAGAAGCTACGCGACACGTGGAACCTGATCGACCTCAAGCTCGGCGCCTTCGTGCGAGGCGAGGCGCTGCTGATGGCCCTCGTCGGCACGGTGCTCGGGCTCGCCTTCTGGGCGGTCGGCGAGCCGTACTTCATCCTCGTCGCCGCGTTCGCGGGGATCGTGGAGATCGTGCCTGTGCTCGGCCCGATTGCCGCAGGTGCGCTCGCGGTCGGCGTCGGCTTCACCTCCTCGTGGCACGTCGCGCTGGCGGCCGGCATCTGCGTCCTCGTGGTGCGGCTACTGGAGGACTACCTGATCATCCCGCGGGTGCTCGGCGACGCGGTGGGACTGTCGCCGCTGCTCGTCCTGTTCTCGGTCACGGCGGTCGGGATCCTGTTCGGCGGCTTCGCGGTCGTGCTCGCGGTGCCGCTCGTCGCCGTCCTCGTCACGGTGATCGACGTGGTCGTGCGAGACAAGGATCCGGCGGACGAGGACGTGCCGACCGTGCTGTTCCCGGCGAAGGAGGCCGAGAACTAGCGCAGCGCCGCAGCGATCGCGCTCTCGAGCTCGCCGAGGCGGAAGGGCTTGAGCAGGTACGCGACCGGCGTCAGCGCCTTGCTCGCCACGTTCGGAGGCTCGATGCTCGCGCAGATGATGGGCAGATCCTCGAACCGGCGCCGTAGCTTGGCCGCCGCAGCCAAGCCGTCCGCAGAGGCCGGTTCGAGGATCATCAGCTCGGGCGTTTCGTCACTGGTCAGCTCGCCACGACCGACCGGCTCGTGACCGGCCCTCCTGACGACCGCCTCGAGGAGGACCCTGACATCGGGGTGAGGTTCGTGGATCAGGATCCGTGCCATGCGCACAGTTTCGCCGGCGCCGGTAGCAAAGCCGCGTGAAGACAGGTATGAAAACCGTATGAACGCGCCACGAGTCCTGGTGGTCGACGACGACGACGACATCCGCGGCCTCGTCGTCGAGCTCCTGCAGCGAGCAGGGCTGGACGTCGACCAGGCGAACGACGGGCGCGCGGGCCTCCGCGCCTTCCACCAGGCCCCGCCGGACCTCGTCCTGCTCGACGTCTCGATGCCTGGCCTCGACGGCTGGCAGACGCTGGAACGCATCCGCGATCTCTCGGACGTCCCGGTGATGATGCTGACCGCGCGGGGTGCGGAGCTCGAGCGCGTCCGCGGCCTCCAAGCCGGCGCCGACGATTACATGGTCAAGCCGTTCGGCCGCCAGGAGCTCGTCGCCCGCGTGCAGGCATTGCTCCGCCGCGCGCGCTCGAGCGGCGAGGAGCGGCAGGAGACCTACGCCGACGAGCGCATCACGATCGACTTCGCGCAGCGCGCGGTCAGATACGACGGGCGAGAGGTGCCGCTCACGCCGCTCGAGTTCAAGCTGCTCTCGGTGTTCGTCCGCCACCCCCGCCAGGTCCTGTCACGAGAGCAGTTGCTGGAGCTCGTCTGGGGCGACGCGTACGGCGTGTCGGGCGACCAGGTCAAGCTCTACGTCGGCTACCTCCGCCGCAAGCTCGATCCCGACCAACCGGACCGGGTGCCGATCGAGACGGTGCGCGGCTTCGGCTACCGCTACCAAGCCTCCCGGAAAGGCTAGGCAGCGACCGCGGCGCGGGCCATGGGCAACTCGAGCCGGAACGTGCTCCCGCGCCCGAGCTCGCTCCGCACCGAGACCGACCCGTCGTGCGCCTCTGCGATCACGCGGGAGATGTAGAGGCCGAGCCCGGTGCCCGGTACCTGCCGCTCGACAGCGTTCTCGGCGCGGAAGAACCGCTGGAACAGCCGCCGCTGGTCGTTCGGTGCAATCCCGATCCCGCTGTCCGTCACCTCGAGCCGGACGCAATCGTCGTGCTGCCGTAGCGAAACGTGAACGGCGCCGCCCTCCGGCGTGAACTTGAGCGCGTTCGAGACGAGGTTGTCGACGACCTGCAGCATGCGGTTGCGATCTGCGTGCACCGAGGGCACTGCGTCGAGCACGCACGTGAGCGTGATGCCCTTGGCGGCGGCGCGCGGCTCCATGGCGTTGACGCCGTCGCGGACGACGCCCGCCAGGTCGACATCCGCCGGTTCCAGCGACATCTCCCCCGCCTGCAGGCGCGCGACGAACAGGAGGTCGTTCACCAAGGCCAGCAGGCGGTCGGCGTTCCGTGCGACGACCTGCAGGAAGCCGCGCACGTCGTCGGTGAGATCGTCCTCGAGCGCGAGCTCCACGTACCCCGTGATCGACGTCAGCGGCGTTCGCAGGTCGTGCGAGATCAGCGCGACGAATTCGTCCTTGAGGCGGTCGGCCTCGCGCAGTCGCTCGTTCTGCTCCGCCAGCAGGCGCTGGGCGGTCTCTGCCTCTGCGCGCGCGAGCCGTTCGGTCCCGCGCAGCTCTTCGAGTGCGTGGATGATGCTCGTCAGCCGAAGCAGGACGAGTCCCCCGAGCAGGCCTGCGCCGACGGCGATCGGGACCGCGTCGACGCTCGCGCCGGTCGCCGACTGGATCAAGAGCACGGCGGGCGCGGTCGTGAGCGCGACGGCCAGCATCGCGAGACGTAGCGTCGATACGCGCGGCGCGTGCGCCCGCGCCGGCTCGGACAGTTCCCGCATGGAGGGATGCAGCGCCGCGACGCCCCAGCAGACGTAGGAGAGCAGCCAGAACGAGTCGAGCCAGGTCGTATGGGCGTACCTCGCGGGCGAGAGCCCGTAGACCTCGTCGGCAACGAGCAAGAACACGATGCTCACGGCCAGGTAGCGATACGCGACCGTCCGCGAGGTCGGGGTCAGGGCGAAGAACACGAGCGCGGCGAGCAGGATCACGTCCATCGCGGGATAGGAGAGGGCAACGACGCGCTCGCCGAGCGACCCCGAGTGCAGGCGGTCCTGCATCAGGAAGATCCACTGGCAGAGCGCGAAGGCCGCGATCAGCATCGCCGCGTCGAAGCGGCCTCGCCGGCGCTCCTCGGACCGCAGCCTCCGAACGAGCAGGCACAGCCCGGCGGTGAGGAGGGGATAGCCGGCGAGATAGAAGACGTCGGCGATCGACGGCACCGGCGGGTCCCGGTGCCACACGAACGAGTAGAGGTTGAAGAACACGTCGCCGACGCTGAAGGCGAGCAGGCCTGCGCCGAACAGGTACCACGGCAACCGCAACGAGGGCCGGTGGATGCGCGACCCGAGGATGGAGACTGCCGCTGCCGACGCGCCGATCGCGTCGTAGACGAGCGTCTGCGCGAAGCTGTCCCAGGGCAGCGCGAAGTAGAGCGCGGTCGCGGCCAGGCCGGCGGCGAGGTAGGCGCGATGGATGGAACGTGAACGAGTTGCGGCGACGTTCATGGGTCTCTCTTGTTGTCTATCGGCAGCAGAAATGGTGGATTTGAATCCTCAGCGCGTGTCGTTGGAGGTCACGGTCGTGGTGCCGCTGGTGTTGCCCGCGGCATCGCGTGCGGTGACCGTGTAGGTCACGCTGACCGGGGTGTTGTGACTGCCGTTCACCGTCGCGACGAGGACGCTGTAGGCGCCGCTGCCGTTGGCGGTGGTCGGGTAGGTCGCGGAGGCCGGTGAGGTCTCGGTGACGGTGATCGACGCGTTCGCCTCGGCCGTGCCGGCGATCTGGTCGGCGGCGTTGTTGTTGTCCGTGTAGTTCGCGGTCGGCGCCCCCGGCGCGACCGTGTCCTTCGTCACGGTCGTCGTCGTCGTCGCAGAGACGTTGCCTGCGAGGTCGGTCGAGTTCGCGCTGAGGGTCAGCGTGCCGTCGCCGAGCGCTGCGACGTTGAGGCCGGTGACGGTGATCGTCCCTGGTCCAGACGTGCCCGCCCGCGTCGTGATGACGCTGTTGCCGCCGTTGGAGACTGTCAGCTTGACGCTGTCCGTCGTCAGGGAGCCGGCCGGCAGCGTGATCGAGATCGAGAGCCCGGCTGCGTTCCCCGCATTGACGTAGACATTGCCGTTGCCGCCGCCGTTCGCCAGGGCAACCGTCGTCGGGGCGCCGGGCGCCGTCGCGTCGGCCGTCGCGGTCACCGTCGTGCTGTCGACGCTCGTGAGCAGCGGCGAGCCGCTCGAGACAGAGGTCAGCTTGTACGTGTACGCCGTCCCGTCGATCGTCGCGGTGTCGCTGTACGTCGTGCCGGTGAGGGGCGTGGCGTTGAGCTTGGTGTATGCACCGCCGCTCGACCGGTACAGGTCGTAGCCGGCGAGGTTCGTCACGGTCGTGGACGCCGTCCACGAGAGGTCGAGCCGTCCCGCAGGCTTCTGTGCGACGGTGGGCGCGGTCGGCGCCTCGGGCGCCTCGTCGATGTGGAACGAGTAGTCGCGGTACAGCCAGCTCACGCCGGACAGGCTCAGCCTGAGCGAGCCGCTCCCGCGGCCGGCGACGGTCGACGATGTCGTCACGGTGACCGTCGTCGAGGCTCCCGGGCCGAGGGTCGCCGACCCGCTGCCGTTCGATGCGAAGACCACGGAAGAGACCTGGGACACGTTCGAGAGCGCCAGCGTCGCCGTGCGCGTCGCGCTGCTCACGTTCGTGATCCGGACGACCGAGGTGAAGGTGCGCGCCGACGGCACGGTTCCGAAGTCGAGCGAGAGATTGTCGACGTTCCCACTGGCCACGGACGTCGAGGTCCCGGGCTGCACTGCGCCCGCCGGGACGACCGAAAAATAGTTGTGCAGTGCGTCGACCGTGACGGCATTGGACGGGATCGCCGTCGAGCCGGTGAACGCCGCCGCACTGAGACGCGCGAAGAGGCCGGCGACCGCGAGGCTCAGGCAGGCAACTGCGAGGAGGCGCTTCATCGTCAGGCCTCCGACGGCCTCGTGGTCTCAGGGCGCCAGATCCGGCGCATCAGACCGAGGAGCAACAGTGCCGCGGTGATGCAGATCAGCCCCCCGCGGACCTCTCGGGTATGCGCGTAGTACAGGACGTACCCGGCGACGGGGACCTCGAACGCGACGCGCCCGACCTGCTGGTTCAACCGGATCGCCCATGGGTCGCGGGCCGCGTTCGCGTCGCCCTTCGTCCGGTAGGCGAGGCCGTGCTTCGTCGGGACGATCTGCGCGACGCGGTGCGTCACGAGCCGGCCTTTCACGAACGGGTCGTTGAAGGTGATCACGTCGCCGACGCGGACGTTGTGTGCGTCGACGACCTTGTCGACCGCCAGCGAGCCGACGCCCAGCGTCGGCCGCATCGAGCCGGAGTAGACGGCGACCGGCTTGTAGCCGGCCACCAGCAGTGCGGCGTAGGCCGCCACGAGCGTGACGATCGCCCCTGCCACCAGGGCGGTCGTCACACGCGCAATCGTCCGGGATGAACGCCGCATCGTTCGTCTACGCCTGCGTCGCCGACCAGGTGAAGTCCTCGGTCGCCGACAGGCCCTGGAGGACGTTGTCGCCGGCATCTGACCCGGTCGTGGGCAGGCTCACATGGAAGTAGTAGGTGTGCGCGCCGCCGCTGGCAGCGAACGTACCCAGTGACGCCGAGAAGCTGCCGAGCGACCCGTCGTAGATCGCCGTGCCGCCGTCGACGTCCTTGTAGAGCGTCAGGTGGAGCTGAGCCGCGAGCGCCGCGCTGCCCGAGCCGGAGCCCGTGAGCGTGTACGTGCCGGCCAGTGTGCCCGTGTTGGTGATCGTGACCGAGCCGGTTGCGGTGTCACCGATCCTCATCGCCGCAGAGCTGAAGATGGCGCCCGAGCCGGAGCGGCTCATCGTCAGCGAGCCCGAAGCGAAGGCGTTGGACGCGATCGTGGTCGGAGTCGCCGTGAAGTTTGCGAAGGTCCCTCCCACCGCCGCCACCGCGACAACAGCGATCGCCGCGAGGCTGAGGAGGATCTTCGACAGTGGGAGGTTCTTGAGCATGATTCGTGTCAGTCCTTTCTCTCCGTTGACACGCTCAGCATCGGAACCGCCCGCATGGAGACGAGGGGCACTTCGGGATGAATCCCGTATGAATGGATCCGCGGAAGCTGCGCTTCCGCGGATTAGTCAGCGCGGAGCGCCGTACTGCATCGCCCCGCCGCACGGAAGAAGGCAACCGCCGACCACCCTAGGAGCGCGCGGGCTCAGCCTGCGTGCGCTCAGGCCATGGCGGGGCGAGGTTTGCCGGGTTCTAAGCCTTACGCCAGCGGCCGAATACAAGCCCGCCAAGCGTGAAACCAAGCCCAAAAGTGCCTACGGAGAAGCCGCCGATAGCCAGCGCTTTGCGCCACGTGGACAGTCGCTGCCAGCGCCCGAGCGCGTCGCGCTCCTCCTCCGTGAGCGGCTGGCCACGCCGCTGTTTGCGGATGGCGCCGCCCGCCCGTAGACCGAGATAGAGGTCGTCGAAGATCTCGGCGGACTCTTCCGTCACGGGAGTCAGTCTATAGCCTGCTTCGGCGGTGCTTACACGCGTTCTCCACCTGTCAGACCTGCATTTCGGCGCAGGCGACGACGAAGCGATCGAGCGCGGTACGCCGGTGTTGATCGAGCGCTTCGACCCCGAGTTGATCGTCGCGAGCGGCGATCTCAGCCACCGCGGGCGGGAGGCTCAGTTGGCGAACGCGTCGCGATTCCTACGCTCGCTGGGACCGCCCGTGCTCGCGATCCCAGGCAACCATGACATCCCCTACACGTTCCCGGCACGATTTACGAGCGCCTTTCGTGAGTTCGAGCGGCAGTGGGAGACGACCGAGCCGCTTTACGCCTCACCCACGCTCCACGTCGTCGGGCTCAACTCCGTACGCCCGTGGCGGCATCAATCCGGCGGGATTCGCGCACGGCAGCTCGCGGCGGCCGGAGAACGGTTGCGCGGCGCCGAGCCGGCCGCGTTCCAGATCGTCGTCCTGCACCACCACCTGATCGGTGCACCGTGGCGGTCGCGCAAGAAACCGGTGGCGCGCCGCAACCACGTGCTCGCATCGCTCGTCGACGCCGGCGCGGATCTGATCCTTGCCGGCCACATCCATCAGGCCGCGGTCAGCGAGCGGCACGAGTTCGAGATCTCCCGCGGCGGCGAGCGCGGCGCCGTCGTCTCGGTTGCGCCCGGGCTGGGCCAGCCGCGCCCGAGACGTCAAGGCGAGGCGCGAGGCCTCCACGTCTACGAGATCGAGGAGCGCCACCTCCGTATCCACACCTTCGTCTGGCGCGACACGGATTGGGGGCTGACGGCCGAGCGAGTCTTCCCGCGCGGCCGTGAGCCCCTCGAATCAGAACCAGCCTAGGCTCTCGCAGGCATGCCCCGTCGGCCCGAGTAGCGGACGACGAGCGCGACGAGCACGACGGCCACGATGACGCCGATGACGAACGCCACCCAGCCGCTCGAGATGAGCGCGGCGATCAGCATCGAGACGACGCCGATCGCGACGGTGAGCAGCAACCCGATGGGATCCCGGCCCGGGTGCAGGAGACGGCCGAGCGCTCCGACGACCGCTCCGACGATGAGGAACCAGATGAAGTGCATGCCGCCGGGATTCCCCCGCGGCCGCCCCGAAAACCTTCAGCGCGCCTGCAGTCTCGCCTTCTTTTCCTCGAGCTCCTCGTCCGTGAGGATCCCGGCCTCGTGGAGGTCCTCGAGCTTCTGCAGGTTCGAGTCGGCCTCCGTAGCCGCCTGTTCGAACCGCCCCCTGCGGGCCATGTCCTCCAGCTGCTGGCGCTGGGCTCGGAACCGCTTGACCCCGAAGCCCCGCTCCGGGAACTTGAGCGCCTCCGGGCCGAGAATCGCCCGTTTCTGCACGAAACGCCGGTACGCGACGACGAGGAGCACGGCGCCGATGAAGGCGAATATGCTGATTCCCTGCGTTTGCTTGCCCC
Organism: Actinomycetota bacterium; assembly: GCA_005885085.1. GTDB lineage: Bacteria > Actinomycetota > Thermoleophilia > Gaiellales > Gaiellaceae > 3-1-20CM-4-69-9. The sequence continues at coordinate 269 of VAXY01000006.1, read as the reverse complement.
AGATGCCGATTGCGATCGCGCCGCCGGCCGCCGATCCGACGAGGCCGATGGCGACCGTCAGCCAGACAGGCATCGGATCCGGCCCCGGCACGGCGAGACGCGCGAGACTGCCTGTGATGAAGCCGAACAGCATGATCATGATGATCGAGCCCAGCACGTCGCCCGTGAGAGTCTAGGCTGGAGCCTGCGCCGCCGCGGCGACGAGCTCGCGGCGCAGATCCTTGATCTCGTCGCGCAGCTTCGCCGCATACTCGAAACGAAGCTCCTCG
>VAXY01000276.1:468-2947 GCA_005885085.1 Actinomycetota bacterium | reverse complement strand
GTGAGCTGGTCGGCGCGTGACGACCTCGGCAAGGTCTCGCTCGTCGGTGCGGGCATGAAGAGCCATCCGGGTGTGGCCGCGAAGACGTTCGCGACGCTCGAGGCGGCCGGCATCGACGCGCCCGTCGTCTCGACGTCGCCAATCAAGATCGCGTGTCACGTCCCGAGCGCGGACGTCGACCGCGCCGTCCAGGCTCTGCACGAGGCCTTCGAGCTTGGCTAGGTCGGCGCGCATCGGCGTCGTCGGCGCGACCGGCGCGGTCGGCACGGTCGCGCTCGAGCTCCTGCGCGAGCGCGGCTACGACGACGTGCGAGCCTTCGCATCCGCGCGATCGGCCGGCAAGAAGCTCGGCACACTTCGCGTCGAGGAAGCGACACCGGAGGCGCTGTCCGCCGGTGACCTCGATGTCTGCCTCTTCTCCGTCGGCACGGCGGCGTCGCGCGAGCTCGTGCCACATGCCGTACGCGGCGGCGCGATCGCGGTCGACAAGTCGTCCGCGTACCGGTTGCAGGACGGCGTCCCGCTTGTCGTGCCGGAGGTGAACGGCGACCGGGCCGGCGACAACGAAGGGATCGTCGCGAACCCGAACTGCTGCACGATTCCGCTCACGATCGCGCTCAAGCCGCTGCACGACGCGGCCGGGCTCGCGCGCGTGCGCGTGAGCACCTACCAGTCGATGTCGGGTGCCGGTGCGCACCGGATGGCGGAGCTGCGCAGGACAGCGCCCGCGGATGCGCATCTGGACATGGACTGGGACTTCGACGGCGAGGACTTCGACGAGGAGAAGAAGCTCCGGGCCGAGACGCGCAAGATCCTGGAGCTGCCCGATCTGCCGATCTCCGTCACGTGCGTGCGTGTGCCCGTCCTCGTCGGGCACACCGAGGCGGTCTGGGTCGAGACGGAAGCGCAGCTGTCGGCGAACGCGGCACGCGGTCTGCTGAAGAATGCGCCCGGCGTGCGGTTCGAGGACGTTCCGAAGCCGCGCGACGCAGTCGGCACCGACGACGTCCTGGTCGGCCGCGTGCGCGAGGACGAGACGGCCGAGAACGGGCTCGTCCTCTTCGTCGCGTGCGACAACCTGCGCAAAGGCGCTGCGCTCAACGCAATCCAGATCGCCGAGCTCCTGCTCGAGCGGCGGGCAGTTGCAGCCTGAGCCACTCGTTCTGGCTCGCGATCGCCTTGGGCGCGACGCTCGCGCTTTGGCTGCTGCTCGTCGTCGTGCTACTCGTACTCGGCAGGCGCCGTGATGCGCGCGATGTCGCGCGATTCATCCCCGACTGCATTGTCCTCTGCAAGCGGCTTCTCAGGGATCCACGGGTTCCTCGGCGCGCGAAGATCGCGCTCGCGCTGCTGATTCCATACCTCGCGCTCCCGTTCGACCTCGTCCCGGATTTCATCCCGGTCGCGGGCCAACTCGACGATGCGATCCTCGTGGCCATCGCGATCGCGTACGTGGCGCGGCAGGCCGGGCGCGAGGTGGTTGCGGAGCTCTGGCCAGGCTCTGAACGTTCCCTGCAAGTCGTGCTTGGACTCACGGAAATCCGGCTTTAGTTCTTCGCCGATCTTCCACAGTTGTCGATACCGGCTGTGAGTTTGCCTGTGGAACCTGTGGATCAACGAACGCACTCGTCGCATTTTGCGAAGAGAGTGATTTTGCATTTCGCCTCGATGCCCGTACCTTGCGCACGGCGACGTTGCCGCAGCGTCGCTCGACTGGGTCTCACCAGTCTCCGCGAGCCGGGGGCGCGGCCGTCCCCAACGTCCGCGCCCGGCTCTGCGCGGTTGTCGAGAAGCCGTGTCCGCCGCACCCACACTCCGCACTGACCTGCCCCCGGGGGTTGAACTTTTCCCTGCAATCGTGCAACTATTCAGATGCAAGGCCCTGCGGCACTTCCGGCCTCGCGCTTACGTCAAATGAGAATCCTCATCAGCGACCCTGAGCCGATCGGCGACCTCGTTGCGTATCTCAGGCGCTGCGGATGCCGCGCCGAGATCAGGGGGCAGGGCGCTGTTGAGGCGGCGCCTCCCGAACGTCCCCGGATCGACCACGCCTACCTGAGAATGGAGCTCGATGCATACCTCCGCGTCTGGCGCGAGATGCATCCTGGGATAGGGGCGGAACTGCTCGACACGCCCACCCGCGAAGAGCTCGCGTTGTGATCCGCCGCTGCGGGACTCCCGGCTGCGGCACCTTCACGCTCGGTGACACCTGTCTCGCCTGCGAGCAGAAGAAGACCCGAGTCAAACACCTCTTTCCGCGGGGACGACCTTACGCTCCAGTCCTCCACGCGCCGGTGACGCCGCCCGCGGCAGCGACCACCACAGGGCCCCGACCCAATCCGTAACCACTGTTCGCGCTGATGGTGCCGCGCCGCGGCGTCCTCCGGCCCATCGTGTAATCAAGTCCGGTACCCTCGTCGACCTCGACGGAGGGCTGCGCAGCGAGGACCCCGGCTTCGACAGTAACGTCAGATCGCTC
>VAXY01000276.1:0-453 GCA_005885085.1 Actinomycetota bacterium | reverse complement strand
CGGAAAACCGTGCACGAGCGCAACGACAACGAGCAGTTGGTCGGCCCGGATACGGCGTTCAGAGGCCTCCTCACGCGTCTCGAGCGCGACGGCATGAACCGGCGGGTCGTGAGCGCATCGCGCGACGACGCCGGACACAGGAGGGAGACGAGACTCGACGAGCCGCTTACACCGGAGCTCGTGCTCGTAGACCCGGACCTAGCTCGTCGCGCACGAGCGCAGCTAGTCGAGCGAGACCGAGAGCCCGACCAGGCGCCCGTCGCGGTCGAGCACGAGCCTGCCGCGCAGATGCCGCTCTTCGGCTTCATCCAGCCAACCCCCTCGACTCAGGTGCTCGAGCGTCGGCGGCGTTCGCCCTGGCGACGACGAGGCGGCCTTGTCCTCGTGCTCCTGTTCTTGGGTGTCGCTGCCGCAGTCGCGATCCTCCGCGTCGAGCCCCTGAAGCATTTCTTC
>VAXY01000275.1 GCA_005885085.1 Actinomycetota bacterium | reverse complement strand
GTCTACGTGAACACGGATCGCGTCTGCGCGAAGGAGCTCGTGCTGTTCCCGCACCAGCGTTGTCCGGAGCACCGGCATCCGCCGTTCGCGGACCAGCCGGGCAAGGAGGAGACGTTCCGAGTCCGCCGCGGCATGGTGCATCTGCACGTCGCGGGTACAGGCGACATCGTGCTAGCGCCGGGCGAGCAATACACGATCCCGCCGAACACGCTTCACTCGTTCGAGGCGGGCGACGAGGGCGCGGTCGTCTCGGAGTTTTCGACCACGAGCCGCGATGGCCTCGACGTCTTCACCGACTCTCGGATCGTGCGCTAAACCGCAGTGTCGGCGTTCCGCAGCACGCCGAGCCGCCGATAGTCGTCGTCCACGTCGACCACAAGCGTCGGCCCGTCGTGCGTTTGAACGGTCGCGATGCGCATCGACCGATCCCGCCACGTGCAGTACAAGGGCTACCCGCGCTACCGGGCGCTCTATCCGGCATTGCGATGATGGACGGCGTGGAGGCTGACCGGGCGCGCGCGGCACTCGTCGACGGCGCCGAGCGCGCGGGCGCGCGCGCGCACTTCCGCGCGATGGGCATCGACCCGGAGCGGCTCGGCGGGCCGATCATCGGCGTCGCCTCGACGTGGACGGGAACGATGCCCTGCAACCTCAACCAGCGCGAGCTCGCCGACCGCGTCAGCGAGGGCGTGTCCGCCGCCGGCGGTCTCGCGCTTGGCTTCAACACGATCGCCGTTTCCGACAACCAGTCACAGGGCACCCCCGGCATGCGAGCGTCCCTGATCTCGCGCGAAGTGATCGCCGACTCGATCGAGCTGATGGTTCATGCGCATGATTTCGACGGCCTCGTGTGTGTTGTTGGTTGCGACAAGACGGTGCCTGCCGCTCTGATGGCGCTCGCGCGCGTGGACAAGCCGGCGCTGCTCGTCTACAACGGTCCGATGCGCGCCGGCCGCTGGCGCGAACGCGAAGTGACGATCCAGGACGTGTGGGAGGCGGTGGGAGCCGAGGAACGCGGGCTCATGTCGCGCGAGGACCTCGACGAGCTCGAGCGCTTCGCTTGCCCAGGCGCAGGCACGTGTGCAGGGCACTTCACCGCGAACACGATGGCCGTCGCGATCGACTGCTTGGGAATCGCGTGCATAGGGGATGCGCTCGTGCCGGCAGACGAGCACGAGCTGAAGGGCGAGGCCGCTGCCCGCGCCGGCGTGCTCGCCGTGCAGCTCGCCAACCAAGGCGTGACGGCACGCCGTTTCCTCGACCGGTGTGGGCTCCTGAACGCGATGGCCGGTATCGCCGCCACGGGGGGCTCGACGAACGGCGTCCTTCACCTGCTCGCGATTGCCCACGAAGCGAGGGTGCCGCTGAAGCTCGAGGATTTGACCGGCGTCGCGGGCCGGACGCCCGTGATCGCGAGTCTCGCGCCGTCGGGCCGCTGGATGGCGGAGGACCTCCATCGGGCGGGCGGCACGCGCGCCGTGATCCGCGAGCTCGTACGCGGTGGGCACGTGGACGGCGGGGCACCGACCGTCGACGGGAGGACGCTTGCGGAAGCGACAGCGGATGCACCGGAGCCGGACGGCGAGGTCGTCTACACGGTCGAGGAGCCGTTCAAGCCGACAGGGGCATTGCATGCGCTGCGCGGCAACCTTGCGCCCGAGGGCAGCCTCGTCAAGGTCTCCGGGACGACGCGCCGCTCGCATCGCGGCCCTGCGCGGGTGTTCGAGAGCGAGGAGGCCTGCACCGACGGCGTGCGTGCGGGCCTCGTCGCGGAGGGCGACGTGCTTGTCGTGCGCTACGAAGGCCCCGCCGGCGGTCCGGGTATGCGCGAGATGCTGAGCGTCACGGCTTCCGTGATCGGAGCCGGCATCGGCGAGTCCGTCGTACTCGTCACCGACGGCCGCTTTTCCGGCGCGACGCGCGGGCTGATGGTCGGGCACGTCTCGCCCGAGGCCGCACGCGGCGGACCGCTTGCGGTTGTGCAAGACGGTGATGTGATCGCAATCGACGTGGACGAGGGCACGCTCGTCGTGGAGCTCGACGACCGCGAGGTGGCCGAGCGTCTCGTCGGATGGCAGCCGCCTCCCCCACGCTATGACGTTGGTGTGTTCGCGCGCTACCGGGCGCTCGTGTCTTCAGCGTCTGACGGCGCTGTTCTTGTCCCGCCCGCGTGAAAGACGTGTGCGGGCGGCCCACTCACCCCCGGTTGCGTGACGTAGACGTTTCCTCCCTGGATGCGGAGGCTTGTCGAGGACGCCGGCGAGTCCCTGAACGAGCTGACCGCGAGGCAGCCGCTGGGCCGGCTGGCCTTACTGCGGGCGAGTGCGGCCTCTGGCTTGGTGCTCGCGACCCAGAAGCTCGGCGGCATTACTGGAAGGGGCACTAGGTGCTGGCGCTCGTCACGCAACCGGGTCAGGCGCACACAACACACATCGAAGACGTTCCGGCCGTGGAGGGACGCGAGGGCGAAGTGCTCGTCCGCACGCTCGAGGTGGGCGTGTGCGGCACGGACCGCGAGATCTCGGAAGGCCTGTTCGGGATCGCGCCTGAGGGCGAGCCGCTGCTCGTGCTCGGGCACGAGGCGCTGGCCGTCGTCGAGCGAGACGGCTACGGCTTCACGCGCGACCAGCTCGTCACCGCGACCGTTCGCCGCTCGTGCGGCCATTGCATTGCGTGCGCTGAGGACTCGCCGGACTCGTGCCTGACCGGCGACTACAGCGAGCGCGGGATCACACGCCTGCACGGCTACGCACGTGAGCTCGTCGCGGAGGATCCGGAGCAACTGGTTGCAATTCCGAAATCGCTCGGCCGCCTCGGCGTGCTC
>VAXY01000268.1:570-2923 GCA_005885085.1 Actinomycetota bacterium | reverse complement strand
GACGTCGCGGTGCAGGTTGACGGAGACGCTCAACACGACCCGACGGAGATCCCGAAGATACTCGGCCCAATCCTGGAGGACAGGGCGGACCTCGTTGTCGGAAGCCGTTTTCTCGGGGAGGGCGAGTACGAACCACCGCTGGCGAGACTCCTCGGAATCAAGCTGCTCGCGGGCATTGTCTCGCTGCTCGTGCGCCAACGCGTCACGGATACCACGTCAGGCTTCCGCGCCGCCAACCGCCGGGCGATTGCCCTGTTCGCCGCCGACTACCCGCATGACTATCCCGAGGTCGAGGCCACGGTGCTTGTCTTCCGGCACCGGTTGCGAATGCTCGAGGTTCCGGTCCACATGCGCCTCCGTGGTGCCGGCGAATCGTCGATTACCTTCCGGTGGTCGGCGTACTACATGGTCAAGGTGCTGCTTGCGCTTTTCGTGGGCCTCTTCCGTCGCTACCCGACGCCTCGGGAGGAGGACAAATGACGCCCTTACGCGTATCCGTCGTCGCGGCCGCAGCTGCGCTGGTGCTGCTGTTCGTGATCTTCGAGCTCATCCGCAGCAGGAGGCTGCAGGAGCGCTACGCCATGTTGTGGCTACTGACGGGAATTGTCATGCTGGTGCTCGGGCTCTGGCGTGGCCTGCTGTCCAGCATCGCGGATCTCGTCGGCATCGCCTATCCGCCTTCGGCGCTGTTCGTTCTCGCAGCCTTCTTCATTCTGCTCCTTCTCCTCCACTATTCGACTGTGATCTCGAAGCTGTCGGACCAGAACCGGATCCTTGCGCAGCGGCTTGCGCTGCTCGAGACACGCCTCGGCGAGTCGCACGGCGACAGTGATAGCCGGTGAGCGACGTCGAGATCTCGCGCGTCTTCGCGCGGCTCCGCGCTGAGATCGAGGCTCGACCCGCGACCGGCGACGCCCCCGCTCATCGAAGCGGCGAGCCGCCGCGTCTGGCGTGGCGGGTTACAGCTGAGCGCTTTGCCAGCGTCACTGGCGACCTGCCCTACATGCATCGCCCCGGGACGCTTGGGCGCATCAGGGGCCTTCTGCTCGTGCCTTTGAAGTTCGTGCTCCGCAAGCTCATGCGCTGGTATGTCGAGCCGATCGCGGTTCATCAGCGCGAGTTCAACGCATCCGTTCTGCACGCGCTCGATGAGTTGACCGAGTGGACGGCGGAACAAGTCGCACGGCTCGAGCGCAGCAGCGAGCAGTGAGAATCGCCGTCTGCGCACCGCAGGCGCCGTTTCTGCATGGCGGCGCGGAGATCGTCGCCGAACGCCTCGTCGAGGAGCTCCGGCGGCGGGAGCACGAAGCTGACCTCGTCACGATCCCGTACAAGTGGTATCCGGGGACGCGCGTGCTCAGCCAGGCGCTGCTCTGGCGGCTCGTCGACCTAACTGAATCCGACGGCCGGCCGATCGACTTGGCGATCGCGACGAAGTTTCCCTCCTACGTAGTGCGGCACCCGACCAAGGTCGTGTGGTTGTTGCATCAGTTCAGGCAGGCGTACGAGCTCGACCGCACCGAGCTCGGGCAGTTCGGTGAGGAGCCAGTCGATCGAGCGACGAGGCGCGCCGTCCACCGGCTCGACCGCGCGACGCTGGGTGAGGCGCGGCGTGTCTTCGCGACCTCCCGCAACGTGGCCGAGCGGCTCCAGCGCTCCACCGGAATCGAAGCCGACGTGTTGCCGCACCCTCCGCAAGACCTCGACTATCGCTGCGAGGCCTACGAGGAGTTCGTGCTTTCGGTAGGACGCCTGGATCGAGCCAAGCGCGTCGACCTGCTCCTCGAGGCGGCAGCGACGGCGAACGGGCTTCGCTTCGTGATCGCCGGCGACGGTCCGGACCGCGAGCGCCTCGAGTCGATCGCCGCAGGTCTGGGGCTGGACGGCCGCGTCAGCTTTGCGGGTCGCGTCGACGCCGGTGAGCTTGCCGATCTCTACGCACGCTGCCTCGCTGTCTTCTATGCGCCGGTGGACGAGGACTTCGGAATGGTTCCGTACGAGGCTTTTTTGGCACACAAGCCGGTGATCACCACGCGCGATGCCGGCGGGCCGCTCGAGGTCGTGGAAGACGGGCAGACCGGCTTGGTTTGCGAGGCCGATCCGCGGGCGATCGCCGACGCGTGTGCCTGGCTCGCCATGCATCCCGACCAAGCGAGGAACTTCGGCCGCGCAGGCGGCGAGCGTGCGCAGCGGGTGACCTGGGACGCTGCGATTGACCGGCTGCTCGAGCTGTGAGGGTTGACTATTACTCTCCGCTGCCGCCCGAGCGGTCGGGGATCGCCGACTACAGCGCACTTCTGATCCCAGCGCTTAAGGAGAAGCTCGACGTCACGCTCGTGCGCAGCGGCGCGAG
>VAXY01000268.1:0-486 GCA_005885085.1 Actinomycetota bacterium | reverse complement strand
GTGGTCGTTCTCCATGACTTCGTCCTCCACCACCTCGTCGCCGGTATGAGCATCGGGGTTGGGGACACAAATCTCTACCTCGACGCGATGCAGCGGGATGCCGGCGTCGTGGGCCGCCTGCTCGCACACGGTGGGGATGATGGTCTTGTGCCGCCGTTGTGGGAGACGCGCGCGGCAGATTTTCCGCTGACCCGTGAGATTCTCACCTACGCGACCGGCATCATCGCTCACTCGCATTTCGTCGAACAGCGTGTTCGGGCGTACGGCTTTCGCGGCCCGGTCTGGGTGATCCCGCATCCGGCGTGGCCCCGGCCAAACCGGCAGCAGCCGCCGCCGCAGGTGGACGGGGGCTCGCCCATCATCGCCTGCGTCGGCAACTTGACGCCGTCCAAACGTATCCCGCAACTGCTCGAGGCGTTTCGGCGTCTCCTGCAGGAGTTTCCGGCCACCCGTCTCCTCCTCGTCGGGCCGCCCTCGCCACACTTT
>VAXY01000267.1 GCA_005885085.1 Actinomycetota bacterium | reverse complement strand
GGTCGCGGTGAAGGCGCCGGGCTTCGGTGACCGCCGCAAGCGCATGCTCGAGGACATCGCGATCCTCACGGGCGCCGAGGTGATCACCGAGGAAATGGGTCTCAAGCTCGAGAACACGAAGATCGCGCAGCTCGGCCATGCCCGCCGTGTGGTCGTGGACAAAGACACCACCACGATCATCGACGGGGCCGGGGACTCGGAGGCGATCAAAAGCCGCATCAAGCAGCTGAAGTCAGAGATCGAGAACACCGACTCCGACTTCGACCGCGAGAAGCTCCAGGAGCGGCTGGCGAAGCTGGCCGGCGGCGTGGCCGTCGTCAAGGTCGGCGCCGCGACCGAGACGGAGATGAAGGAGAAGAAGCACCGCGTCGAGGACGCGCTGCAGGCTGCACGGGCCGCCCTCGAAGAGGGTGTCGTTCCCGGCGGCGGCGTTGCTCTCGTGAACGCCATCGACTCCATCAAGCTCGACGCCTACGCAGGCGACGAGCGCACGGGCGCGACGATCGTCGTGCGCGCGCTCGAAGAGCCTGTTCGGCAGCTCGCGAACAACGCGGGCCTCGAAGGCTCGATCGTCGTCGACAAGGTCCGGAACGCCGAGAAGGGCTTCGGGCTGAACGTCGAGAGCGGCGAGTACGAGGACCTCGTCAAGGCCGGGATCACCGATCCGACGATGGTCGTCCGCTCCGCTCTGCAGAACGCCGCTTCGATCGCGAAGAACATTCTCACGACCGAGGCGATCGTCGCCGAAGCCCCCGAGAAGCAGCCGGCAGGCGCCGGCATGCCGGGCGGCATGGGCGGCATGGACATGATGTAGGACGCGACGGAACCTGCGGTTCCGCCGCGGGGGAAGTTACGACAGAAAGGCCGGGCAGAGCCCGGCCTTTCTGTTTCATGAGCGTGGTGGGTGGTCGGTTTCCATGGTGTGGCGGGCGATTGCTTCGCGATCGCCCGTCGCATGAGTTCCGCCTCCCGCTAGTGCGGCTTGCGCTCGCACTAGCGTCCGGCGTTTGTGTTCGTTCAGGGCGCTAGAAGTCGAGGTAGTAGTCGAATGGGCGCGTGTCAGGCATGGTCGAGGTCCGAAGGACGGCCCAGTGGTGCGATGGGTCGCTCGCGGAGCTCTGTTCGAGCGTCCAGCCGAGGTTCGACAGAAAAAACGAGGCCGCGCGCGCGACCGCGGGTAGTTGGTAGTCGTCGACGAACACGATCCCGCCTGCGCGCACGAGGCGGCCGAGAAAGGCCAGATCGAGAAAGACCCCCTCAAAGCGATGGTTCCCGTCTACGAAGGCGAAATCGAAGGTGCGACCCTCGCTCAGCAGTCGCGGGAGCACGAGTTGCGATTCATGGCCGTGGAATTCCACGAGATTGTTGACCCGGGCCTCCTCGAAGAGCTGCAGGCCGCAGTTGGCGAACCGGGTGCCTTGGTTGGGATCGATCGCCACGTGGTGTGCCCGCGAGCGCTCCCGCGCGAGCAACCCCTCGAAGACAAAGAGCGCAGCGACTCCGTAGCCGAGCCCGACCTCGATCGTGTTCCTTGCGTCCTCTCGCTGAACCCAGCGCCGTAACGAATCGCCCTCGGCTGCGCTGATCGCGACCGGGAACAAGTCGTGAACCGTCCCGTCCGAGGCGACCGCGGTTCCGTCGCGGAGAACTCGACCGAGCACGTCGCGCGTGCGCTCCAGAGTGTTCGCCATAACCCGAGGTTCCCACAAAGCAAAACGGCCCCGAAGGGCCGCTTTGCGAGGGGGATTAGGGGGAGGTGGTTCGCAAGGGTTATCGGTTACTTGCCGGCGTCCCTGCTCCCTCCAAAGGGGGAAACGAAAAGGGCGCCTTGCGGCGCCCTTTCGAGACCTTCGTGTTCTGCCGTCTACGGAGTGGTGTCCCCGTAGATGTTCTGGTCGAGGCCGCCGGCGAACGGGCAGGCGTCGGGACCGAACGTCTTGCGCTCCGGCGTCTTCTTCGTGGCCGGAACGGTCGAGACCGAACGGCACTGGTGGACGTCGGCGCTCGAAACGAACGCGCCGGGGAACTCCGGCGAGGTCGCGTCGTCGTCGTCGGGCGTCCCGCCGAGTGCTGCCAGCTCGCGCTGGTCGACGCCGGCCACCGTGTTGCGCCAGTCCGTCCATGTGCCGAACGAGAACGTTCCGACCGAGTCGATCCACAAGTAGTCGCCGGCGAACGGCACCGCTCGACCGCCGAACTGCTCGAAGTTCGGGTTGCTCGTGGAATCCGTGACGCGTGTCGACGGTGCCCACGTCCCCGGACTTGCCGTCGTCGACGAAGTCGCGAAGACGTCGAGGGAGCGG
>VAXY01000266.1 GCA_005885085.1 Actinomycetota bacterium | reverse complement strand
GATGGCTAGCCGCCGAAAGACGCGACGACGCTGAGGAAGCCGGGGTGCGACGGCGGCGATGACCTCCGGTCGATGCTCCCGGCCTTGACCGGGATACATGGGACTGCCAGCATCGTCGGAGTGGCCTGCACGGCAGGCTTCGCTACGACCGGCGTAGGGGAGGAATCGTGGGTAGGCGTTTGGTCTTCGCGGCCGCCGTGAGTTTTCCAGCGCTTGCTCTGGCCGTGCCGCTCTCCGCGGCTACCTTCCCCCGAACGAACGGATTGCTGGTCTACGAGGCGCAGATTGGCAAGCACGCGCAGCTGTTCACGATCAAGGCAAATGGAAGCGGCGTCCACCAGTTGACCCATTTCGGCGACAGCGACGCTGTCTGGGCCGAGTGGTCTCCGAGCGGGAACCAGATCGCGTTCGAACGCGACGTGTACGCGGGCGTTCGAGTCAGTCGTGCGGCGATCTACATGATGAATGCCGACGGAACCAGACTGCGCTCGCTGACGCCGACGGGGTTGAACGGTCGGCCGTCATGGTCGCCAGACGGGTCACTGATCGCCTTCAGCACCCTGCAGTACGGCAAGCAGGCGACCATCTCAGTGATGACCGCGAACGGAAGCCGCGTCCGGAAAGTGTTGATCACGCCGCTGCCCGCAAACGGTGTCGGGGTGGGGCTGGATTCGCCCACGTTCTCACCCGACGGGAAACGGATCGCGTTCGTCTGGCTCAAGAAGGCCGGGTCAGCAATCTTCACGACCAAAGCAACTGGCGGTGGCCTGAAGCAGGTCACTCCCTGGCAGAACGGGGTTGCGGACAAGATCGACTGGTCGCCGGACGGCTCACGGATCGCCTTCTCCAGCCCCGAGTTCGGAGTCCGCCCCGGCATCTCCTCAAACGTCTTCACCGTGCGACCCGACGGAACCGACCTCGTCAAGATCACCAACAGCCGCGGCGGCAAGATCAACAACGGGCTCGACTCCTGGTCGCCAGACGGGAAGAAGATCGCCTTTGCTAGCAACCGTGCAGGCAAGTACGAGATTTACGTCATGAATGCCAACGGCAGCGGGGTCAGACAAGTAACCCGTGGCCGTGAAGCGCACCACGCGTCGTGGGGGAGTGCCGCCTAGCGTCGGTGAGCAACTGCCGCCTGACCGGCGGACGTGTCCTCAAGGACCGGCGCCTCTCACGGCTCCTGCGCTAAGGCTTGCTCGACGAGCTTCGCCGACTCCTGGACGCGCGTGATCTCGGCCGGCGAGAGGCGCTCGAGCAGCGTTGCGAGATTGGTAACGCGGCGCTTGCGAGCTTGCTGCATGACACGCCGTCCCTTCGCAGTTGCCGACAGACGCTGCACGCGGCCGTCCCGCGGGTCGCTCTCGCGGCGAACGAGTCCCTCGGCCTCGAGAGCCTGGACGATGCGCGTCATCGTCGGCGGCCGCACCTGCTCCGCCGAGGCAAGCTCGCCGAGCGTCCGCGAGCCGCCGAAGACGAGCACCGACAGCGCGGAGAGCTGGGCCGGCGGCACGCCGGTCGCCCGATCCTCCCGGCGCACGTGCCGCAATGCATGGATCGCAGCAGAGTGGAAGCGGCCAGCCGCCGCGATTGACACATCAGTTGGAATTTAGTTAGCATAGCTAACGATGTCGGACGTCCTCGAGGCTGTCTACCGCGGCGACCGCGACGAAGCCGAACAGCTCGCGGCCGGCCGCCAGCTCGACGTGTTCGAGGCGGCGGCGCTCGGGCGAACCGAGCGCCTGCAACAGCTGCTGGACGAAGACGCGAGCCGGGTGAACGCGTTCGGCGCCGACGGGTTTCATCCGCTCGGACTCGCCTGCTTCTTCGGGCACGTCGACGCGGCGCGACTGCTGCTCGACCGCGGCGCGGACGTGAACGCGCTGTCGCGGAACGAGAACATCCAGACCGCCGCAATCCACGCGAGCTCGGCGAGCGAAGGCAAGGACGAGGCGACGCGCTACGAGCTCGTCAAGCTGGTGCTCGAGCACGGGGCCGATCCGAACCTGGAGCAGGGAGGCGGCTTCCGCGCGATCGACGCCGCTCGGCAGAACGGCGACGGGCGCGTCGAGCGCCTACTGTTCGATCACGGCGCGACGGGTTAACCCCGGCCTTCCTCCCAGGCGTCGAGGAGCCCCTCGACGTGGCGGCGCTGGTCCGGAGTAAACGGCACCTCGGCGAGGAGGCGGCGAACCTCGGACGGATCGTCGTTCTCCACGGCGGCCTCGAGATGCTCCCGTCCAGGCGTCGGCTGCTGCAGTTGGCGGCGGAGCCAGCGCAGGAGGCTCACCTGCGCACCGCGCGTCATTGCGGTAGGCGCACCGTCAGGGTCTCGCCGTCCAGGTCGACCGAGCCGCCGAGGGCCCGGATGACGCGGACTGCGACCGCGGCGCCGAGATCGCGCAGCTCGTCGCCGAGGACGACCGGGGCCCGTGACGGGCGAGACTGCGAGCGCGGGTCCGTCGACGCGCAGCTCGACCTGCTCGAGCCCACCGTGGCGCAGGGCCGCCTGCGCAAGTGCCGAAATGCCCCGCTCGGTCGATTCGGGGTCGACCTGCACCTCGCCGCCGGTGCCGCTGACCCGGACGCGCTCCTTGCCCAATAACTCGGCCGCAGTCTGGGCCAGCTCCAGCGTGTCGATCGGTTGCAGGCTCGGCTCGTAACGGCCGCCTTCGATCCGCGCGGCGGTGCCGAGCTCCTCCAGTAGCTCGGCGAGCTGACGCGAGGCCGTGTCGATCATCTCCATGTACTTCTGCTTCGGCTCCCCGAGATCGCCCATGCGGATGAGGGTCTGCGCGAACCCGTGAATCGTCGCCAGCGGCGTGCGCAGGTCGTGCGCGGCGAGCGAGACGAGGCGCGGGAAGCTGGAATCGGCGGCGGCCACGGGGCGGCGTGACACTAACCTGTCTGCATGTCCGAGTCGCGGCATCTGCTCGCAGACCTACAGGCATCGGCGCCCGAGGTGCAGCTGGGGCTGTCGCGGGCAGGCGTGCAGGGTGTCGAGAAGGCGATCCGCCTGCGCTGGGGCGGAGCCGAGAAGCTGATCTCGGCCGAGATCGACTGTACGGTCGACCTCGATCCGCAGCAGAAGGGCGTGCACATGTCCCGCTTCCCGGAGCTGTTCGAGGAGGCGATCGACCACGTCGTGCTCGAGGAAGCGTTTCTCGTCGAGGAGCTGGCCGAGCACATCGCCCGCCACATCGTCGCGCGGCAGGCGGCGGGCCGGGCCGAGGTGCGGATCTCCGCGCGCTACCCGCTGGGGCGGCGAACGCCGGTGACCGGCCTCGCGACGCAGGAGATGATCGCCCTGATCGGGATCGCCGCCGCCTCTGAGTCGAACGTGCGGCGGGTCGTCGGCGTCGAGGCGACCGGCATCAACGCCTGCCCCTGCGCGCAGGGGCTCGTGCGCGGCCGGGCCTCGGAGCGTCTGCTCGAGGCGGGCTTCGACGACGCGGACGTCGAACGGATCCTCGAGCTCGTCCCGCTCGCGACCCACAACCAGCGCGGGCGCGGGACGCTCTACGTCGGCACGGAACAGCCCGTGAACGCCGAGCAGCTGGCGGCGATCGTGGAGGGCTCGATGAGCTCGCCGGTCTACGAGCTGCTGAAGCGGCCGGACGAACTGTTCGTGGTCGAGCACGCGCACCTGCAGCCGCGCTTCGTAGAGGACTCGGTTCGCATCTCGCTGCGGTCGGTGCTCGAGCGCTACGGCGAGCTCGACGGCGGAGACTTCCTGCTGGCGCGCCAGCTCAACTTCGAGACGATCCATTCACACGAGGTCGTGGCCGAGCGGTACGGAACCGTCGGCGAGCTGCGTGCAGAGTTGCGCGACGGCGAGGCCACCGCGCGCCACACGGAGCTACGAGAGTGGCTCGCCGGGTAGGCGTTCCAAACGGCTGGGGTCAGACCCCTCCGGGGTCTGACCCCGGAATTTGAAGCGGCTCTCGGTGCCCGAGCGCAGCCGCGCGATGTTCGCGCGGTGCAAGACGACGACCGCGACTGAGGCCGCCGCGGCGAACACGATCACCGGCCACGGCTCGCCGAGCAGCGCGGCGATGACCGGCGCCGACAGCGCGGCCACGATCGACGCGAGCGAGGCGTAGCGAAGTAGCAGGAACACCGCGATCCACACGCCGGCGCCGATGCCGCCCACGACGGGCGCGACGCCGAGGAAGGCGCCCCCGCACGTCGCCACCATCTTCCCTCCGCGCTGCCAGCGCAGGAAGAGCGGCCGCCAGTGGCCGAGCATCGCCGCGGCGCCGGCCAGAACACCGGCCAGGTGCGACACGATCAGGGTCGCGACGAGCGCCGGCGCGAAGCCCTTCGCCGTGTCCAGCAACACGACCGGTAGGCCGAGCCGCCAGCCGTAGACGCGCCACACGTTCGTCCCGCCGACGTTGCCGCTCCCGTGCCTGCGGATGTCGTCACGCTTGACGAGCCGCACGAGCCAGTAGCCCCACGGCATCGAGCCGAGCACGTA
>VAXY01000265.1:553-4913 GCA_005885085.1 Actinomycetota bacterium | reverse complement strand
ACGCGCACCTGTGCGCCGCGCCGGATCAGACCGCTCGTGACCATGCAACCTGCGATCGTCCCCAGCCGGGAGACCTTGAACAGCGCTCGGACCTCGGCCTCGCCGAGCGTCTCCTCGGTCTCGACCGGCCTGAGCATGCCGACGAGCGCCTGCTCGATGTCTTCCGTCAGCTGGTAGATCACACGGTAGGTGCGGATCTCGACGCCCTCGCGCTCGGCGAGCGTACGAGCCTCCGCGTTGGGGCGGACGTTGAAACCGACGACCGTCGCGCCGGACGCGGAGGCGAGCATGATGTCGTTCTCGGTGATCCCGCCGACGCCCTGGTGGATGACGTTGACGCGCACTTCGGGGTGCTGGATCTTGGCCAGCTCGGAGACGGCCGCCTCGACGGAGCCGACGACGTCGCCCTTGAGGACGAGGTTGAGGTCCCGCACCGCTCCGGCCTGCATCTGCTCGAACAGCCGCTCGATCGACACGCCACGGGACGCCTGCGCGAGCTGCTCGCGGCGAAGCCGTTCACCCCGGGCGTTCGCGACGTCGCGTCCGCGACGCTCGTTCTCCACCACGCGGCAGAGCTCACCGGCGGGCGGTGGATGGTCGAAGCCGAGGATCTCGACCGGATCCCCGGGCCGTGCTTCCTTCACCTTGTCGCCGCGGAAGTTGTAGAGGGCGCGCACCTTGCCCCAGGCATCGCCGGCCACGACCGCGTCGCCAACATGAAGGGTGCCGCGGTGGACGAGCATCGTTGCGACGGGCCCTCGGCCCACGTCGAGGCGTGACTCGATGATCGGACCGGACGCGTCCGCCTTCGGGTTCGCCGTCAGCTCGAGCTCGGCGTCCGCGACGAGCAGCACCTTCTCCAGCAGGTCGTCGAGATTCTCGCTCTGCTTCGCAGACACGTCGGAGAACTGCGTCGTGCCCCCCCACTCCTCCGGCTGCAACCCTTCGGTCGAGAGCTCGCTTCGGACGCGATTCGGATCCGCGTCGGCGACGTCGATCTTGTTCACCGCGACGACGATCGGCACTTCGGCCGCGCGAGCGTGGGAGATCGACTCCTTTGTCTGAGGCATGACCCCATCGTCGGCGGCAACGACGAGCACTGCGATGTCGGTCACCTTCGCGCCGCGTGCGCGCATCGCTGTGAACGCCTCGTGTCCGGGTGTATCGAGGAATGTGATCTTGCGCCCGTTGTGATCGACCTGGTACGCGCCGATGTGCTGTGTGATGCCACCGGCTTCCGTCTCGACGACGGACGTCTTGCGGATCGCGTCCAGCAGTGTCGTCTTCCCGTGGTCGACGTGACCCATGATCGTCACGACCGGAGGGCGAGGAGCGAGATCGGCCGCGTCGTCCTCGAACATCTCGGGCTCTTCATCCTCGTCGGCGGCGTGACGAATCGTCACCTCGCGCTCCGGAGCCAGCTCGGCTGCGATCAACTCGACGTCCTCGTCACCCAGGGACTGCGTGATCGTGACGGCCTTCCCCAGGCCCATCATGAACATGATGATCTTGGGCGCAGGGACGCCGAGCGCCTGGGAGAGGTCACGCAGGGTGACGCCCGACTGCACGGAGACCGGACCAGTGACCGGCGCCACCTCGCGCGGAGTCTTCGGCCGCGCCGCCTCTCGTTCGCGCTGCTGCTGACGCACGTCGCGTGGCCGGTTGGCGGCGTTGTCGATCACGACGCGACGCTTGCGGCGCGCGCCCGGGCCCCCCTGTCGAGGCCGCATGGGCCGGTTTGGCCTGTTTGGTCCGGATTCGTTCGCCATTACGTCGTCAAGTGTAGAGAGATGCCAGTCCCGGCTCGACCTGGACGTTTCGCTTCAGCGTCCTGTTGAACGCCCGAGCACGAGAGCCGATGGCACGTGTAGGCACCGCGGCCCGGCTCGCCGGCGCCCGGCTTGAGGAGCCCGTCCTGCGCGACAAAGCGCAGGAACTCGCTCTGCGGCGCCTTCCGCCCGCAGCCGACGCAGCTCCTGGTCGGCTCGGTCACGCAGTCGGCGATTCCTCGCCGCTTTGGTGGTCGTGCTCGACCGGGATGCCGGCCGGAACTTCCTCCGGCGCTGCGACCGCCGGATGCTCGACGTCCAAGTCGACCTCGCCCTCGGCGGCCGCGATCTCCGTTGCGTCCGGGCCGTGCGTGGCCGCGACGTCGGCGGTTGCCTCGGACTCGAGTGCCTGCTCCGGCTCTTCCGGGAGGCTCTCGGGTCCGATGCTCTCTGCTTCGGGCTCCGCGAGGTCGGAGCGGATCTCGAGCGCCGGTTCGTCCTGCGCCTCGATCGGCTCGGTGTCGTCGGTGACGTGGAGCGCGAGCTCCTGGTGCGCGGGCAGCCCGCAGTACCGCGATCCCCGGAGTGCTTCGTTCGGGCAGCGCTTGCCATTCGAGAGCACGGCCGCGCAGCGGCCGGTGAACTCCTCACCCTCGCCGCCGCCGTACGCCGCAGCCGCCTCGGCCTGGGCGAACTCGGTGTCGGACTGGATGTCGACCTTCCAGCCGGTCAGGCGCGCCGCCAGCCGTGCGTTGAGGCCCTCCTTGCCGATCGCCAGCGCCAACTGGTCGTCGGGGACGATCACGGTCGCTTCCTTCGTCTCGTCGTCGACGAAGACCTCGCGCACCCGCGCCGGCGAGAGCGCCTTCGCGACGAAGCGCGCGGGCTCTGGATTCCACGGGATGATGTCGATCTTCTCGCCGCGCAGCTCGGACACGACCATGCGGACACGCGATCCCCGCGGACCGACGCATGCGCCGACGGGATCGACACCTTGGGCGTGCGATTCCACGGCAATCTTCGACCGGTAGCCGGGCTCGCGAGCGACCCCGCGAATCTCGACGAGGCCGTCGGCGATCTCGGGGACCTCCAGCTCGAACAGCGTCTTGATCAGCTCAGGGTCGCGCCGGGACAGGATCACCTGCGGGCCCTTCGTGCCGGAGCGAACCTCTGTGATCACGGCCTTGATGCGTGAGCCCTGCTCGTAGCGCTCGCCGTCGACCTGCTCGGACCGCGGCAGGAGAGCCTCCACCTTGCCGAGGTCGACGAGCACGTTGTTGCGGTCGCCGGCCTGCTGGACGATGCCCGTCACGACCTCGCTCTCGCGATCCTTGTACTCGTCGTACATCATCATCCGCTCCGCTTCGCGAATGCGCTGCAGGATCACTTGCTTCGCAGTCTGCGCGGCGATGCGTCCGAAGTTCGCCGGCGTGACGTCCTCACGCTTGACCTGATCCTCGGGGACGTCGGACCACTCGATGTCGAGGTCGTCGTCGGAAAGCAGCGTGTGCGAGCGCTCGCCGTTTTCGGCCTCGATCCGCTCGAGCTCTTCGAGCGCACGCTCGCGCGCCTCGTCGAGCAATCGCTCCTCGACGTCCGGCGGCAGCTCGATCGAGTAAACACGGAAGTCGCCCTGCTCGTCGATCTCGACCGTTGCGTGGCGCGACGCGCCAGGCGTCTTCTTGTACGCAGCCAGCAGCGCATCCTCGAGGGCGGAGACGAGCGCCCCGCTCTCGATGCCCTTTTCGCGCTCGATGTCCCTGACTGCGTCGATGATCTCCTGAGTCATCTCGCCCCCACTTCCTCGATCAGGTTCCCCCGGACGATCGAGTCGTACGGGATGTCAACGGATTCGCCGTTGGTCTTGACGGTAACGCTCCGCTCGCCCGCGGACACGACCTCGCCTCGAACGCGGTTGCGCTCCTGCGTGCGCAGGGCGACCTTGCGGCCGACGGCGCTGCGGAAGTGCGCCTCCTTGCGCAGCGGCCGCTCGATGCCGGGCGACGAGACGTCGACGGAGTATTCGCGCAGGTAGCCGCGGAGGACGTTCGTGACACGCTCGCAGAGCGCGTGGTCGACGCCCTTCACGTGGTCGACGTAGACCGTGAAGCGCTCGGGGCTCGTCAGCTCGACCGCCAGCACCTCGGTGCCCGGCAGGGCGCCCTCGACCTTCGGGGCGATTTCCCGCGTCAATTGCCGTTCCTTGTCGTGAGTTGCTGCCATCGCTCCTGCTCCCGTCACAGAAAATGGGCCCGCAGGCCCATTTCGCAAACCGCTCGAAATGTGGTCTCAGCAGAATAGCAACTGCGTTGAGCCCGGTTGGTTGCCTGGATCTGGCCTTGGGCCCTCAGGAGGAGCCGGCTTCGGCCTTGAGCTCGAAGAACGTGATGTCGGGCTCACGGCCGGCTCGCGCAGCACACGGCGCGCGAAAGGCTCCTCGCCCGACTCTCTCATCGCGTCCAGGGCCTTCTCGAGCTCTTCCACACCGTCCCGATCGCGATCTCCTCGTCGCGAACGCGCGCGACGTTACGTTGCCCTTCGCTACCCGTCCAATGCCATCGGCACCGGCCCGTCTTTTGACGAGCTCGACG
>VAXY01000265.1:0-482 GCA_005885085.1 Actinomycetota bacterium | reverse complement strand
CGCTCGTAGAGCGGTTCGGCCTCCGCCGGCGGCGCGGCGTCGCTGAAGCTCGGGCGGTTCCCCTTGTGCGTATCTGCGAACGGCGTGACGCGTCCGTAGGCTGGCAGGGGGTGCCGGCGGCCTTCCTCTCCTATCCCGCTCCGTCCCTGACAGACGGGGTGGTCCTGCTGCGGCGCTGGGCCGATAGCGACATCGGCTGCGTCGAGGAAGCCAGCCTCGATCCGGACATTCCAGAAGGCACAACTGTCCCCGCTCAGTTCACGCCAGCCGAGGGCCTCGCCTGGATTGAGCGGCAATGGGGACGCGCCGACAACGGCGAGGGGCTGTCGCTTGCGATCACCGACGCAGACTCGACCGAGGCACTCGGAGCGATCGTCCTGTTGTTTCGGCCACAGCCGGGAACGTCGAGCTTGGCTATTGGCTTATCGAGCGCGCTCGCGGCTGCGGACTCGCCTCCAGAGCAGTCGCGCTTCTGGTTCGCT
>VAXY01000005.1:10686-14164 GCA_005885085.1 Actinomycetota bacterium | reverse complement strand
TCTGCCGCCAGCGGACGCGGCGGTCGGGGTACGCGGCCTTGATGATGTTCCGCCACGCCCGGGAGACTGCGCCCAGCTTCCCAAGCTGACAGAGGACGCCGAGCGCGAGCCACTTCCACTCCACCGCGGCGAGGTGGTGAAAGAAGACCGCGATCGCGTGGAGGACGGAGTGGATCACCGGCTCAGTGTTGCGCTTCCGCGGCTAGAAGTCCCACCTCCGCCTCCGCCACCTCGAGCGCAAGCGTCGCGGCCGCGGCAGCCGCGAGCACCAGACCCCAGGTCATCGACTCAGGTAGCGCCGCGCCCGCCGTCGGGCGCCATAAACGGATAGCGGTAGTCGGTCGGCGGCACGAACGTCTCCTTGATCGTCCGCGGGCTGACCCAGCGGATCAGGTTCCACATCGACCCCGCTTTATCGTTCGTGCCTGACGCGCGCGAACCGCCGAACGGCTGTTGGCCGACGACCGCGCCGGTCGGCTTGTCGTTCACATAGAAATTGCCCGCCGCGTAGCGAAGCTTCTCTTCGGCGAGCTCGAGCGCGTCGCGCTCGCGCGCGAACACGGCGCCCGTCAGGCCGTACGGCGCACCCTTGTCCACCAGGTCCAGCGCCTCGCCGTACTTCGCCTCCGGATAGACATAGGTCGTCACGACCGGCCCGAACAGCTCCTCCTTCATCGTGCGGAAATTCGGATCCGTCGTCTCCAGCACGGTCGGCTCGACGAAGTACCCCTCGGAGTCGTCGTAGCCCCCGCCCACGAGAACCTCGACCTTGTCCGCCGCCTTCGCCTCGTCGATCGCCTGTTTCTGCGTCTTGAAGGAGCCCGCATCGATGACCGCGCCCATGAAGTTCTGGAAGTCGGCGACGTCGCCCATCTTGATCGTCTTGACCTGCTCGACCACTCGCTCGCGGATCTCCGGCCACAGGTTCGACGGGGCGAAGACGCGTGAGGCCGCCGAGCATTTCTGGCCCTGGTATTCGAAGCTCCCGCGCACGATCGCGGTGGCAACGGCCTCGGCGTCCGCGGACGGATGCGCGACGATGAAGTCCTTCCCGCCCGTCTCACCGACGATGCGCGGATAGTTTCGGTAGGTGGCGATGTTGGCCCCGATCGTCTTCCACATTCCCTGGAAGACGGGCGTCGAGCCGGTGAAGTGCACGCCTGCGAGGTCCGGGCTCGCGAGGGCGGGGTCGCCGATCTCCGAGCCCGAGCCGTAGACGAGATTGATGACGCCGGGCGGCAGGCCGGCCGCCTCGAAGAGCTTCATCAGGAAGTGCGCCGAGTACGCGGCGGTCGACGCAGGCTTCCACAGCACGGTGTTGCCCATCAGCGCCGTGCTGCCGGGGAGGTTGCCGCCGATCGCCGTGAAGTTGAAGGGCGTGACGGCAAAGACGAATCCTTCCAGCGGGCGGTATTCCATCCGGTTCCACGTCCCCGGCGCCGAGAGCGGCTGCTCCGCGTAGATCCGCAGCATGAACTGAACGTTGAAGCGGAAGAAGTCGGTCAGCTCGCAGGCGGCGTCGATCTCGGCCTGGTGGGCGGTCTTCGACTGCCCGAGCATGGTCGCAGCGTTCAGTGTCGAGCGCCATGGCCCGGAGAGGAGCTCGGCGGCGCGCAGGAACACCGCCGCCCGGTCCTCCCACGGCGTGCGATGCCAGTCTTCCCAGGCCTCCGCCGCGGCGTTGATCGCCTGCTCGACGTGCCGCGCACCGCCCTTGTGCACCTTCGCCAGCACATGATCCTTGTCGTGCGGCATGACGGCGTCGAACGTCTCGCGCGTACGAACCTCCTCGCCGCCGATCACGAGCGGGAGCTCGATCTGCTCCGAGCGCATCTGCTCGAGCCGGACACGCAGCTCTTCGCGCTCCGGCGTGCCGGGCGCGTAGTCCTTGACGGGCTCGTTCTGCGGCGGAGGCGGGCGGAAAAGGCCGGGCGCTGCTGACATCTGGCGCGATTGTAGGCTTGAGCTCAGTGTCTGTGACGTGCGTCTCGTACGCGGCCGAGGGATGGGGCGTGGGGGAGGTTTGGCACGACGGCAGCCGGCTGGTCTGGCACGAACTCCCGCGTCCCGCTGCAGGCCCTCCTATAGGTAGACGCGCGCGTGCGCGTGAAACCCCCTCCCAGGGTGGGGTGAAACGCCCACCACCCTCGAGCTCGACGATACCGGCGAAGGGCGCACGAGTCAGCCGCCGATCTGCGGTGAAAGCGGAACAACTCGTCCACACCCTGAACGCGTATTTCGAAGGAGCTCGGCCCGACTTTCGGGGCGTCGAGGTCGACGTCGACGGCTGGACGCCGTTCCAGCTCGACATCGCGCGTGCGCTGCGCGCGGTCCCCTTCGGCGAGGTCGTCTCGTACGCCGAGCTCGCGCAGCTCGCCGGGTATCCCCGCGCCCAGAGAGCGGCAGGGACTTTCTGCGCCAGAAACCGTTTCCCGCTCGTCGTCCCCTGTCACCGCGTCGTGTCCGCGGACGGACTCGGCTCCTACGGCTCACTCGGGCTCGACTACAAGCGCCGGCTGCTGGCGCTCGAGGGTGTCACTCTCTGAGGACCTGCGCAGCGAGCTCGCGGCGATCGTGCCGCGCAGCGAGTGCGACCGGCTGGCAGAGCTCTCGGGGCTCTTTCACTCGGCCGGCAGCGTCCACCTGAGGGGTCGCGGCGAGGTCGCCGTACACGTCGACGTCGCGGACTCGGCCGTCGCACGGCGGGCGTTCAGCTTGTTGCGCAGCTTCGGCGTCTCGTCCGAGATCCGGACGTACCGGCGCCGGGCGTTCGACGGCGCGACGCGCTACCAACTCCACGTGGCCGGCGACGAGCACGCGGTCCAGGTCCTACACGAAGCCGGGATCCTGAGCGCAGGGCTGACGCCTCTGGCGAGCCCGCCCCGTCGCGTCGTCGCGCGCGCCTGCTGCCGCGGGGCGTATCTCCGCGGCGCCCTCCTCGGCGGCGGCTCGCTCAGCGGTCCACGCGCGCCGCACCTCGAGCTTCGGAGTGCCGAGCCCGAAGGCGCGAACTTCTTTGCGCGGATCGCCGCCGCCGAGGGAGTGGAGCTGCGCATCGCCGATCGCGGCCGGCACGCAATTGCCTACGCCAAGGGCATCGACGCGATCGCGGGGGTGCTCGCGCTGGCCGGCGCGGGCCGCGCAGTCCTGCTGTTCGAGGAGAGTGCGGTCATGTCTGCGACGCGCTCACGCGCGAACCGGCTCGCGAACGCGGACCACGCAAACCTCGTGCGCACAAGTCGTGCGGCGCACGCGCAGCTGCGTGCGGTCGAGCGCCTGCGTCGGAGCGGGGAGCTTGCGAGCTTGCCGCAGCGACTGCAGGAGGTTGCGGAGCTGCGCGAGCGCCATCCGACGCTTTCGTTGCGCGAGCTTGCGCTCAAATGCCGTCCGCCCGCGACCAAGGCAGCGGTTCACCGGCGTTTACAGAAGTTGCAACAACTCGCGGCTATCTAACTTTCGCGCGTGGTTGTCGTCTAGT
>VAXY01000005.1:0-10461 GCA_005885085.1 Actinomycetota bacterium | reverse complement strand
GGCCCGCCGCCTGCGTGGAGCGCGTGGGGGGCCGTTCGGGCGGAGGACGGCCGCGCCGGCAAGCCGGCACGGCCTCTCAATGTCGACATCGCAAGCGATGTCGACGCGGCCCGCCGCCTGCGTGGAGCGCGTGGGGGGCCGTTCGGGCGGAGGACGGCCGCGCCGGCAAGCCGGCACGGCCTCTCAATGTCGACATCGCAAGCGATGTCGACGCGGCCCGCCGCCTGCGTGGAGCGCGTGGCGGGCCGCCGCCTTAAAGGGGAGGTATGCAGGTGGCGCCCGCAGTTGCAGGGCGCCCGTTCCAAACAGCCTCCTTTAGACTCGGTGTCATGGCCAAGACACGTGTAGGCATCAACGGATTCGGGCGGATTGGGCGGAACTTTTTCCGGGCTCACCTCGAGCGCGGTGGCGACTTCGAGATCGTTGCGATCAACGACCTCGGCGACGCAAAGACGATGGGACACCTGCTCAAGTACGACTCCGTCCTCGGCACTCTCGAGGAGGACGTGGAGGTCGGGGACGGCCTGATCAAGGCCGGCAAGGCGGAGTTACAGGTCCTCTCGGAAAAGGACCCGGCCGGCTTGCCGTGGCGGGAGCTCGAGGTCGAGCTCGTGATCGAGTCCACGGGGTTCTTCACCGACCGCGAAGGCGCCCAGAAGCACCTCGATGCCGGCGCGAAGAAGGTCGTCATCTCTGCGCCAGCCACAGATCCCGACGTCACGATCGTGCTCGGAGTCAACGACGACGTCTACGACCCGGAACAGCACCACATCGTCTCCAACGCGTCCTGCACGACCAACTGCGTCGCGCCGCTCGCGAAGGTTCTGCACGACAACTTCACCGTCGAGCAGGGCTTCATGACCACGATCCACGCGTACACGAACGACCAACAGATCCTCGACCTGCCGCACAAGGACCTGCGCCGTGCACGGGCTGCCGCAATCAACCTGATCCCGACCTCGACCGGCGCCGCCCGTGCGATCGGCCTGGTGATGCCCGACCTGAAGGGCAAAGTCGACGGCATCTCCGTCCGCGCACCCGTTCCGACCGGTTCGATCACGGACCTCGTCGTACGACTCGGCCGCGAAGCGACCGTCGAGGAGATCAACGCGGCGTATCGCCAGGCCGCGGACGGCGGGCCGCTCGAAGGCATCCTCCGCTACGCGGATGACCCGCTCGTCTCGACCGACATCGTGCACTCGCAGTACTCGTGCATCGTCGACAGCGAGCTGACGATGGCGAACGGCAGCATGGCGAAGGTGTTCGGCTGGTACGACAACGAGTGGGGCTACAGCTGCCGCCTCGTCGACGTCGTCGCGAAGATCGCCGCCGATATTCCGGCTGCAGTCTCGGCGTAGCGTGCACAAACCCCGGTCGGTTCGCGACGCCGACGTCGGCGGGAAGCGCGTGCTCGTGCGCGCCGACCTGAACGTTCCGCTCGAGCGCGGACGTGTCGCCGACGACACGCGCATTCGTGCCTCGCTGCCGACGCTGCGGCTCCTGCTCGAGCGCGACGCAGCGCGCGTCGCGGTGTGCTCGCACCTCGGACGGCCGAAGGGTCACGATCCAGCGTTCTCGATGCGGCCGGTCGAAGAGCGGTTGCGCGAGTTGCTTCCCGACGACCGCGTCGAGATGCTGGAGAACACACGCTTCAATCCCGGCGAGACGAAGAACGATCCTGGCTACGCGCGCGAGCTCGCCGGGCACGGAGAGCTCTACGTCGACGACGCCTTCGGGTCAGCACACCGTGCGCACGCCTCGACCGAAGCCGTCGCCCACCTCCTCCCGGCGTATGCCGGCCTCCTGCTCGAGCGCGAGCTGACCGAGCTCGGGAAGCTGCTGGGCGACGTGGAGCACCCCTTCGTGCTCATCTCGGGCGGCGCCAAGGTGGAGGACAAGCTCGGCGTGCTGCAGAATCTGGGCGGCAAGGCCGACACCGTCCTGGTCGGTGGGAAGATGGCGGAGCAGATTCGCAGCGACAATCCACTGCCGTTCCCGGTCGTCCTCCCGACGGACGTTGTGGCCGCGAACGAATTCGCCGAGGATGCGCAGACGAAGGTGACACCCTACGACGACTTGCCCGACGGCTGGCTCGGCCTCGACATCGGCCCCGAGACGCGTGAGCTGTTCGGCGGCCATATCGCCGCAGCACGAACGATCTTCTGGAACGGCCCCATGGGCGTCTTCGAATGGCCGCCTTTCGCCGCGGGCACGAAGGCCGTCGCGGAGGCCGTCGCCGGCTCTGATGCCTATTCGGTCGTCGGCGGCGCGGACTCGGCGCGGGCGTTGACCGAGCTCGGGCTCGACGACGACGTGTCGTGGCTGTCGACCGGGGGCGGCGCGGCGCTCGAGCTGCTCGAAGGGAAAGAGCTCCCCGGTGTCGCGGCGATCCCGGAGGCCTAGTGCCCCTCCCAGCAATACATGCCCGCTTCTGGCCCGCTAGCACGCGGCGCGAGAGTCCACCCTCGTCCTTACCGAGGCTTCTAGCCTGGGCTGCGGACGAGTGCGGCCTCTCGCTTGGTGCTAGCGACCCAGAAACTGGGCGGCATTACTGGAAGGGGCACTAGATGCTGATCGCCGGCAACTGGAAGATGTACAAGGGGCCCGCGGAGACGGCGGAGTTCTGCCTCGGCCTGCGCGAGCAGGAGCTCACGGGTGTCGACCTCGTCGTGTGTCCGCCGTTCGTCTCGCTCGCCGTGGCCGTCCAGCTGCTCGCCGGAACGGAGATCGCGGTCGCGGCGCAGAACGTGCACTGGGACGCCGAAGGCGCATATACGGGTGAGGTCTCCGCGGAGATGCTCCGCGAGCTCGGCGTGTACGGAGCGATCGTCGGGCACTCCGAGCGCAGGCAGTACTTCGGGGAGACCGACGACACCGTCGCGAGGCGCGTCCACGCGGCGCTCGAGGCGGGGCTCTTCGTGATCGCATGCATCGGCGAGACGGAAGCGGAACGCGGGCAAGGCGCGACCGAGGACGTGCTGCGCCGGCAGCTCGCTGTGCTCGAGCCCGACGACAATCTCGTGCTCGCGTACGAGCCAGTGTGGGCGATTGGTACCGGCAAGACCGCCACGCCGGGGACGGCGCAAGAGTCGCACGCGTTCGTCAAGTCCCTGCTCGACGCGCCCGTCCTCTACGGCGGCTCCGTCAAGCCCGACAACGCCGCAGAGCTGCTCGCGCAGCCCGACGTCGACGGCGCGCTCGTCGGCGGTGCGTCACTCGAGCTCGAGTCCTTCACAGCGATTTGCCGGGCAGCCAGTCACTCGTAACGCTCGTCATCCTGGACGGATGGGGCTGCGCGCCGCCCGGACCGGGCAACGCCGTCGAGCTCGCCGACACGCCGAACTTCGACCGGCTGTGGCGGACGTTTCCGCACACGACGCTCGACGCGTCGGGCGAGTCGGTCGGCCTGCCGCCCGGCCAGATGGGGAACTCGGAGGTCGGTCACCTCACGATCGGGTCCGGTCGCGTGCTCTTCCAGGACCTGATGCGCGTGAACCAGGCGATCGAGGACGGGTCGTTCTTCGAGAACCCGGTGCTGAAAGCGGCCTTCGAACGCGGTGAGCGCACACATCTGCTGGGGCTCGTCTCGTACGGCGGCGTGCACTCGCACATCGACCACCTGCGTGCACTGTTGAGGTTCGCGCCGGAGAAGACCTGGATTCACGCGTTCACCGACGGCCGCGACGTCTCGCCGCACTCTGCGGTGAAAGATCTGGCGGAGCTGCCGGCGGATCGCATCGCGACGGTCGCCGGCCGCTATTACGCGATGGACCGCGACGGGCGCTGGGATCGCACGCAGCGCGCCTTCGACGCGATCGTCCACGGCACCGGTGAGCAGGCGGACGATCCGGTCGAGGCCGTCCGCCGTAGCTACGAACGAGAGGTCACGGATGAGTTCATCGAGCCAGTCGTCATCGCAGGCCGTCCGCGGCTCGACCCCGAACACGACAGCGCGATCTTCTTCAACTTCCGTCCCGATCGCGCCCGCCAATTGGTGATGAAGCTGGTCGAGGCGGATGCCGATATCACGACGATGACGAGGTATCGCGCGGACCTCGACGTTCCGGTCGCCTTCTCCGAGCAGCAGGTACCCGAGACGCTCGCCGAGGTGCTGTCCGAGCACGACGTCAGGCAGCTGCACGTCGCGGAAACGGAGAAGTACGCCCACGTGACGTACTTCTTCAACGGTGGGCGTGAGAGCGAGTGGGCGGGGGAGACGCGCGTGCTCGTCCCCTCGCCGCGCGACGTCCCCAGCTACGACCACAAGCCGGAGATGTCCGCCGCCGAGGTCACGGACCGCTTCGTCCAGGAGCTCGACCGCAACGGCTACGGCTTCGCCGTCGTCAACTTCGCGAATCCGGACATGGTCGGACACACAGGATCGATCCCGGCGACGGTGAAAGCAGTGGAGACGGTGGACGGGTGTCTGGTACAGGTGGTGGCTGCGGTCGAGGCCAAGGGCGGAGTCGCACTCGTCACGGCCGACCACGGGAACGCCGAGCAGATGTTCGAAGTGGACGGCGTCAGCCCCCACACCGCCCACACGACGAACCCTGTGCCGCTGATCGTCACCGACCCCGACGTGGCGCTTCGCGACGGTGGCGAGCTCTCCGATTTAGTGCCCACTGTGCTGGGCTTTCTCGGTTTCAAACAACCCTTACAAATGACCGGAAAATCGCTAACGACCCCGGAATAATCCGGGCTATACTCGGGCACCTTGTCGCTACAGCAACCTGATTTTGGCGTCCTGCGGAAGGCTCAAAAGGGCGATGAGCGGGCGTTCTCGATCATCGTCCGCGCCTATCAGGTTCCGGTCTTCAACTACGTCCTACGGCTCGTCGGCGACCGCACGCTGGCCGAGGATCTGACTCAGGAAGTCTTCCTGCGCGTGTTCCAGGGACTGCCGCGCTTCTCGTCGCGCTCGAAGTTCACCACGTGGCTGTTCCAGGTGACGAAGAACCGCGTGCTGGACGAGCTGCGCGCGTCGGAGCGCCGCCCGCGCGCGGTCGTGGCGCTCGAGGACGTGCCTCCGCTCGAGGTCGTCGATGCACCGATGGAGCGCCTCGAGGCGATCGACGCTGTCTGGCGGGCGGTCGAAGGCCTCAACGTCGACCTGAAGATGGCGCTGCTGCTGCGCGACGTCGTCGGGCTGTCGTATACGGAGATCGCCGACTCGCTCGAGATCACCCTCGCGACGGTCAAGTGGCGGATCTACAAGGCGCGCGAGGACGTTCAGCTTTCGATGGCCCGTGAGGGCATCACGTTCGGGGCCGACCACGCGGATAAAGCAAACGCCGGCGTCTGACCCCAGCCAAGCTGGGTCAAACCTCGGTAGGCGGCTAGCGCGAGTGCGCGCGTAGCCAGCGCGCGAGGTTGCGCGCCTGGTCCGTCGCAGTCTGACCGCGCGCCGGAGGTTTGACGCGCGCCGGAGCCGGCGGAGGCGAAGAGCTCGTCGTTCCGCCCAGCTTCACGAGTCCGAGGATGACTGCGACCGCGGCCGCGGCGATCGCGGCGGCGAGCCACCACCAGCTGCGGCGTCCCGAAGCGCTCTCGAAGCGCCGCCGGGGCAGCGGACGTGTCGGCCGCTCGGTCGACGCCCCGAGCTCGTGGGCGAGATCGGCCGCGGAGGCCGGACGGAACCGGGGCTCGTGTGCGAGCGCGTGCATGACGGCCCTCTCGATCTCGGCGGGCACGGCGGGCTCCAGGTCGCGGACCGGAAGGATCACGCCCTCGGCCTGTTGCGCCGCGAGCTCCGCGAGCGACTCGAAGAGGTACGGCGGACGCCCGGTCAGCAACTCGTAGAGCACCGAGCCGAGCGAATAGATGTCAGACGCGCGCGTTGCGTCCTCGCCCGCGATCTGCTCGGGGGCGAGGTACGCGGCCGTGCCGAGGATCGTCCCGACCTGGGTGTGCCGCGTCGTCTCGGCGGCGCGGGCGATGCCGAAGTCGGCGATCTTCAGGACGCCGTCCTCGCGAAGCAGGAGATTGGCGGGCTTGACGTCTCTGTGCACAAGCCCGGCGCTGTGCGCGTGCTGGAGACCGGCGCACGCCTGCAGGCCGAGCTCCACCGCTCGCGGCGCGGGGAGTCTCCCACACTCTGCAAGCGTTCCACCGGGGACGTATTCCATGACGATGAACGGCCGCCCGTCCGTCTCGCCGGCGTCGTAGACCTGAACGATGTTCTGATGGGAGAGACGGCCCGCGAGCCGGGCCTCGCGCAGGAAGCGTGCGCGGAACGTCTCGTCGTCGCCGAGATGCTCGGCGAGCACCTTCACGGCGACGGGGCGGTGCAGCTCCTCGTCGCGCGCGAGGTAGACGCCGGCCATGCCGCCGCGGCCGAGTTCGCGCTCGATGCGATACCGGCTCCCGGCGAACGTCTCGGTCAATCCCCGGCCTTGTCTTTCTTGGCGTGGCCCTTGTGCTTCCCGCGTCCATGCTCCTCGCGGGGCGGCGGTGGCGGAACGCAGACGATGCGTCCGACGAGATCGTTGACCGTCCCGGACAACGGCTCCTGCAGGGCTGCGGCGACGCGACCGCTGTTGATCGAGGCGATCGTGTCTTGCTGGAGGCGGTGCGCGAGCGCCGACGCGCGGCAGGAGTCACCCGCCGCCAGGGCGGCTGTCACCGCCTCGGTCCGTGCTGCAAGCGCCTGGGCAAGGGAGCGGGGCAGGGTCGGCGGGGCTGCGTGCCGCTCGCCGCCACCGCAGGCGGCCACGCAGAGAACGGCTGCGCAGGCCGCAACATTCTTCCCGTGGGTCTTCCGCCCAGGCAAAACGTCTTCACTCGCCGCGCTCGAGCCGGGCTGCGAGGACAGCAGGCAGCCCGCGCTCGCGCATCTCGCTCTGTGTTTCCTCGATCGAGTATGGGACCCGATGGAACGCGGCAAACCTGCGTGCGAGATCCAGCAGCAGCCAGGCGGCGCGCGGGTCGCCGTCCCGCGGCTGTCCCACCGAGCCGGGATTGAGCAACCAGCGTCCGTCGAGCTCGACCTCGAACCCCTCCGGCGCGAGCCCGCCGACGACCTCGTCGCCGTCGAACGTGAGCGCGAGTGCGACGTGGCTGTGGCCGACGAGCACGAGCGGGGCGTCTGACAGCTCGAGCGTCGCCCGCGCGGCCTCCTCGGTGAGCACGTACTCCCAGATCGGGTCGCGCGCGCTGGCGTGAAAGAGATCGACGCCGTCGAGCGCCGCCACCGGCGCGAGCCGCTCGAGGAAGGCCCGCGACGACGGTGTGAGCACCTGTGACGTCCACAACGCGGCCGCCGCCGCCTCGTCGTTGAAGTCGCTGACCGTGAGCTCGCCGAGGACGACGAGATCATGGTTGCCGACGAGGCAGTGCTCCGCACGTTCCTGCACGACCTCGCAGCAGTCGTTCGGGCGCGGCCCGTAGCCGACCGTGTCGCCGAGACACCAGACCGCGTCGACATCCGCGCCGTCGATCTGGCCGAGCACGGCCTCGAGCGCGTGATAGTTAGCGTGGACGTCGGAGATGACTGCAGCGCGCATCGTCAGACCCGCGACCTTAGCCGTCGCCGCCGTGGTCGTTTGGGCGCTCGCTGCGAGCCTCTTGTGGCGGACGAAGGTGCCTGCCGACCTTCGGCTGCCGTCGCTCGACGCGCGGGCGGTCTTCGGCGCACATGTCGTCAGCGCCGGCACGCGCTTCGACCGGTTCTTCGAGCTCGAATGGGTGGTCGCCACCCTCACGAGCCTCGCGGCGCTGCTCGTCATGACCCGGCGCGGACCGCGGTTCGTCCAATCGCTGGGGCTCGGCCCGGTCAATGCGGGAATCGTCACCGGTGTGCTCGTGGCGACGGTGCTCTGGGCGGTGAACCTGCCCTTCGGAATCGCCGCCTCCTGGTGGTCGCGGCGGCACGGGATCCTGCAGGAGAGCTGGGGGTCGATCGTCTTCTCGCCGTGGGGCGGCCTGCTGCGGACGACATTCATGACGGTCGTCGTCCTCGCCGTCGTCCTCATGCTCGCGAAGCGTTTTGCCCAGGGGTGGTGGATTCCGGCGGCCGCGATCGTTCTGGGGCTGGCGGTCGCGCTGCAGCTGCTGATCCCATACCTGGAGCGGATCGGGACGCACCGTGTGCGCTCGCCGAGCTTCGCCGCCCGGATCCGGCGGCTGGAGGACCGCGAGCACGTCGGGCGTCCCACGGTCCGGGTCGTGCCGATGCGAAGCCAGACGACTGCGGCGAACGCGTTCGCGATCGGCATCGGCCCGAGCCGCGGCGTCTTCATCTGGGACACGATGCTCGACGGTCGTTTCACGCCGCGAGAGGTGCGCTTCGTGGTCGGCCACGAGCTCGGCCATCTTGCGCGCCGGCACATCTGGAAGGGAATCGCCTGGGGTGGATTGATCGGGATCCCGATCCTCGCGCTCGTCGCCTTCGTGACCGGCCGCCGCGGCGGTCTGCGCGATCCAGCCGCGGTGCCGCTTGCCTTCCTGACGATCACCGCGGCTCTGCTCGCGACGGCGCCGCTCAGGAACGCCGTGTCGCGGCGTTACGAGGCGGAGGCCGACTGGATGGGGCTGACGGCGACGCGCGACCCGGCCGCCGCGCGCGGCCTGTTCAGGGGCTTCGTTACGACCGACCTCCAGAATCCCGATCCTCTGGGCTGGGTGCACGTCTTGCTCGAGGATCATCCGGACCCGCTCGCGCGCGTCGAGCAGGCCGAGGCGTGGAAACGCCTGAATCGCTAGGTGTCGCTTCTCGGCGGCGCTTCCGGGAGGTTGCGGATCCCTTCCTGCGTCGACCACTTCGAGAAGGAATCCTGCATCGCCGCCAGCAGCTCCTGGAAGAACTGCTGTGACATGTTCACGCGCGAGACGACGACGCCCGGGACGTCTCCCTCCTCGATCTCATGGTCGATGCGCGCGAACGTGATCGTGAACTCGTAGGCCGAGAAGGTGACGTTCGCAAAGTTCGCATAGACCCCGGCCATCTGCTCGGGGTCGAGATGGATGTTGAGCTGGCGCTCCTGGGACTCTTCGTCCACGGCCCAACGATACTACTGGCGTGAATCACGCCTTCAGTTTTCGACGCTTCGGCTATGCGCTCGCCGCGATGTTGGTCGTGCTCGTCGCGGGGACGGTCGGGTTCCGGGCAGCGTTACACGAGTCGTGGCTGCAGTCGTTCTATCGCGCCGTCGTGTCGAGCTCGCTGACCGGGCTCGACACGGTTCCCAGGAACGATGCCGCGCGTCTCGTGACGATCTTTCTGGTGCTCGCCGGCATCAGTATCTTTGCGTACATCGGCTCGCTCGTCGTGGAGGCGATCGCGCGGGGAGTCATCGGTGCGAAGGAGGCGAAGGGCGATCGAGGCGTTGCGCGACCACTACATCATCTGCGGCTTCGGCCGCGTCGGCCGCCGTGTCGCGGAGGAGTTCCGGCACGAGGGCGCGCAGTTCGTCGTGCTCGACTTCAGCGCCGATGCCATGGAGGCGGCGCGCGAGGCGGACGTGATCTTCATCGAGGGGAACGGCACCGACGACGAGGACCTTCGCAGCACCGGTCTGGAGCGTGCGCGCGGGTTGATCGCGGCGTCGGACGACGATGCGGACAACCTGTACATCACGCTGTCGGCGCGGGCCGCGAACCCCGAGCTCCTGATCGTCGCGCGGGCGTCGAACGAGGACGCGTCCAGGAAGCTCCACCTCGCCGGTGCGGACCGCGTCGTCCAGCCGTACCAGGCGGCCGGCCGGGTGATGGCGAGCCTGATGCTGCGGCCTCAGGTGACGGCGTTCGTCGACGTCGTCACCAGCTCGACCGGCAGCGACCTTCGGTTCGAGGAGATCGAGGTCACCAGAGCCTGCGGCCAGGGCGGCAAGACGATTCGCGAGCTCGACATCCGCAAGGAGACGGGCGCGCTGATCGTGGCGCTGCGGAAGCGCGACGGCACGTTCGACGCGACGCCGACGCCCGAGGCTGTGCTCGACGTGGGCGACGTGCTGATCGCCGCGGGCACCGAGCAGGAGCTCCGCATGCTCGAGGGCGTCTTCGCGCCTCGCGAGGCTGTTGCCGGCTAGCGCAGTCGATCGGCTGGCGGCGCGGCTGTCGGAGCTCGCCGGAGCGCCGGTCGAGCTCGAGCGGCCGCAGGATCCGGCCCACGGCGACTACGCGACGAACGTCGCGTTGCAGAGCGCGCCACAGCACAGGCGCGCGCCGCGGGAGCTTGCGGCCAAGCTCGTGGAGCAGGCCGGGGCGCTCGACGAGGTCGAGCGTGCCGACGTCGCCGGACCTGGCTTTGTCAATCTCTGGCTGACGACCGGCTGGCTCGGCGAGGCGCTCGCAGAGATCGGGCCAGACTACGGCCGCGGGCAGCCGGCTGAGCCCCAGAGGATTCAGGTCGAGCTCGTCTCGGCGAATCCGGCAGGGCCGCTCACGGTCGGCTCGGCGCGGAACGGCGCCTACGGCGACTCCGTTGCGCGCTTGCTCTCCTTTGCCGGTCATGAGGTCGAG
>VAXY01000271.1 GCA_005885085.1 Actinomycetota bacterium | reverse complement strand
GCAATCCCTGCGCACTCGGTCCCGTGGATGCAGCCAAAGACGAGCACGCGCGTCCCGCGCCGGTCGCCGCTGCGTACGGCGACGATTGGCCGGCCTTCCTCCGATCGGCCAAGCTGCCACCGAACGGAGGGGACGCTGAGCGTCGCTGCGGCGGGCTCGAGGACGCCGCCGAGGGCGAGTACGACCAGCGCGCTGGTAAGAGCCCGCGTCACCTTCTGAAGCTACGGTCGTGCGGCCGCTGCGGGTCCGGCGGGGACTCGCGGTGAGCGTTTGCACGTACCGGAATCGTGAGCGCTGTTGCGATCGCGGGCCGCCGGCGCGGGCCCTTATCCGTGGTGTGCTCGCGGCCGCTCTCGCCGACCTTCGCGCCGATGGGGATACGTCGACCGCGCGCTGGTCGTGCGTAAGCTCAGCGGGTGACGCTCGGATCGGCGCCTTCGCCCATCTTGCACCGGAGCGATCTGCGCCCGCCCCGGCGCGCGCGACGGCGTGCGTTGTGGGGTTTCTGCGCCGCCGCGACGGTCGTGCTGCTCGGGTTCGCCGGAGCTGTCTGGGAGTGGTCGGGAGCGACTCTGGTCGCCGACACGACGGCGCTGGCGCGGGTCGAGGTGCAGCCCTTCGGCGGGACGCTCGAGCACGCTCAGTTGTTCGGGCCCGGCGGACGGGCGATTGCACTGTCGGTGCGCAACGACCGGCTGACGCCGCAGGTACGACTGACGCCGGGTGAGCGGGTGTCGGCCGAAGTAGTCATTCGTCGTCCCGGCTGGCTGGCCTGGGCGCTGGGCAGCAAGCGCCGCGAGCGGTTAACGCTGCGCGCACCGGTCGCGCACGTCAGCGAGCGTTGGCTGACGGTTCCGCTGGAGTCGGCCGTCCAGGTGCGGTTCGATCGGCCGGTCAGCGCGGTCGCCGAAGGAGCTAACGGCCACCTCGTCTTCCGGGTCTTGGACAGCGCTCGTCGCTCGATCACATTGCCCCGCCGGGCAGCTGCGGGCTCACTCGCGGTGGCCGTCGCGGCCCGCTCGTGGGAGCGGCTCGGCTCGCCGGTCGCCGTCAGTTGGTTCCCGCCCGCGCGCTCGCCGATCCTGCTCAGCAGTCCTGCGCCGGGCGCGCAGCTCACCCCAGCCGCTCCGATCCGACTCACGTTCTCGAAGCCGCTGGCCGCCGTGTTCGTCACCGCGCGGCCGAAGCTGTCGCCACGCACGCCCGGCCGCTGGCAACAGGCGGACAGCCACACGCTCGTCTTTGTCTCTTCCGGTTTCGGTGCTGGCTTCTCCACCAAGCTGCGCGTCGAACTGCCGCGAGCGGTGGCGGTAGTTGGGCGCGCAGGTCGGGGCCTGCACACGACCCGCCGGCTCGATTGGACGGTGCAACCCGGCTCGCCCTTGCGTCTGCAGCAATTGCTTGCCCAGGCCGGCTACCTACCGTTGGACTGGCAGCCGTCCGGGCCGACGGTAGCGCGCACGCCACACGCCGAGCTGCAAGCCGCCGTAGACCCGCCGAAGGGCACCTTCAGCTGGCGCTTCCCGAACACGCCGCGTGAACTACGCGCGCTCTGGAGCCCGGGCCGGCCGAGCGAAATCACCCGCGGCGCTGTGATGATGTTCGAGGACAGCCACGCGCTCGCCGTCGACGGGTTGGCGGGAGCTGCCGTCTGGCACGCGCTCCTCGCCGACGCGATCGCCGGCAAGCGACGCGTCACCGGCTACAGCTACGTCTACGTGCACAGCAGCGTTCCGCAGTCGCTGACTCTCTGGCACGACGGCCACACGGTCCTCAGCTCCCCGGGGAACACGGGCGTGCCCGCGGCGCCGACCCAGCTTGGCACCTTCCCGGTCTTCGAGCACATCCCGGTCGGCACGATGAGCGGCACCAATCCTGACGGCTCTCACTACGACGACCCGGGCATCCGGTACATCAGCTACTTCAACGGCGGCGACGCAATCCACGCCTTCAACCGCGCCTCCTTCGGCACCCCGCAAAGCCTCGGTTGCGTGGAGCTGCCACTCGCCTCCGCGGCCAAGGTCTGGCCGTACACGCCGATCGGCACCCTCGTCACCATCGAGAACTGAACGAGCTGCCTGGTCGTCTGCTCTCAAGCTTTCAACAGCACGTTCTTCCACCTGTGGATTGCGGGGA
>VAXY01000270.1 GCA_005885085.1 Actinomycetota bacterium | reverse complement strand
GCTCTGGCCGTTTAGGTTGTTCGTTCCCTGCTCGTGGATGGCGATCAACGACCTCGCCGCCGTTGTTCCCCGTGCGGCTCCACTGACTGCCAGCGCGAGCACGAGCAGCGCAACGAGACGGACTCCTCTGTGAACCAGAGATGCCATACCTGCCTCCCCTCTTGGGGTTGCGGCCGAAGACACGCCTGCCACCGCAGTCCGCAGCCGATGTTCAGCCAGCTTGCTACGAACCGGACAAGAGATCAAGCGGTTCCGGTGTCGCGGAACCACCAGATCGCGACATGAGCCGGGCCGTCCCGCTCAGTCGTCAGCCTTACGCCTGTAGCATCCGAACGCGTGTCATCTTCGCCGCGTCTTCCGGCGGCTCGCCATCGCGACTTCGTCCCATCCCCGGCCCTTGAACCCCCGTATGGAGTTAGCCGTCTTCCCCCCGTCTGACACGCGGGCCAGTAGTAGATCCTGTGCTCCTCGAAATCCACGCGTGCAACTCGGTCGCGGCCGTCATCGCAGCAATCTTGACATCCGGCGGTCCTTGAGGACACGCCCGCCGGTCTGACACTCGGGGCAGTAGTAGATCGTGTGCTCCTCGAAATCCACGCGTGCGATCGGCGCGCCGCAGACGTGGCAGGGCTCGCCCAGCTTGTTGTGAACGCGGTATGTCCGTTTATCGTTGGTGCCGCGCTCGCGCAGCTCGAGGCCACGTAGCAGCTCGGCGTCGATCGCGTCCGCGAGCTGCTCGACCTGCTCGGGTGTAACGTCGCGCGTCAGCTCGTACGGTGAGAGTTTCGCGTGGTGCAGGATCTCGTTCGCCCAGGCTCGGCCGCAGGCGGCGCGACTCCGCGGCGCAGATCTCGCCGAGCCGGTCCGTCCCGATCCCGAGCGCCTCGGGCCCGAGGTGGGCGAGCTCCCGCTCGGCCTCCTCCGGGGTCAGCAGCCACACGCCTGCGCGCTTGTTCGCGCCAGCCTCGGTCAGGACGAGCTGCGAGCCGCCCTCGAACACCAACCGGAACGCCGGCGTCTTCGGCCCGCGCTCGCCGAACTGGAGGAACTTCAGCCGGCCGGCCGTCATCAGGTGCACGAGCACCACGAGCTCACCGTCCTCCGTCGGGAACAGCAACCGCTTCGCGCGTCGTTCCACCCCGGCGAGGCGGCGCCCTTCCAGGGTCGACAGTGGCGGGTCGAACGTCTTCAGCGTCGCGACGTGAGCCGGCCCGGCCTTGACGATCGGGAACGCGGAAACCGGATCGTTGAGAGCGCGTCGCCACGCCTCCATCTCGGGTAGCTCAGGCACTTAGTCTCCGCTCCATAGAGCCGTTCAGGGTATCCGTGCGCCGCGGCGGGATCGTCGAGGCGGTTCACCGCGTGCACGCGGTCGCCGTGCAGGATGGTGCGGTCGTCGCCGAGGCCGGCGATCCAGCGCTCGTCGCGTTCATGCGCTCCTCGTCGAAGCCGCTGCAGGCGATCCCGCTCGCACGCGCGCGGGACGACCTCGACGCGCGCGACCTCGCAATCGCATCCGCTTCGCATCTCGCCGACGAGGCGCAGCTGGCCGCCGTGCGCGCGCTGCTGGCGAAGGCGCCCGCCGACGTCGACGAGCTCGAGTGCGGCGCGGAGGGCGATCCACCGTCGCCCCTGAACCACAATTGTTCGGGCAAGCACGCGGGGATGCTCGCCCTCTGCCGTGCGAACGGCTGGTCGAGTGAGGGTTACCGGCTGGCGAGCCATCCTGTGCAGCGCGCGATGCTCGCCGTTCACGCGGAGGCGGCAGAGGTGGCCGAGGACGAGATCCCAACCGCCGTCGACGGCTGCGGCGTGGTCACGTTCGCGTTGCCGCTCGAGCGTATGGCATTCGTCTTTGCACGGCTGGAAGGACTCGGCGGAGGCGACCGGGTCGTCGGAGGCATGCGCGACTATCCGGAGCTGATCCGTGGACCGCTCGCCACGGACACGCGAGTGATGCGGGCGGTGCCCGGCTGGATCGCGAAGGGCGGCGCAGAGGGTCTGCTTTGTGCGGCCGGGTACGGCCTCGGCGTCGCCCTGAAGGCGGAGGACGGGAACGGGCGCGCGCTCGGGCCGGCCGCTGCGGCTTTCTTCGCACAGCTGGGCCTCGACCTCGGCGAGCTTGCGGTCATACCCCTCGAGAACAGCCGCAAAGAGCGGGTAGGCGAAATCCGCATCTAGCGCGCATCGGAAATCCGCTGTTTGCTTCGGTCGCAACTCTGTAATATCCGCCGGGCGAGAGGGTGAGCCGGGAGGCGTCAGGTGTCCGGCTCTTTTGCGTGTTGAGGATCGAGTCCCCATCCACCGACGCGAAATAGCCGGGAGGTAAGCCGCCGTTGCTCACCGTCGACATCTCCCTTCCTGACGTCGAGGAGCTGCAGAAGCTCGTCCAGGAAGGTCTCGAGAAGGGCGTTCTCAACTACGACGAGATCGCGACCGCGCTCGACGACGTCGAGCTGAACAAAGAGCAGATCGAAGACTTCTACACCTACCTGATCGACCACGGGGTCGAGTTGATGGAAGGCGAGACGCACAAGCATCCGCCGCACGAACAGCTCCCCGCCCCGGAAGAGGAGAAGGGCCCGAAGCTCGACCTGAGCGTCGAGCCGTCGCTGGACTCGCTGCGTCTCTACCTGCGCGAGATCGGCAAGGTGCCGCTCCTCACGGCCGACCAGGAGGTCTATCTCGCGAAGCGCATCGAGCGCGGGGACATGTCGGCGAAGACGCAGATGATCGAGGCGAACCTCCGGCTGGTCGTCTCGATCGCGAAGTCGTACCTCGGTCGTGGGCTCAGCTTCCTCGACCTGATCCAGGAGGGCTCGCTCGGCCTGATTCGCGCGGTGGAGAAATTCGACTACCGGAAGGGCTACAAGTTCTCGACGTACGCGACGTGGTGGATCCGGCAG
>VAXY01000269.1:571-1178 GCA_005885085.1 Actinomycetota bacterium | reverse complement strand
GACACGGCGACGCTCTCACTCCGCCGCGAGGACGTCGAGCACGCGCTCTCGGCGCTGCCGGAGCGCGAGCGGCAGGTGATCGAGCTGCGCTTCGGGCTGCTCGGCATGCCGCCGTGCACGCTGGAAGAGGTCGGCCGCGCCTTCGGCGTCACGCGCGAGCGCATCCGCCAGATCGAGAACAACACGCTCAAGAAGCTCGAGTCCCTCCCTGAGGCCCAGGGCCTCAAGGACTGCGTCTAGCCGTCGAAGCGGACAACCGGCGCACGCACGCTGACCGGGCGGTCGCCGAGGTAGCCCTGCTTCGCGCTCTGGAAGTGAAGGCTCCAGGCGCCGCCGCCGCCGGGGACGTGGAACTTCAGCGCAACGCGTTGTCCCGGCCGTACGCGCACCAGGCGGCCGTTGAAGCGCACCGGTGTCACCTCCGTGCCGGCGGGCATCGACAGGACGAGTTTCAGCGTCCCGCCGTGTTTCGACCAGACGGTGATCGCGCCGCGCGGGGCGAGCCACTTGTCGGCGTAGCGGCCGGCGGCGATCAGGCGCAGGCGGGGCGTCCCGGCGGGGCGGTAGAGGTCGAAGATCAGCTGTCGGCGGACGCGTTGTACGCCGG
>VAXY01000269.1:0-400 GCA_005885085.1 Actinomycetota bacterium | reverse complement strand
CTGCTCCCGGTGAGCGCCCGGAGGAGCGACGAGATCGACGTCGCCGAGGTGCGCGTGGTCGACCCAGCGCAGGTCGCTCGGCAGCGTGTGGCGGAGACTGTTGCTGGTCCGCTGGTCGAAGGACGCCGCCCCCGCCGACAACGCGCAACACGCGGCGATCGCGGCGACGAGCGCGAGTGCAGGGGGCAGCTTCTTGAACGCGACGAGCGCCGCGACGCCGGAGAGGGCTGCCGCGATGAGCGCGACCGCAAGCGCGCCGTTCCCGACGGAGACGAGGCCCTCGAGTCGCAGCACGGCCCACAGGGTCGGCGAGTCGTCCTTGTTGTGCGCGGCCGCGTACCCGGAAAGCGGGATTCTCGCCGCGAGCAGCAGCAGCGCGGCGGAGCAAAGGCCGACCGCG
>VAXY01000068.1 GCA_005885085.1 Actinomycetota bacterium | reverse complement strand
TGCGTGCCGCCGCGGCCGTAACAGGCCGGCCCCGGATCGGCGCCCGCACTCTGCGGGCCGACGCGCAGCGCCCCGCCCGAGTCGCGCCAGACCAGCGAGCCTCCGCCCGCTCCGACCGTGTGCAGGTCGACCGTCGGCAACCGGATCGGCAATCCGCTCACGGAGCGTGCGCCCGCGCGCTCGGCCTGCCCGCCGGAGATGACACAGACATCGGTGGACGTCCCGCCCATGTCGAATGCGATCGCGTCGTCGATTCCCGCGAGCGCGGCGACGCGGCCCGCGCCGACGACCCCGGCGGCCGGCCCGGAGACGAGGATCGTGGCGGGGTGCGCGGCGGCCTCGGCCGGCGTGGCGACGCCGCCGGAGGAACGCATCACGAGCGGCTCGGGCAAACCGCCCGCCTCGCACGCACCGGTGAGCGCGTCCAGATAGCGCGCGACCACCGGCCCGAGGTACGCGTCCGCGGCCGTGGTCGACGCCCGCTCGTATTCGCGGAACTCCGGTGCGACCTCGTGCGAGGCGACGACGCGCGCGTGCGGCAGGCGCCGGCGCAGCTCCGCCGCAAGCGCACGCTCGTGCGCCGAGTCGCGGTACGCGTGCAAGAGGCAGACGGCGACGGCATCCGCATCGAGCTCGGGCAGGGACGTGAGCCCGAGCGGCTCGAGCTCACCCTGGGGGCCCATGCGTCCGCGCACGCCGTGGCACCGCTCGAGCGGAACGAGCGGCTCGGGCCAGTCGGCGCAGGGCCGGTAGAGCTGTGCGCGTGTCTGCCGCCTCAGGTGGAGAAGGTGTTCGAAGCCGGCGTTCGTGACGAACGCAGTCCGCGCCCCTTTTCGCTCGAGCAAAGCATTGGTGGCGACCGTCGTCCCGTGTGCGAAGCGTTCGACCGCAGCAGCTCCGGCGGCGCGCGCGGCGGCGAGCACCGACTCTTCCTGTCGCGCCGCCGTCAGCACCTTGCCGGTGGAGATGCGGCCGTCGTCGAGCAGCACGGCGTCGGTGAACGTGCCGCCGACGTCGACGCCGAGGATCGCCATTCAGGAAGACTGACACTGTGGCAATCCGCGGGCTCCTCTTCGACTTCGACGGTCTGCTGATCGACACGGAGACGCCGTCGCGCCTCGCGTACGAGGAGCTGTACCGCGAGCATGGCCACGAGCTGCCGGTCGACAAGTGGGCGACGCTCGTCGGGACGATCGGCGCGCCGTTCGATCCCGACGCACATCTCGAGGAGCTCGTCGGGCGACCGCTCGACCGCGAAGGAATGGCCCAGCGTCTACGCGCGCGGGAGCACGAGCTCTGCGATCTCGAGGACCTCCGTCCCGGGATCGAGGAGTACCTCGCCGAGGCAGAGCGCCGCGGGCGCGCGACCGCGATCGTCTCGAGCAGCACACGCGAATGGATCGCACGCCACCTGCAGCGGCTCGATCGCGCGAGCAACTGGGACGCGATCGTCGCCGCAGACGGCGACACCGAACGCGCAAAGCCGCAGCCGGCGCTCTACCTCGAGGCGCTCGACGCCCTCGGCTTGCGGCCGAACGAGGCGATCGCGTTCGAGGACTCGCTCAACGGGATCCGCGCCGCGAAGGCGGCCGGCATTGCGTCGCAGTCCCGAACACGATCACCGAGACGTTCGCGCTCGACGAGGCGGATCTGCTGCTGGACTCGCTCGAGGAGCTTCCGCTCGCCGAGCTGCTGAACCGGTTTGATTCCCTGATGGACATTCCGGACATCCAGTACACCCGCAGCGGCGACGTCGCAGTCGCCTATCAGGTGGTGGGCGAGGGCCCGGTCGACGTGGTCTGGTTCCGCGGGATGGCCGGCGACCTGTTGTCCACGTGGGACCAGCCGTTGATCGTGCGGCACGCGCTCGGGTTGGCGGCTTTTTCCCGCGTCCTGGGGTTCGACAAGCGAGGCACAGGGCTTTCCGACCGCGTTCGTGAGGCTGCGACTCTCGAGACCCGGATGGATGACGTCCGGGCGGTGATGGACGCGGCTGGTTCTGAGCGCGCGGTGCTGTGGACCGCGCATGAAGGCTCTCGGACCGCGCTCTTGTTCGCGGCGACGTATCCCGAGCGCACGGCCGGGCTCGTCTTGCTCGAACCGTCCGTCCGCGGTACGGGAAGCTCGGATTATCCGTGGGCGCCGAGCGAGGAGGAATGGCGCCGGCGTCTCGCTTCGGTGCGGGAAGGCTGGGGACAGCGCAGATTCTTCGCCGAACTGCTGCGCGAGTGGGCCCCCAGCCTCGCCCACGACGACGCCTTCAAGGAGTGGTTCGTCGGGCATATGCGCCGAAGCCTCAGTCCTGGTGCTGCGCTCTCGTTTTTCCGGACGATGAAGGACGCGGACGTGAGCGACATCCTGTCCTCGGTGAGCGTGCCAACGCTGATTCTTTGCAAGCCCGAACAACGTCCCGAGGCGGAATTCGTGGCACAGCGGATTGCTGGAAGCGAGATCATTGAGCTGCCGGGTCTCGACGGCCTCTTCACGTGGGTCGATGACGACGTCCACGAGCAGACGATGCGCGAGAGTGAGCGGTTCCTGATGCGCATCGGCAGGCCCCACGAGCCCGATCGGGTTCTGGCGACGGTGCTGTTTACCGACATCGTGGGCTCGACAACGCGTGCAGCGGAGCTCGGGAACGCGGCATGGCGCACTCTTTTGGAGCGCCATCATGCGGTCGTCCGCCGCCGGCTGGACCAGTTCCACGGCGACGAGATCGACACTGCGGGGGACGGCTTCTTCGCCGCATTCGATGGCCCTCGCCGCGCGATCGAGTGTGCTCGCGCGCTGGTCGAGGACGTGCAATCGATCGGGCTCGAGATCCGTGCCGGTCTCCACACCGGCGAGTGCGAGCTGATGGGGACGAAGCCGAGCGGAATCGCCGTTCCGATCGGAGCCCGGGTGGCGGAGCAGGCAGAACCGGGCGAGGTGCTGGTCTCCAGCACCGTGAAGGATCTCGTCGCAGGCTCGGAGCTCATATTCGAGGACCGCGGCCTCCACGAGTTGAAGGGCGTCGGAGAATGGAAGCTCTACGCCGTTGGCAGGAGGTCGTGACCGACCTGCCGGTCGCCGGGCTCCCGCTCGTCGGCGCCGGCGGGGAGCCGGTCGACTTTGCGCGCACGATCGTGTCGCACGGCGTCGCCGAGCTGCCGCCGAACCGGCTCGACCTGGAGGGGAGGATGCTCGAGACGACGCTTCCGGTTCCGCGCGGCGCGCGCACGGTGAGGCTGACGCCGAGGGGCGATGCGCTGCACATCGAGTCCGTCGCGGGCTCGGTCGGCGCGCGCGTGCGCGACGCGCTGGCGAAGACGGTCGCGCATATGTTCCGGCTCGACGAGGACCTGTCCGACTTCTACACGCTCGTCGGCGCGGACGGAGAGCTGTCGTGGTGCGCGCGTGGCGCCGGTCGGATGCTGCGAGCGCCGACCGTGTTCGAGGACGTCGTCAAGACGAAACGAACGCTGATACGAACATCGGCTCGAAC
The DNA here is from genome assembly GCA_005885085.1 of Actinomycetota bacterium. GTDB lineage: Bacteria > Actinomycetota > Thermoleophilia > Gaiellales > Gaiellaceae > 3-1-20CM-4-69-9. The sequence goes on along the minus strand of VAXY01000068.1, from coordinate 7,872 downwards.
GGGTGAGCCTTACGCACAAGCGCGAGTTACAGGCGCTTCTGCAAGTGCACATCCTCGGGCTCGAGCTCGTAAAGCTCCGGTAGCGGCTCCGCCGTCGGCTCGAAGCCTCGGCGGAGGTAGAAGCGCACAGTGTTGAGAGACGGCGTTGCGGAGATAACCATCGTCCTGTCGCCCCGTTCGCGGGCCAGGCGTTCGAGTTGCTCGCTGAGGTGCTGGCCGATGCCCTGAGCTCGGTGCCCGTTGCTCACGTAGAGGAAGGCGAACTGCGCGATTCCCGGCCGGATGTGCGGCCTGACAATCCCGATCCCCACGAGCTGCCCATTCGCCAACGCTCCCAATGCGATTCCACCTGCGGCGAGATGGCGCTCGCACTCGGCGCGCTGGTAAGCGACCGAGTGCTCGCCCTCCCCTTCGGTGAACCACGCCGGCGCGCTGAAGTCGCCGAACCGCCGCTCGAGCCGGTCGCCGTGCTGCACGTACAGAGTGTCGATGCGTTCGGTTCGATCGATCTCGCCGATCCGCTCGAGGTCTGCGGGGACGAGCCGCCTGTACGTGATCTCACTCATCGTGGATAGCTTGCACCTCGGAATGCCAATTCGAACACCGTGACCCTCGTCGCAGCCGTCCCACTTCGCGGCGCGGGCGGCGAGCCGGTCGACTTCGCGCGCACGATCGCGTCGCACGGAGTCGCCGAATTGCCTCCCAACCGTCTCGACCTCGAGGCGCGGGTGCTGGAGACGACGCTGCCGATCCCTCGCGGCGCGCGCACAGTCCGGCTAACGGAGCGACGCGACAAGCTCCGCATCGATGCCGTCGCCGACAGCGTCGACACGCCTGCGCGCGACGCACTCACAACTACGGTCTCCCACATGTTCCGTTTCGACGAGAACCTGTTCGACTTCTACAAGCTCGTCAAGGACGACGGTCAGCTGTCGTGGTGTGCGGTCGGCGCCGGCCGCATGCTGCGCGCGCCGACCGTTTTCGAGGACGTAGTTAACACGATGTGAACGTTCATACGAATCTTCGACCCGAAAAGCGCCGACTGCAACCTTAGAGGCGCGAGGCTTTCAGCGTCTTTCGCTCGCAAATCGATGAGTAAACCCCCTCCACGGTACGGAGACGTCCCCTATTCGAGTCCATCAGAAGGCTCTGTAGATGCGGCTGCCGGCTGAACTTGGAATAACCGCCGCGGGCGCGCAATCCTACTGATATGCGCGACCTCCCCACTGGCACCGTCACCTTCCTCTTCACGGACATCGAGGGGTCTACGCGCCTACTCCACGACCTCGGTGAACGGTACGCGGACGTTCTCGCTGAGCACAGGCGCACGCTGCGAGACGCTTTCGGACGTCACCGGGGCGTCGAGGTCGATACGGAGGGAGACGCTTTCTTCGTCGCCTTCCAGCGGGCATCAGACGGACTCGCTGCCGCCGCCGAGGCGCAGCGGGCCCTCCTCGACACCCCGGTCAAGGTGCGCATGGGCCTCCACACCGGCGAACCGCTTGTCGCCGAAGAAGGGTACGTCGGAATCGACGTGCACCGTGCGGCTCGCGTCATGGCAGCTGCCCACGGCGGGCAGGTACTTGTCTCCCAGCCGACACGCGATCTCCTCGGCAGCCAATTCGAGTTGCGCGACCTTGGCGAGCACCGGCTGAAAGACCTGGAATCCCCGGAACGGCTCTACCAACTCGGCGAGGGCGAGTTCCCACCTGTTAAGAGCCTGTACCGCGCGACGTTGCCGGTACTGGGAACACCTTTCCTCGGTCGTGAGCGCGAGCTCGCCGACGTGGTCGCGCTCCTCCAGCGAGACGACGTCCGGCTGCTGACGCTCACCGGTCCGGGGGGAACGGGCAAGACGCGCCTTGCGATCGAGGCAGCGACCGCGGCTTCGGCACGCTATCCAGACGGAATCTTCTGGGTAGGGTTGGCGCCGCTTCGGGATGCCGCGCTCGTAGGCCCTGCAATGAAGCAGGCCGTCGGCGCGACAGATGATCTCGCCGCACACATCGCGGATCGTAGGCTTCTGCTCTTGCTCGATAACGTCGAGCACGTCACGGAGGCAGCGCCCAAGATCTCACACCTGATCGGCTCGTGCCCCCGGCTGGAGGTTCTCGCCACTAGCCGCGAGGTTCTCCAGCTGGGCGGCGAGCACACTTACGCGGTGCCAACGCTCGCGGCTGGCGACGCCATTGAGCTCTTTCGCGCACGGGTGAGCGCTACGGGCGGCGAAGTCGACGATGCAGAGGTCGTGGAAGAGCTCTGCGCCCGCCTCGACCATCTACCCCTGGCCATCGAGCTTGCAGCCGCGCGCGCACGGCTGCTTTCACCGGCAGAGCTGCTCGACCGCCTCGGGCAACGCCTCGATCTTCTCAAAGGTGTGCGCGACGCCGATCCACGCCAGCAGACGCTCCGCGCGACAATCGCCTGGAGCTTCGAGCTTCTGAACGCTCCCGAGAAAGCCCTATTCGCACGCCTGGCCGTGTTCGCAGGCGGATGCACGCTGGAGGCGGCCGAAGCAGTCTGCGACGCCGATCTGGAATCGCTCGCATCGCTCGTCGACAAGAGCCTCATTCGTCGCTCGTCCGACCGCTTCTCGATGCTGGAGACGATCCGGCAGTTCGCGCTGGAACAGCTCGGCGAGCAGAATGACGTTCGCAATCTGCAGCGCAAGCACGCCCTCCACTACCTCGCCCTTGCGGAGCGCGCTGAACCGGACTTGAGGGGCCCGGCTCAGCGACGGTGGCTCGAGCGCCTCGAGCTCGACCACGACAACTTGCGCGCTGTGCTTTCGTGGTCGCGGGAGGCCCGTCACGCGGAGGTCGGCCTTCGGCTCGCTGCTGCTCTCTGGCGTTTCTGGCGCATGCACCACCTGACCGAAGGAAGCCGCGTGCTCGAGACGTTTTTGGGGATGGGCGAATCCGGTCCAGCGTCGCTGAGGACGCGAGCGCTCCTCGGTGCTTCGCGCCTCGCCATGGATGAAGGCGACCTTGAGCGCACGCTCGCTCGCGCTGATGAGGCGCTCGCCGCTGCGCGTGCCTCGGGCGCAGCTCGGGAGATTGCGGCAGCGACGGAGAACCTCGGGTTGATGATGATCGTCACGGGATCGACGGCCCGTGCACTCGCGCTGCTGGAGGACAGCATCGCGCGCTTTCGCGCACTCGACGATCCGGTCGGGACGGCGGACGCACTCAACAACCTCGCTAACGCACTACTGGTGGCCGGTGAGACGGGCAGGGCGGCGGAGTTGGGAGAGGAAGCCTTGGCGTTGCAGCGCGACGCCGGTAATGCGTTGGGAATGGCGTTCGTCCTCAACACGCTCGGATACGTCGCTCTTCGTGAGGGCGACCTCGAACTCTCGAGCTCACGGCTCGAGGAATCCCTTGTCCTCTTCCAGGAACTCGGCGACGTTTCTCGCGTCGGGGACAACTTAGAGGGCCTCGCGCAGGTCGCGGCTGGCCACGGTGACGATCGCCGCGCCGTCGTACTCTGGTCGGCGGGTGAGTCGTTCCGCGCCGAAGCCGGCAAGCACATGGAGCCGCCGGAGACGGCGCTCCACGAGGACGCACTCTCGCGCGCTCGCACCCGGCTGGGCGAGCCTGCGTTTGCTGTCGCCTGGGTCGAGGGCGCCGCACTCGCCCCGGAAGACGCCGTTGCCTACGCGCTTCAGTCAGGGGCTAACGCGTCACAGGAACCAAACGGCGACCCGGTGCCGAGCAGCTAGAAGCACACCGGTTGCCACCACCCGTGGCTACGCGCATTGGCAAGACTGATGGATATGCGCGTCGCAGAGCTTCTGCTTCGAGGCGCGGGCGGCGAGCCCGTCGACTTCGCGCGCACGATCGTGTCGCACGGAGTTGCAGAGCTGCCACCGAATCGCGTAGAGCTCGCCGCACGGACGCTCGAGACGACGCTGCCCGTTCCCCGAGGCGCGCGCACGGTGCGAATGATCGAACGCAGCGGCAAGCTTCAGATCGAGCTGGTCGCCGGCAGTGTCGGCGCGAGTGCGCGCGAGGCGTTGAAGCGGACCGTCGCGCACATGTTCCGGCTCGACGAGGACTTGTCCGGCTTCTACACGCTCGTCGACCGCGACGGCGACCTCTCGTGGTGCGCGCTCGGCGCGGGACGGATGCTGCGTGCGCCGACGGTCTTTGAGGACGTCGTGAAGACGATCTGCACCACGAACACCGCATGGTCGGGGACGCGCAAGATGACGGCAGCGCTCGTCGAGGGGCTCGGCGTTGAGGCGCCCGGCGGCGGTCACACATTCCCGACACCGACGGCGATGGCCGAAGCGAACGACTCCTTCTACCGAGATGTCATCCGAGCCGGTTACCGCGGCCCGTACCTCAAGACGCTCGCCGAGGACGTGGCGGTACGGCGCATTGACCTCGAGGAACTGAACGACCCGGCGCTGCCGGACGACGAGGTCGCCGCGCGGCTGCTGGCACTCCCCGGCGTCGGCCCGTACGCGGCGGCCCATGTGATGCTGACGTCGCTCGGCCGCTACTCGCGCCTCGTGCTCGACTCGTGGACGAGGCCGACGTACCGGAAGCTCGTGGGCGCGCGTCGCGCGCTGAAGGACGCAACCATTGAACGTCGTTTCAAGAGTTACGGCGAGTGGGCCGGGCTCGCGTTCTGGCTCTACCTGACCCGCGACTGGGTCGAAGAAGGCCTGCCGGTCTAGTTACGGCTCCCAACTCGGCGTCCCGGCAGCGATCTAGACGGGAGAAGCCAGCGGCGCAATAGTCAAGCGCAATGGTCAAGCCTCCGTCAGGGACAGTCACTCTGCTTTTCACGGATATCGAGGGATCTACGAAGCTGCTCCAACGAGCCGACGAGCTTTACGCCGACCTATTCGACGACCACCGCGTCATCATGCGCGCCGCGCTGCGTTCGCACGACGGCTACGAGGTCGACACAGAGGGCGACGCCTTTTTCGTTGCTTTTGCGTCTGCGAGCGACGCGGCAGCAGCGGCCGCGGACGCACAGAGGGCGCTCGCAGAGCATTCGTGGCCCGGCGACCACGAAGTTCGTGTACGCATGGGTCTCCACACCGGCGAGCCGCGCCTCGTCGATCGTGCCTATGTCGGTCTTGACGTGCATCGGGGAGCTCGCGTGATGGCGGCCGCGCACGGGGGGCAGATTGTTCTGTCGCAGTCGACGCAGAAAGCGCTCGACAACGATTGGCCCGTACTCGATCTGGGCGAACACCGCCTCAAAGACCTCCTCCAGCCTGAACACCTCTTCCAACTCGTCGTCGACGGCCTGCCATCGGTCTTTCCGGCCCTCAAGACGCTTGGCAACCGTCCGACGAACCTGCCGACACAACCGAACCCGTTGGTCGGTCGGGAGCTCGAGCTCCGAGAAATCGCGCAACTACTGCGCGCCGACAACATCCGTCTGTTGACACTCACTGGCCCGGGTGGGGCCGGTAAGACGCGCGTTGCGCTTCAGGCGGGCGCGGAGTTGCTCGAGGACTTTCGTAGTGGCGTCTTCTTCGTCTCGCTTGCTCCTGTTGCCGAGGAAGACCTCCTCGTCCCGACGATTGCTCGCGTCCTTGGAGTACGAGAGACCGCCGGCGAAGACCTGGGAGCAACTCTGAGCACGTACCTGTCGGACAAGCACATGGTCTTGGTCCTCGACAACTTCGAGCAGATCGTCGGTGCCGCTCCCGCAGTGGCAGAACTGCTCGCCGCCGCACCCGACGTCTGCGTCATCGTGACAAGTCGTGAGCGCTTGCGGATCAGCGCCGAGCGCGTTTATGAGATGCCAGCCCTCCCAGAGAGGGATGCGATCGCCCTCTTCGTTGCCCGCGCGCAGGCCGCAGCATCTGACTTCGTGCTGAGCGACGACAACCGCGAATGTGTCGCAGCACTCTGCCAGCGACTCGAAGGACTGCCACTTTCAGTCGAGCTCGCAGCGGCACGCAGTGCGGTGCTCTCGCCACAAGCTCTACTCGAGCGGCTCAATGAGCGGCTGATGATCCTCACCGGCGGCCCGCGAGACGCAGCGGACCGCCACCGCACACTTCGACAGACGATTGAGTGGAGCTACGACCTGCTTGATGTGTCAGAGCAGAGCTTGTTCAGAAGCCTCTCCGTTTTCGTTGACGGCTGTCGTCTTGATGCCGCTGAGTCGGTCTGTTTGACGAGCGGCGATCTCAGCGTGGTCGACGGGCTGCAGTCCCTCGTCGACAAGAGTCTCGTCCGACAGCGCTTCGATCCCGACGGCGAGCGCCGCATCTGGATGCTGGAGAGCATCGGAGAGTACGCTACCGAGCAGTTGGTGAGAAGCGGCGAGGCGGACCTTCTCGCCCGGCGGCATACACAGCATTTCCTCGAACTCGCGGAACAAGCAGAGCCCGACCTTTGGAGACAGAAGACGGATGCGTGGCTCCCGCGGTTCGAGGTCGAGCAAGCGAACTTCCGGGCCGCACTCGAGCGAGCGCTGTCCAACGAGGAAAACGAGACCGCCTTCCGGCTCGGAGGCGCGCTCTATCCGTTCTGGGAATTGCGCGCGAGGCACGGCGAAGCGCGTGTGTTGCTCAGTCGCGTACTTGCTCTCGACAATGGTGTCTCGCCTCGGCACCGAGCGAAAGTGCTGATCGCCGCCGGCCGCGCTACGTCGTGGCAATTCGACTGGCTTACTTCGAACGCGCTACTCGAAGAAGCAGTCGCGATTTGCCGGAAGCTCGGGGATGTCGATGGGATTGGCCGTTGTCTTGGTTTCATTGGGCACGCGCGCTTGTTCACGGGGGATCACCAGGGAGCCGCAACGGCACTCGAGGAGGGCGTTGAGCTGGCGCGGCGTTCTGGTGACGCACGAAGCCTTGCGCGAGCGCTATACAACGCCGCCTTCGCCCACGTCGAGCGGCGTGACTTCGTGCGTGCACGCGAGATGTTCGGGGAAGCGATTCGAATCGCACGCGCCGAGCAGATGACTGTAAGCGTGGCCCTCGCGACCAGTCAGCTCGGGCACGCCACGGCTTTGGCAGGAGACTACGAGGACGCCGCCAGCTATTTGAGGCAAAGCGCCGCCATGTTTGCGGAACTCGGCGACACGATCTGGACGCAGAACCGCTACCAAGGTCTACTCGCGCTTCTCGAAGGGGAACTCGACGCGGCCGAGTCGTTGCTGAAAACAAGCTTGGCGAAGGGACGTGAGCAGGCACCCCAGCAAGACATTCCTTACTGGATCGAAGATGTCGCCGCCGTCGCCGATGCGAAAGGTGAAGTCGTACGCGCCGCGACGCTCTGGGGTGCAACCGACGCACTGTTTGAGAAATTCCGACTTGCCATTCTGGAAGAAAACCGTCAGGTCCGCCAGCGCTTCAGGCGAGATGTGCACCACGAACCCAGTGACGAGGCGTGGCCTGAAGCGTGGGCTCGCGGCCACGCGATGTCACTCGATGAAGCAGTTGATTACGCGCTGGACGAAAGCGAGCAAGTCGCCTTGACTTGGCGTATGCCGTCAAACGGTGTTGGCGGATCTTTGTAAGGCGATCTTCCGCCGCACATGACGGTCGTATTAGCGAGCACGTCGTCAAGACGATCTGCACGACGAATACGGCGTGGTCGGGGACGCGCAAGATGACGGCGGCGCTCGTCGAGGGGCTCGGCGTTGAGGCGCCCGGCGGCGGTCACACATTCCCGACACCGACGGCGATGGCCGAAGCGAATGACTCCTTCTACCGAGACGTCATCCGAGCCGGTTACCGCGGCCCGTACCTCAAGACGCTCGCCGAAGACGTGGCGGTAGGGCGCATTGAGCTCGAGGAACTGAACGACCCGGCGCTGCCGGACGACGGGGTCGCCGCGCGGCTGCTGGCGCTCCCCGGCGTCGGCCCGTACGCGGCGGCCCATGTGATGCTGA
>VAXY01000264.1:2652-3877 GCA_005885085.1 Actinomycetota bacterium | reverse complement strand
TCACCGCCCTCGACGAGCCGGATCTCTGTGGCGGGGTCGATCCCGGACACGCGCGCGAACACGTCGGCCGGGGTGCCCTTGAGGACCGCACCGTAGACGTAGATGGCGTCAGTCGGTGTCATCGGAGCGGGAATCGCCGTCGATGCCGGCAGCACGCTCCAAGCGCTTGAGCCGATGCTCGAGCTCTCCATCCTTCTGACCGCGACGCAGGAACGGGTCGCCTTCCCACCAGTCGATCCCCATCTCCCTCGCCTTGTCGGCCGAGGCGACGAGCAGACGAAGCCTGATCGTCAGCAGCTCGATGTCGAGCAGGTTGACCTGGATGTCGCCCGCGATGACGATGCCCTTGTCGAGCACACGCTCGAGCACGTCGGCGAGCTGGGCAGGGCCCTGCCCCCCGGCGGGAGAGCGCATCAATTCACCGGAGCGGCGCGCAGGCGTGCTCATCGACCGTCCTCCACCTGCGAGCGTCGATAACGACGGGTCCGCTCGAGGCCGACAAGGTCGCCCTCACCATCGAGTACGACCGCATACGAGGCGAGGACGTCGGTGGAATCGGGCACACGACGCAGCTCGACGACCTCAACCGTGATGCACCAGCGGCCGTTCGACCGCTCGATGCCGGAGACACCTTCTGCGTCATGGCCGAGGACGTGTTCGACGGCTTGCCGCGCGCGAGCGATCATCTCGGCGACTTCGTCGGTCGCCGCCCCGGCCGTCTCGAGGTCACCGGCGCGCTGATTTTCGTCGTCAACTTGCCGCTCTTGCCCGTCCTCATCGGGAGGCACTGTTTCGTGCTCGTCGCTCGCGGCGTCCTCGTCCTGCTCCGGCGGCTCCTCCTGGAGGGCGGGCTGGTCGTCGTGCTCGTTTTCGGCGTCGTGGGAAAGGGTTTGCCGCCCGCGCCGATCGACGACAGCCTTCGCGGCTCCGGCCAGGCCGCCTGCAAGCGCCGCGGTCGCCGCCGCCATCAGTGCGCGTTGCAGCTGCGGAGCGACGCCTGTCGCGCTCTCGGTCTGTCGTGGCCCGTCGTCGTCGTGCTTCTCGACCGGCTGGGCCGCGCGTGCGCGTCGTTGCTCTCGCCCTTCTGCGCGCCTGCGTTGTCGTTGCCCTACCTCGGCCATCACCAACCTCCCGGGGTCAGGCGCCTCATCAGCGCATCCTCGAGCACCTCGTATTCCTCCTCCGAGATCTCTTCACGCTCGTAGCGGGCTTCAGCTTCGAGTAG
>VAXY01000264.1:0-2609 GCA_005885085.1 Actinomycetota bacterium | reverse complement strand
CTCTTCCAGCAGCCGCTCGGCAACCCACATCGTCCCGCGCACAGGCGCGAGGGGGAGCGTGAGCAGACCTGTCAGCAGTCCCATGCCGGGCCACCTCATCCGCCCGCCGCTGGAGCGGCAAACGCCGTCGGCGGGACGGGACCGATCACTTCGATGCGCATCACCGGCTGCTCGGCCTGGGCGATCCGCTCGAGCGCCTTGTCGAACGTCTTGAGTTTCTTCCGGCTCACCAGGAAGGACGCTTTGAGGGCGACGTACGCGCCGCCGGCCTCGACGACAGCGTCATCGGTGCTATCGGCGAGCTGGCCGAGCAACCGGCTGGCGTCCGTCTCACGGCGTTGCGAGACGGCTGCCGCGATGAGCTCGCCGAGTCGGATCTGTTCGTAGTAGCCCGCATCCCCAAGCCGCTTCGTCGCGATTCGGAGACGTTCGAGCTCGGGATCGAGCTGTACGAGCTCACGCAGAAGCTCTTCCTCGTCGTAGACCGCCTTCACATTCAGCTGAACCTTCCCCTCGAGGCGCTCGAGCGCTGCCAGCAGCTCATCGCGCCGCTCGGCGAGCAGAACCCTCTCGAGGTCCTCCTCGGAGAGAACGACGGTGCCGAACGGACACGGGACGATCGTCGCCTCGGCGAAAGCCTCCTCGAGTACCTGCAGGTGCCGCTGCAGGTCGCGCCGCTTCACGCGGAATTCCCGCGCCGGCAACTTGCTCACGACCGCCGCCAGGCCATCGTGTTCGAGCAGTTCGACGGCCGTGCCCGCGACACCCTCCGCAGCCACCGCACGGAGCTCGTCTGCGCGAACGACGCCGTAGACGTAGACGGCAGTCGAGGTTGCGGACGAGGCGGCCATCTAGCGCGAGTGCTCCTTGTCGGACTTGAGGCCCGGAATCTTCTCCTTGGCGCCCTCGACCGCACCTTCGGTCTTTCGCTTCGCGGCGGAGCCCCCCTCGCGGAGCTCTTCGATCCCCGCGGTCTCGGTCTGCGCGAGGTCCAGCCGGTTTACCGCCTCGGCGAAACGCAGGTACGTGTCGACGCTGGCGACGACGATGCGGGCGTCGATGGTCAGGACCTCGATCCCGATGACGGAAACGCGCACGTATGCATCGATCACGAGCCCCTTGTCGAGGATCACGTCGAGGACGTCCGCGAGCCCGGATGGGCTCGGGGCACGCTGGAGGTAGTTGCTCGCCGTTCCTCTGGTCGCTATTGCCATGCCTCGCTCACCTCCCCGCGCGCTGTTTCCGCCGCTCTTCGCGTGCGCGGCGTCGCGCCTCGAGTTCTGCGGAGTCGAGAGGCCTCGACGACGACCCGCTCGAAGGTCTCGCTCCGCCCGCCATGGAATCGACTTTGCCGACGACGGAATTCAGCTTCGTGCGCAAGTCGTCGGCGAGGTCCCCCATGCCCACGTCGTCGAGCGTCGGCAAAGCGTCGCGCAGCTTCTCGGTTCTCGTCAGTGCGAGACCCGCGCCTGCGCCGGCGAGGCTGGCGGCCGCCGGAAGAAGCAGCTTCCGCAGGCCTCCCTTCGTGTCGTCCCTGAGTGCCATCTCTCCTCCCTCGTCACCGTGATCGATCTTCATCGCCCGAGCCGGCCCGGTCCGCGAGCTTCTTCGCAGCGGCGGCGACCCCCGCTGCGGCCGCGCCCGCTGCAACTCCTTTGAGCGCCCTGCGCACCGTGGGGGAGTCCGGCTCGACCTCCTGCTCGGCGCCCTCGATCGCGCCTTCGGTCATGTGCTTCGCTCCCTGTTCCTGCAACTCGGGCAGGCCTGCGAGCTCCGTTTCGGTCAGATCAAGGCGATTGACCGCCTCGGCAAAACGCAGATACGTGTCGACACTCGCAATCACGACGCGCGCGTCGATCGTCAGTATCTCGATCCCGATGACCGATACGCGGACGTATGCATCGATGACGAGACCCTTGTCGAGGATGACGTCGAGCACATCCGCAAGGCCCGACGGGCTGGGCGCCCTTTGCAGATAATTGGAGGCGGTTCCGTGGGTCGCGATCGCCACGGGCCTGATGTATCCAACTTTTCGCTCGCTAACCATCGCGTTTCGGCGCTTTTCGACACGGTAAGAGAACTATTTGGTTCGATCCCGACTGGGGGAGGAAATTGTGGCCAGCAGAGACGACACCATGAGGGACGAGAACGGCGACAACGACGACGAGGGCATGTCGACCACGAAAAAGGTCGCAGCCGGAGCCGCCATCGGAGTCGCAATCCCGGCAGCTGTGGGCGTCGCAAAGAAGCTGATCGGCAACGGCGAGGATGACTCGACGGCTTCAGGCGATGACGGCGGGCAGGGCAGATCGACGGCCAGCCGGTCGAGATCGCGAAGCTCGCGGCGCACATCCACACAGGGGCGCTCAACGGCAACTCGTCGCAGCTCGGGCAGCCCGTCGCGCACACGCTCCGCGAGCAGTCGATCGCGTTCGACCAGCGGCACTCGCCGTCGAACAACAGCAGCAAAGTCGCGCTCGACCGGCACCCGGCGCAAGAGCACTACGGGCACGCGCCGCAAGAGAACGACGCGCGCACGCTCGACGGCGGCCGGCCGGAAGAAGACCACGGCCACGCGCCGCAAGAGCACAACCCGCGCACGCTCGACG
>VAXY01000263.1:2728-3105 GCA_005885085.1 Actinomycetota bacterium | reverse complement strand
GACGTCCCCGTTGAACGGACTGAATCCGCACGTCCATGTCGTTCCCTGCTCGTTCGAGATCGTCACGGAGGTGGTACCGGACGCGCTGCGCGCGGTCTTCCCTCCGGCGGTGCCGAAGCCGGCCCAAACAGCCGCGCCGACGATGACGAGCGCCGCGAACACCAGCATTCGCCTCATGATCGACTCCTTCCCGGTCGTCTGCGGCGCCCACGCGCCCGGTCGTTGTTGCTGCTGTGCACGTTCATCCATCTGCCTCCTGTCCGATTCGCGCCGAGCGAGCGCCGAGCTCGCGGCGAAGGCGTTCCCTTGCGCTTCCGTCCGCGCCGAGCTCGTCGAGGCCCATTAACGCCGCGCCGACGATCGGCGGCGAGTCGGTG
>VAXY01000263.1:0-2619 GCA_005885085.1 Actinomycetota bacterium | reverse complement strand
GGCGACACGAACGAGGGCGGCGATCTCGTCGGCGAGCCGCTCCATGATCCCGGCCGCAACCGCATCGGCATGCGCCTCGACGACGACGACCGGCGCGAGCTCGGTCACCCGCGTCCTCGCGATCCGTCCGCGATGAATCGCCTCCGCGAGCTCGGTCGGGGTCCCAAGACCGAAGTGCCCAGGCACCGCGTGCTCGAGGCTCGTGCACGGGCCCCGGCCGTCCTCGCTGCGCGCTGCAGCCCATACGCCGGCCAGGCCGACGTCGTAGCCGCCGCCCCAGTCACCAGTGATCTCCCCGAGCGCGGGGAACCTGATCTGCCGGCCGTCGGGGCCCACACCCAGGCAGTTGATCCCGGACCCGCAGACGATCGCGACGCCCCAGCCCCGCTCCGTTCCGGCGCGTAGCACGGCGAACGTGTCGTTGCCGACCGAGACCTTCTTCGCCAGGCGACGCCGCGCCACGGCAGCCTGAACATGGTGCTCGTCGCTCGGAAAGTCGACGCCGGCGAGGAGGAGTTGTGCGACGTCTGCGACCGGCCCGCGTCCGTTCGGCAAGCCGGCATCGCGGATCGCCGTCGCGAGCAGCTCTTCGAGCACACGGACACACCCGTCGACGCCGAGGTGGTGAGGAGAGCTCTGCGGGCCTCGGACGAGCGCGAGTGCCTCGCCGTCCGCCCGCACGAGCGCCAGATCGGTCTTGAAGTTGCCGCCGTCGACGGCCAGGACGACGGGCATCACGCGAGCGCCTTCCCCTGGAACTGCGGCAGGTACTCGGCGCCCTTCGTGAGCAGGAGGTCGACGAGCTCGTCCGCCTGCGGCACCTGTCCGATCAGCGGATGGGCAAGCAGGGCCTTCTGCACGAGCATTCGATCGCCTGTGATCGCGGCCGCCGCGGCCAGCCGTTCATACGCCGCGACGTGCTGCACGAGGCCGAGCAGCTCGGGAGCGAGCGGAGGCTGCGGCAACGGCACGGGGCCCTCGCGTCCGATGCGCGCCGGCAGCTCGACGACGTCGTCGGCGGCGAGGCCGGGGATCGCGCCCTCGTTGCGAACGTCCACTACCTGCACGTCGCCGGCTGCCGTCGACAGCGCTGCGACCAGCTGCGTGGCGGCCTCGCTGTAGTACGCGCCGCCGCGCTGCTCGAGCAGCTTCGGCTTCGTCGTCAACGAGGGATCCCGATACAGCCGCAGCAGCTCGCGCTCGATCTCAGCGACGGTCGTCGCACGTGGAACGCCGTCGCGCTGCTCCGCGAGGACTTCGTCGTGGAAGTAGAAGTAGCGCAGGTAGTAGGAGGGAATCGCGCCCAGTTCGTCGAGCACGGCCCGGGGCTGCCCGGCTTGCTCGGCCAGCGCGTCGCCGTGGTCGGCGAGGAGCTCGGCCAGCAGCTCACGTCCGTCGACCTGCACGGCGCGGACCCACGTCAGATGGTTCAACCCGACCTGGTCGACAAAGACGCGCGCAGGCTCGACGTCGCACAGCCGGGCGATCAGCCGTTGCACGCCGATCGCGACGTTGCAGAGCCCCACGGCGCGATGTCCTCCGTCGCGAAGCGCACGTGTGACAATGCCGACGGGATTCGTGAAATCGACGATCCACGCCCCGTCAGCCGCGAGCTCGCGTACACGCCCTGCGATCTCGAGCACGACGGGCACGGTTCGCAGCGCCTTTCCGAGCCCACCGGCTCCGGTTGTCTCCTGGCCGATGCAGCCGCACGCGAGCGGCACCGTCTCGTCGGTCAGCCGTGCGGCCTGCCCCCCGACACGTAACTGCACGAGGACGAACGTCGCGCCGTCGAGCGCGCTGTCCAGATCGTCGGTGACGTCGAGCTTGCCCGGGTAACCGGCCGCAGCCAGCATCCTTTGGGCGAGCCCGCCCACGACCTCGCGCCGCTCCGCGTCGATGTCGTGGAGAACCAGCTCGCGGAGATCGATGCGCTCGCGCTCGCGCGCGAGACCCGCCACGAGCTCGGGCGTGTAGGTCGAGCCGCCGCCGACGACGGCGAGCTTCACGGCCCGGCGTCTAGTAAGGAACCCAAACCAGAAGCGACTCTATGCCGGAGGGCCGCCCGGAGTCAAGGCCGATCCGGCAAGCCAATCGGTTAGTGTTCTTCACAAGATGTCCTCGACGCGTGCGACGCCGCCTCTGCTCAAGGATCTCAACGAGCGGACCGTGCTCGAGGCGATCCGAGCCGCGGCGCCGATCTCGCGCGCGGAGATCTCCCGGCGCATGGGCATCTCGAAGCCGACCGTCTCGCTTGCGCTCCGCGCGCTCGCAGAGGCCGGGCTCGTACGCGAGGCGGCGCGTGGGCCCGACGGCCCGAGCTACGGGGCCGTCTTCTTCGAACCCGTGCCGGAGGCCGCGTTCGTGCTGGGACTCGACCTCGGCTCGCGCTTCCTGCGGGGTGCGGTCTGCGATCTCGCCGGACAGATCCGGGCACGGCAGGACGTCGAGCTGCGCGGCGCGGACGCGACCGGCGCGCTCGACGCAATCGCCGCGTTGCAGGAGTCGCTGGTCGAGGCCGCCGCGCTGCCGGCCGACCGGATCGACGGCGTCGTGCTCGGGTTTCCCGGCGTCGTCGAGACCGCGACGAGGACGCTCCAGCTGACGACCCCGTACATT
>VAXY01000262.1:4037-6511 GCA_005885085.1 Actinomycetota bacterium | reverse complement strand
CGCGCGACCACACGGTCGTGGGCCAACTCGAGCCGACGGGGTTGCGGCCGAACTTCCTCTACAAGTTCGAGAAGCGCGGGGTCAGCCTGCCGAACGACATCTTCCTCGTCCCCGGTGTCGAACTGCCGGACTACGCGAAGGTCGGAGTGCAATGAGGCGCAGCTTTGTCATGGCCGCCGTCATCGTCCTCGCGGCCTCTGCCGCCGCGGCGGCAGCGCTCGGTGCAACCGCACCGCCGCCGCACGTGGCCGAGGCAGCGAGCGCCTTCCCTAGCCGGGCCTACATCCTCACCCTGCCGCACGGGATGAAGCTGAAGGCCGACGCAGTGCAGGTGTTCGAGAACGGACGCCAGGCAAACGATCTGACGGTCACACCGGTCGGCGAGAGCAGGTCGACCCAGTTCGGGGCCGTCCTCGTCATCGACGCGAGCACCAGCATGGAGGGAGCGCCGGAACAGGCCGCGTTTGGTGCTGCACGAGCGTTCGCCGCCCAGCGCAAGGGCCAGGAGCAGCTGGCGATCGTCACCTACAACGTGAGCCCGAGCGTGAAACTGCCGTTCACGACCGACCAGACGCGGATCGACGCGGCGTTGTCGACCCAGCCCCCGTTCGTATTCGGCACCCACATCTACGACGCGATCGGGCAATCCCTCGACCTGCTGCGCAACGGGCACATCAGCGCCGGCACGATTGTGATCCTCTCCGACGGCCAGGAACATCGTGGTCGCGGAGACAGAGGAGACCACGAGTCGGAGGCCACGATGGCCGCGAAAGCGCGCGCAGCGCACGTTCGCGTCTTTTCCGTCGGCCTGCGCTCGCGTGTCTCGAACCTCAAGGCGCTCCGCACGATCGCGCGTGACACCGGCGGCCAGTACATCGAGACAACCTCGATCAAGGAGCTCAAGGCGATCTACAAGCAGCTGGGCTCGACCCTTGCGAGCGAGTACCTCCTCCGGTACCGCTCGTTGGCCGGCCCGAACCAGCACATCGCCGTCACGATCCGTGTCCACGGCGTAAAGGGTAAGGCGAGTGTCGCGTACGACACGCCGAAGCTCGCGATCGGCAAACGAGCTGCCGCTCGACCCTACAAGCGCTCCATTGCCGACCGGATCCTCTCGTCCCCCTTGACCATGACCCTCGTCAGCCTGATCGCGGCCGCCCTCATCGGCTTCGCTGTGGTCAGCCTCCTGTCCGGGCCCAAGAAGGGCACGGTCCGCAAGCGGCTGGCGGAATTCGTTTCGATCCCGGCGGCAATCGACGAGTCGAAGCGCGCAACCGCGCAGCTGACGGGGGCGATGTTCGAAGGAACGGAGAACGTCCTGCGCGGAAGCTCCCGCTGGAAGAAGTTCAAATGGGAGCTCCAGGTCGCGAAGATCAAGATGCCGGCGGAGCAGATCGTCGTGCTCACGGCCGTCGGCTCGCTCTTGGCCCTGTTGCTGATCAATGTCGTGACCGGCTCGCTGCTCGTCTCGGTCGTGATCGCGGCGGTGATTCCGCTCGCCGTGAGGAACCTGCTGAAACGTGCGCTCGCCAAGCAGCGGAAGCTGTTCTCCGAGCAGCTGCCTGACAACCTCCAGGTGCTCGCGTCGGCGCTGCGCGCAGGCCACAGCTTCATCGGCGCTCTGTCCGTCGTCGTGAACGACGCACCGGAGCCGGCGCGTTCCGAGTTCCAGCGTGTGGTCGCCGACGAGCAGCTCGGCGTCCCGATCGACCAGGCGCTGGACGTCGTCGTCCAGCGGATGGACAGTCGCGAGCTCGAGCAGGTGGCTCTCGTCGCAGGCCTGCAGCGCGAGACCGGGGGCAACACCGCGGAGGTTCTGGACCGCGTGACCGACACGATTCGCGAGCGCTTCGAGCTCCGCAGAACCGTTCAGACGCTGACCGCACAGGGACGAATGTCGCGTTGGGTGCTCACGTTCCTGCCGCTCTTCCTGCTCCTCGTGATCACCCTGATCAATCCCGGCTACATGAACATCATGTACCACACCACCGGCGGTCGCATGGTGCTGGTCTTCGCCGGCATCTCGGTCGCTAGCGGGTCTCTCGTGATCAAGAAAATCGTCAACATCAAGGTGTGACGGGATGATTCTTCCACTCGTCATCGGGATCATCCTCACGGGCTTCGCGATCGGGACCCTGTCACGCGTCATGCTCTGGCCGGGGATCCGGCACACGTCCTTCGGTGTGCCGAAGCGCGTGGAGGCGTACGGCTTTGCGAAGCCCGAAACGGAGGAAGAAAGTTCGGGCGCAGTGCGCGGAAGGGTCGACCAGGTCGCGACGAGGCTCGGGGCTGCGGTCGGCGGGCGGTCGAAAGGTGGTACGGAGACTCTGCGCCGCCACCTGATCGGTGCAGGCCTCTACCACGTGACGCCGGGCCGGTTCACCGGGTACCGCGTGCTGTCCGGGATCGGCTTGCCGCTTGTCTGGATCTGGCTCGCGGCGAGCGCGGGGGTCAACGCGCCGCCCGCCATCCTG
>VAXY01000262.1:2374-4002 GCA_005885085.1 Actinomycetota bacterium | reverse complement strand
AGCGGGCACGCCAGCGTCTGAACGAGATCGACTACCAGCTCCCCGAGCTGATCGACCTGCTCGTGGTGACGATCGAGGCCGGCCTCGGATTCGTCGGCTCGCTCCAGACCGCGGCGACGCGCATGAAGGGCCCGCTCGGCCAGGAGCTGCAACTGTCCCTCCAGGAACAGAACATGGGCCTTTCGATCCAAGAGGCCCTGCTGCATATGTTGGGCCGGTGCGACACGCCGTCGATGCGCTCGTTCGTCCGGTCGGTCGTGCAAGGCGAAAGGCTCGGCGTCTCGATTGGTCAGCTGATGCGCGACCTGGCGCACGAGATGCGCAGGCGCCGTCACGCGGTCGCGCAGGAACGTGCGCAGAAGGCCCCGATCAAGATCCTGTTCCCGCTCGTGATTCTGATCTTCCCGGCGATGTTCGTGATCCTGCTCGGCCCCGCCCTCTACCAGTTCGTCCACGCTCTCAGCTCGCTCTAACGAGCCATGCACGCTGTCGCAGTCACCCATGCCGGCAACCGCTCGACCGTCTGCGAGCGCTGCCTCGTCGCGGATCGGATGTTGCCGCGGATGAGGGGACTGCTCGGACGGCGCGAGCTGCGGCCGGGCGATGGAATGGTGATCCGCCCCGCCCCGTCGATTCACACCTTCTTCATGCGCTTCCCGATCGATGCGCTCTTCCTGGCGCGCGACGGTGAGGTGCTGAAAGTTGCGAACGACGTCAAGCCGTGGCGCATCCGTTCGGCGCGCCGGGCGCACTCCGTGATCGAGCTTGCCGCCGGCGAAGCGGAGCGGCGCGGAGTCTCAGCGGGAGACCGACTGCTCTTCGATGGGGCGGTGGCGTGATGCACGCGGCAGGCGAGCCGGGCGGGGAGCCCACCAACGTGCGCCGGTTGCAGCCGCTGCGGATCTTGCTCTGCGGCCGCGACCGCCGCTTCATGCGTGTGACCTCTTTCCTTCTGTCCCGTCGCGGGTATGAGATCGCGCAGGCGGGAACCGCGGACATCGTCGACGCCGTCGAGCGTCATCGCTCCGACATCGTCGTCTTCGAGCCGAGCGAGTCGAAGGTCGCTGCGGCTCACACGATCTCGGCGCTGCAGACGTCGAAGACATCGCCGGCGTTGCTGCTCGTGACCGGCGGCGACGGGACGCGTTGGAACGGGCTCGCCACCGTCGACAAGTGGACACCGATCGACGATCTCGTGCTGGAGATCGAGAAGGCGGCACTCCGTCGGATTCCGCCGAGCGTCGCGGCCTTGCTCGCGGACCGCGAAAGCGGTTCGCTGTGAGCTCCGAGACGGCGACCCCCGGGATGCCGGACGCCGAGCGGCGCTCGACCGCCGTGCGCAACGTGACCTATGCGCTGGCGGCCTTCCTGTCGCTGCTGGGGGCGATCCGATACGGCCTCCACGCAGAGGCCGTCGTGGTCGTGTTCGTGATCGCCGTCCTGGTCGTGATCTCGCGCCACGATCTCGAGCGACACATCATCCCGAACCGCATCGTCGTTCCGGCGTGGATCGCAACCCTCCTCGCGCAGATCGTCATCGCACCGCACCACTGGCTCGAGTGGATCGTCGCCAGCTTCGGTGCGGGGGCGTTTTTCCTCGTGATCCAGCTCGCCTACCCGGCCGGGCT
>VAXY01000262.1:0-2360 GCA_005885085.1 Actinomycetota bacterium | reverse complement strand
CTCCTACTCGGGACTCTCGCGGCCGGTCTCGTCTCCGCCGGGCTGCTGCTCGCTCAGGGCTCCGAGGCACGCAAACGTGCCATCCCGATCGGCCCGTTTCTCGCCGCCGCGGCGATCGTAGTCCTGCTCTTCCTCTAGCGCGTTCATACGTTGAACAAAAGATGGGCCTTCCGGCCCATTGTCGTTCTCGGTTGCCTCAACCAGACTTGGGACGGGGAAAGAGGGAGGAGCGGGAGAGTATGATTGCGGACTCGCTTCCTCCGCGGATAGCGGAAGCTCTTGGGGTCGAGCCGAAGCCTGCGGCGGATGCACACATCATCTCCGACTTGATTGCGGAGGCGCAGCGGCACACGGCCGTGTCGCGCGATGGGCATTCGCTTCGGCTCGACCTCGAGGCGGTCGAGCGGGCGTTCGGGCGCGCGATCCTGGACGAACGCGTCCGATCGAGCGTCAAGGCCGCGCGGGAGCGGGCGCTGAGACTCTGCGAAGCCAGCGGCAGACTGTCGGAGACGGTCGTCTACACGTTTGCGGCCGATCTCTTCGTCTCTCTCGCCCTCGAACGTGCCTGGCGGCCGCAGGACGCGCACCGCCTCGTTGCGGCGTTGACGGGTGTCGTGCAGGCGGATGCAGACGAGATCGCCGTGCAGCTCCTGACCGGGGCGCTCCGCGCCCCCCAGTTGCTCGAGCTGCCGCCGCTGGTGGCGCTCGACGTTCAGCTCTCGATGTTGCTCGCAGTGTCGCCCGCAGTCGAAGCCTCTGTGTGGATCCGGGACGAGAGCGGCCGGGCCGAGTGTCTCGTCGCCGTCGGAGAAACCGCGACGACGAGACGGTTCCGCACGATCGCCGTGCAGACGCTGGACGGCCGCGGCGCGGAGAGCGATCGCGGGCTGATCGTGGGCGTCCCGATTCGCCGCTGGCAGGCACCGTGGGCCGCTCTCGTCGCGCGTGTGCGCAGCCGTGAGGCGGTGGAAGGAGTTCTGGAGGAGGCGTCCTCGGCGATCAGCCCGATCGTCGAGCGCGACTTCCTGCTGCAGCGCAGCGCCGGCCGGGAGCGCACGCTCGTGCAAGCGAGCGAGCGCCGTTTGTCAAGACTTGGCTTCGACCTGCACGACGGCGCCCTGCAGCACATCGCCGCGCTCGGTGCCGATCTTCGTCAGCTCCGACCCCGGCTGGCCTCGGCTTTCGCGGGGGAACTGGACGGGATCGAGAACCGCATCGGGGAGCTCAATCGCGAACTGCGCGAACTGGCACATTCGCTCGAGCCGGCAAGCCTCTTGCGGCGCCCGCTCGAGAGCGTGATCGACTCCGAGATCGACGCGTTGACCGAGCGCAGCGGGATCGAGGTTCGCGCGAGAGTGACAGGAGATTTCGGGGCGATGACCCAGTCTCAGAAGATCGCGCTCATCCGCGTCGTGCAGGAGGCGTTCACGAACATCCGCGAGCACAGCAACGCGACCACCGTCGGCCTGCTGCTGACGGCGAGCCGCAGCTGTGTCGAGCTGCAGATCGAGGACGACGGCGACGGCTTCGAGGTCACGCGCACGCTGCAGCACGCGGCGCAGCGCGGCCGGCTCGGCCTCGTCGGCAGCAGTGAGCGCGTGCGGCTCCTCGGCGGAACCTTTGACGTGCGCAGCAGGATCGGCGGCCCGACGATGGTCGCGCTCACCCTGCCCCGGTGGCAGCCTCTTGCCGCCGAGGAATCATCGCTGCAGCTCGCGTACTAACGTCCGGCGAGAGCCGGACGCGCCGCTAACGTCGGGCGATCACGCCGACCCTCGAAACCCCGCGTCTGAAGCTACGCGAGTTCCGTCCAGACGATCTTGACGAACTCGCGGCGCTGGTCGCAGACGAGGACCAGATGAGGTTCTACCCTCGCCCGAAAACGAGGGACGAGGCTCGGCCACTACCAGGAGCACGGCTTCGGATTTTGGCTCATCGAGGCCCTCCCCACTTCAGGCTTCGTCGGCTATTGCGGGATCAGGCCGCGGGCCCTCGAGGGCGCTTCGGAGATCGAGATCGGGTGGCACACGAAGAAGACGGTTTGGAACGAGGGAATCGCGACGGAAGCTGCAACCGCGGCTCGGGACCTGGCATTCAGACGCTTCAGCTTGTCGCGGCTGGTCGCAATCATCCATCCCGATCACATCGCGTCTCGTCGCGTTGCCGAGAAAATTGGGATGCGCGCTGAGAGGACCACGGTGCTCGACGACGACTACCCCGCCGTGGTCTACACGACGGAACAGTCCTAGAGACAAGGGGGCGGCCCGTCGCCGTGCGCGTGCCCGCCGATGTCGTGCTCCGTGCTCGCGCTGCGAGGTAACGACGCCCCAGCACTGCGGGTTCGGGGGCGGCCCGCCGGC
>VAXY01000261.1:572-5215 GCA_005885085.1 Actinomycetota bacterium | reverse complement strand
TCCCACAGCTCATCCGAGACCAACCGCCTCGCCATCGTCGCCATCCTTTCGCACGAGGTTGACGACACCCACTTCGTCAAGCGACCGTGGGTCCCTGCTTTTCGTTAGGCGCTCTTAGGGGTCTGACCCCAGCCTTTGGATCTATCCGAAGAACGCCCGCGCCACGGCGAACCAGTCCTCCGGCACCGTCTTCAGCTCCGCCGTCGCGTCCTTGAGTGGAACGTCGACGATCGAGTCGCCTTGCAGCGCAGCCATGCGGCCGAACTTGCGCTCCTCGACGAGATCTGCGGTCTTCAGCCCATAGCGTGTCGCGAGCACGCGGTCACGCGCCGTCGGCGAGCCGCCGCGCTGGACGTGCCCGAGCACCGTCACGCGCGTCTCGTAGCCGGTGCGCTGCTCGATCTCGCGTGCGAGCGCGGCGCCGACGCCTCGCTCCGACAGCCGCACGTGGCCGAACTGGTCGACGTCACCGCCGTCGCCGGCGCCCTCGAGCTCGAAGCCCTCCGAGACGACGACGATGGAGAAGTCCTTGCCGCGCTCGTGCCGGCGCCGGATGTCGTCGCACGCCTCCTCGATCGAGATCGGCTGCTCCGGGATCAGGATCACGTCCGCCCCGCCGGCGATCCCGCTCATCACGGCGATCCAGCCGGTGTGCCGTCCCATCACCTCGAGGACCATGACGCGGTTGTGCGACTCGGCCGTAGTGTGCAGGCGGTCGATCGCCTCGGTCGCGATCGTGACGGCCGTGTCGAACCCGAACGTGTAGTCGGTTGCCGAGAGGTCGTTGTCGATCGTCTTCGGGACGCCGACGACCGGGAACTCGTGCTCCTCGTACAGACGCGCCGCGACGCCGAGCGTGTCTTCGCCGCCGATTGCGACGAGCGCGTCGAGCCCCGCGTCCCGGACATTCGCGAGCACCTTGTCGACGCCGCCGTCGAGCTTGAACGGGTTCGTCCGGGTCGTCCCGATGATCGTCCCGCCGCGCGGGAGCAAGCCTGAGATCTCCCGCGGCCCGAGCGGCTCGAACAGACCGTCGACGAGTCCCTTCCAGCCCTCGAGCACCCCGACGACCTCGCCGTCGCGCGTCATCACCCGACGGCCGGCCGCACGGATGACTGCGTTCAGGCCCGGGCAGTCACCGCCCCCGGTGAGCAGGCCGACACGCACGGCTAGCGCTTCGGTGGTAGCGACCGGGCAAACGACACGCCGCGGTCCACCCACTTCGACAGCAGCGCCTTCGTCCGTACGTCGTCCGCATCCACGCGCAGCCAGCCCTGCATCTCGCGGCCGCGCATCTCCATCATCCGTGCGGGAGTCCTGCTGACCAGCTCGTCCGAATCCGCAGGATCGACTCGCACGAGCAATCCACCCTGCCCGCTTGCGGCCACCGACATGTTGCCGTTCAGGAGGAAGGCGAGCCCGCCGAACATCCTCTGCTCCGTGATGCCGCGCTCCTTCGCCACGAGCTGACGGATCCGCTCGGCGAGCTGTTCGTCGTAAGCCACGGGGCTGATCGTACGGCAGGTGCCGAAGGTGGGGGTCGAACCCACACGCCCCTCACGGGGCACCGGATTTTGAGTCCGGCGCGTCTGCCAGTTCCGCCACTTCGGCGCCTGGCCACTGTAGCGGCGGTTGTGGCTTGCATTAGCCCACGGAATGCCCCGATACTTGCGGCTTCGCGGCTCGGGCCCCTGGCGCGTGCGGCGTAGCCCGGTACTGGCGACCGAGGAGGGATAGTGAGCAGAAGGCCATTGCTGGCAGTGCTGATCGGCCTCACCGCCGTGCTGGCGCTTCTCGCCGCAGGCTGTGGCGGCGGAGGCGGCAGCAACGGGGGGAACGTCCAGGCATTGCCGGCCTCGTCTTGTTCCGACATCTATTACGAAGGCGGCGGCAATCCGGACTACATCATCTCGTCCGACCTACCGCTGCAGGGCTCGGGCCGTGCGCAGACGGTCCAGATGACCGAAGCGATCAAGTTCATCCTGAAGCAGCACAACTTCAAGGCTGGGAAGTACAAGATCGGCTACCAGTCCTGTGACGACGCGACCGCGCAGGAAGGCGCGTGGGCGTCGGAGAAGTGCTCGGCCAACGCACAGGCGTACGCGCAGGACAAGAGCCTGATCGGCGTGATCGGCACGTTCAACTCGGGATGCGCCGAGATCATCATCCCGGTGCTGAACCGAGCGCCCGACGGGCCGGTCGGCATGATCAGCCCGGCGAACACGTACGTCGGCCTCACCCACAGCGGGCCGGGCACGGCGGCGGGCGAGCCGAACAAGTACTACCCGTCCGGTAAGCGGAACTACATCCGCATCGTTGCGGCGGACGACTTCCAGGGTGCGGCCGACGCGTTGAACTCGCAGCAGCTGGGCCTGAAGAACGTCTACATCCTCAATGACAAGCAGGCGTATGGCCTGGGCGTCGCGACCGACTACCGGCAAGGTCGCCGGCTTCTCGGCGTGGAACTCGAAGGCGTCGTCGTACACCGGCCTGGCGACGCAGATCAAGCAGTCGGGCGCCGACGCGGTGTTCATCGGCGGACTGATCTGCGAGAACGGCGGCAAGCTGATCAAGGACCTGAGCTCGGTCCTCGGCAACAACGTTCAGCTGCTTGCACCTGACGGCTTCACGCCGATCTCGGCGGTGGTCAGCGGTGCCGGCAACGCCTCCGAGGGCATCTACGTCAGCGTTGCGGGTGAGCCGAACGAGAAGCTCGGCGCGTAGGGGAAGGCGTTCGTGAAGGACTTCGGCGCAACGCAGTCGGCCGGCAACGTCGATCGCTACTCCGCCTACGCGGCGCAGTCGGCCGAGGTGCTGCTGAACGCGATCACAAACAGCGACGGCACCCGCGCAGGTGTGGCCGCGCAGCTGCTGAAGACGAAGGTCACCGACGGCATCCTCGGGTCCTTCTCGATCGACGCGAACGGCGACACCAACGCGAACCCGGTCACGATCTACCAGATCAAGGGCGGGAAGCAGACGACGTACAAGACGATCACCCCACCCCAGGACCTGGTGAAGGGAGCGTAAGGAAGCGACAACGAGGCGGAGGGGAGCCCTCGGCTCTCCTCCGCCGCATTTCCCGTGGCTAGCGAGGCGCGACGCGAGAACATCTCCTGGGTGCGAGGGTTCCGGCGCGCCGGGGCGATTCCGGCCGTGGGTTTTTCGCTCGTCGCCCTACTGCTCGTCTGGCTCGGCATCAACCTCGTCCAGACGCCGTCCGACTTTGCGAGCGTCGCGCTCGAGGGCCTGACGCTCGGCCTCGTCTACGGCCTGATCGCGCTCGGCTACTCGCTTGTCTACGGGATCCTCGAGCTGATCAACTTCGCACACGGCGACGTCTTCATGCTCGGCAGCTGGATCTCGCTCTCGGTCGCCGCGCACAAGATCGGGCTCACCTCGTCGACGTCGGGTTTCAAGGTCGTCTGGGGCCTGGCGCTGACGCTGCTCGCCGCGATGGCGTTCTGCGGCATCCTCAACGTCACGATCGAGCGGCTCGCCTACCGCCCACGGCGGAACGCACCCCGCCTTGCGCCGCTGATCACGGCGATCGGGATGTCGTTCATCCTGCAGGACGTCGGGCTCAACCGGCTCGGGCCGGCGCCGGTGTCGGTTCCGAACATCCTCCCGCCGGGCGCCGTCTTCTCGATCGGCGGCAACGAATACCGATGGTCGAGCCTGATCGTCGCGCTCACAACCTTCCCGATCCTCTTCCTGCTGATCTGGCTGGTTCAGCGCACGCGCCAGGGCAAAGCGATGCGCGCGACGGCCCAGGATCAGGAAGCGGCAGCGATGATGGGCATCAACGTCAACCGCACGATCTCGTTCACGTTCCTGATCGCCGGCGCGCTCGCGGGCGTCGCAGGTTTGTTGTACGCGCTCTACTCCACGAACATCCGCTACGACCAGGGCTTCCAGCTCGGACTGATCGCGTTCACGGCCGCGGTGCTCGGCGGCATCGGCAACCTGCCGGGCGCGGTCCTGGGAGCGATCCTGATCGGGCTGATCCAGCAGTTCAACGAAGGCCTGTCGTGGCACGCGCCAAGCTCACAGTGGACGCAGTCGATCGTCTTCGCGATCCTGATCCTGATCCTCGTCTTCCGGCCCGAGGGCCTGCTCGGCGAACGGACGCCTGAGGGCGGATGAGCGAGCTACCCGAATACCGGGAACCGTGGTGGCACCGCTGGACCGGCCTGCTCGGTGAGCCTCGGCGCCGCTGGCGCGCGATGGACGAACGCGAGCGCTTCCAGGCGGGAATCGTCCTGCGGGCGCTCCTCATCGCCGTCCTCGTCTACGCGACCTCCTGGCCGCTTGCGGTGCTCGTGGTCGTCATCTTTGGCGTGCAGTACTCGTTTGCGTACCTGCCGAAGAACATCGCCTTCCTTCGACGGTTCGCGATTCCAACGCTCGTCCTGCTCGTCGCAGTGCTGTATCCGTTCTACAACGGGAACCTCCCCGACATGCGCTGGTTCGGCGCGTTCCCCGACGTCAACACGGCCGTGATCATGGGCGTGTACGTGATCATGGCCATCGGCCTGAACATCGTCGTCGGTTACGCGGGCTTGCTCGACCTCGGCTACGTCGCCTTTTACGCCATGGGCGCCTATACGTGCGCCTGGTTCGCGTCAGTCCAGTTCGCGAAG
>VAXY01000261.1:0-534 GCA_005885085.1 Actinomycetota bacterium | reverse complement strand
ACCACCCCCGGAATTCACATCTCGATCTGGCTGTTGGTGCTGCTTGCCGGGATCCTCACCGCGATCATCGGCATCGTCATCGGGCTGCCGACTCTGCGCCTTCGCGGCGACTACCTCGCGATCGTGACGCTCGGCTTCGGCGAGATCCTGCCGCAGGTCGCAAACAATGGCGACAGCCTCGGGGGGTTCAACCTCACCAACGGCCCGAACGGCATCACGCCGATCGACTCGCCCGGCTTCTTCGGCGTGAGCTTTCAGACCGGCTCCGGCACGTTTTTCACAGGGCCCCGGCTCTACTTCTGGTTCGTGCTGCTGCTCGTGATGATCACGGTCTTCTGCAGCCTCCGCTTGCGCGACTCGAGGCTCGGGCGCGCGTGGATCGCCATCCGTGAGGACGAGACCGCCGCTGCCGCGATGGGCGTGCCGCTGATGCGGACGAAGACATGGGCCTACGCGACGGGGGCGTTCTTCGGCGGCGTCGCCGGCGCGTACTTCGCGTCGTTCAAGAGCTCGACGTTCCCGAACGACTTCAAC
>VAXY01000254.1 GCA_005885085.1 Actinomycetota bacterium | reverse complement strand
AGCACCGCAACTACCGCCTGTTCTTCACCGGCCAGGTGATCTCGAACATCGGCACCTGGATGCAGCGCGTTGCGCAGGCGTGGCTCGTCCTCTCGCTGACCCACTCGCCGGTCGCGGTCGGGATCCTCGCGCTCTGCCAGTTCATGCCGTTCACCCTCTTCAGCATGGTTGCCGGCGTCGTCGTCGACCGGCTCGATTCCTGGCGCACGGTGATCGGAACCCAGTTCACGCAGATGTTCCTGGCGTCCACGATCGCCGTCGTCGCGCTCACCGGCGTCGCGCAGGCGTGGCACGTCTACGTGATCGCCGCGCTGATGGGGCTCGTGCAGGTCCTGGACGCTCCCTCACGCCAGTCGCTCACCTTCCGGATGGTCGGGCCGCTCGAGCTGCCGAACGCGATCAGCCTCAACTCGGGCGTCTTCAACGGCGCGCGCATCTTCGGTCCGGCACTGGGCGGCGTGCTGATCGCCGCTGCGGGCGCAGGGGTCTGCTTCGCAGTCAATGCCGCGAGCTACATCGCCGTCCTGATCGGCCTGCTCCTGATGCGGCCTCAGGAGTTCCACGCGGTCGAACGCCGGGAGCGTCCGCGCACGCTCCTCACCGGCCTCAAGGAAGGGATCTCGTTCGCGCGCCGTGACGAGCAGATCTGGCTGATGCTCACGCTCGTCGCCGTCATGAGCACGTTCTGCCTCAACTTCAACGTGCTGCTCCCGGTGCTCGCGAAGCAGACGCTCCACTCCGGGCCGCAAGTGTTTGGTGCCCTCTCGGGGGTGTTCGGGGTCGGGGCACTGATCGGTGCGCTCGTCTCGGCGCACGTCAGCCGCGCGACGATGGGCACGACCGCACTCGGCACCGCCGGCTTCGCGCTCTGCGAGCTGCTGATCGCGCCGCTGCGCTCGACCGTGGTGATTGCCTTGCTGCTCTTCATCGGCGGCATCTGCTTCACGACCTGGTCGTCGAACTCGAACTCGCTGATCCAACTCGCCGCGCCCGACCACCTGCGCGGGCGGCTGATCGGCCTCTATTTCTTCGCGTTTGCCGGCACCGGCACGGCCGGAGGCATCCTTTCGGGCTGGCTCACCGCCGCGGGCGGGACGGAGCTTGCCTTCGCCGTCGCAGGCATCGCCGGCCTCTCGGTCTCGGCGTACGTCTGGCTCCGGTCGCGCACCGTCCCGCTCGTCGAAGAACAGCCGGCGTAGGGACGCCTCATCCCGACTTCGCGCACGACGTAGCCTAAGGTGTCGCCGACGAACACCTTCAACGAGGAGGAGCAATGGCAGAGATCAAGGGCAAGGACTTTGGATCCCCGGACGAGGTACGGGAGTTCAAAGACGGCAAAGGGAAGGTGGAGCTCGTCGATCTGAACGGACACGCGATCGGCCGCGGGACGTTCGAGCCTGGTTGGCGCTGGTCCGAGCACGTGAAGCCGCTGAGCGGCACCGACATGTGCGAGGTCGAGCACATCGGCTACGTGCTCGAAGGGGAAATGACGGTTCGGATGAACGACGGCACCGAGCTGCACGTCAGCCCCGGCGACACGTTCCACATGCCGCCCGGTCACGACGCATGGGTCGAGAACGACCGCTGCGTCCTCCTCGACTTCGGCGGTTTGAAGGGGTACGCGAAGAGCGGCTAGCGGCGTCCGGACGTGGCTGAGGGCCGGCAGCACTACAACGTCACGCTCGCGATCCTCACCCTGGCCGGGATCGCGTACGCACTGCAGCAGACGATGGTGATCCCGGCCCTGCCCACGCTGCAGCACGACTTGCACACGACCACGACGTGGGTGACGTGGGTGCTGACCGTCTACCTGCTCGTCGCCTCGGTCGCGACGCCGCTGCTCGGCCGGCTCGGCGACCAGTACGGCAAGGAGCGCCTGCTCGTGATCTCGCTGGCGATCTTCCTCGCCGGATCGATCGGCGCCGCCGCGGCGTGGAACATCTGGTCGCTGATCGCCTGGCGCGCGCTGCAGGGCGCAGGCGCAGCGGTCTTTCCCCTCAGCTACGGGATCATCCGCGACGAATTCCCGCGCGAGAAGGTCGGCGTGGCGATCGGCCTCGTCTCCGCGGTGTTCGTCGACAACCTCTCCTGGCGCTGGCTGTTCGTCGTCGGCGCCGCGAACATCGCGGCGGCTCTCGTGCTCGTCCACCGCTTCATTCCGGAGTCGCCGATCAAGTCGCCGTCGCGCGTCGACGTCCTCGGCGCGACCCTCCTCGCGGGAGGACTCGTCGCGATGCTGGTCGCACTCACGGAAGGCGAGAGCTGGGGCTGGACGTCGACCCGCATCCTGCTGCTGTTCGCGGCCGCCGCAGTGCTGCTCTGTGCCTGGGGCCTCGCCGAGCTGCGCGTCGCGGAGCCGATGGTCGACATGCGCATGCTTGCCGTGCGTCAGGTTCTCTTCACGAACCTGACGGCGATCGTCTCCGGCTTTGCGATGTTCGGCACGTTCGTGCTGGTGCCGAACTTCGTCGAGATACCTCACGGGCTGGCATCGTCCGTGCAGCGCCTCGTGCACTTCGGCTTCGACGCGAGCGTGACCAAAGCCGGCCTCTACCTGCTGCCGAGCTCCTTCGCCCTGCTCTTCTCGGGGCCGATCGCGGGTTTGATCGGCCGGCGCGTGAGCTCGAAGTGGCCGCTCGCCGCCGGGCTCGGGCTGGTCTCACTCGCAGCGGCGTCGCTCGCGCTGCTCCACGATCGATCCTGGCAAATCCTGGCCGCGATGTTCGTGCTCGGGATCGGCGTCGGCTTCGCGTTCGCGGCGATGGCGACGCTGATCACGGAGGCGGTCCGGCCGACGGAGACCGGCGTCGCAACCGGGATGAACACCGTCATGCGAACCGTCGGTGGCGTGATCGGCGGCCAGGTTGGCGCTGCGCTGCTCGCCGCACACACGGTCAGCGGCACGCACGGCGTTCCATCGGTCGTCGGCTTCGAGATCGCCTTCGCCATCAGCGCGGTTGCGGCACTCGTCGGCGCCACTGTCGCGGTCTTCGTCACGCCGCCGCGCCTGCGACGCCGCGAGCGGCTCGTCATCGCGACGACGGAGGTGGTGGAGTGAATGTTCACACCGCGCTGGAGGGGCCGCTGGAGCGTCTCGCCGGCGTGCTCGAAGGCGCACGCTTCGAGCGCCGGGACGGCTACACGTTCCAAGCCTTCCCGACGTTCCCGGTGCGCGACCTGAACGGGATGTGGGTCGACAGCGATGCGGCGGCGACCCACATCGAGGAGGCCCGTGCCGAGGCGGGAGGGATCGGCACGCCGTTCAGCATCATGGTGCGCGAAGGGCGAAGCCCGGCCGTCGAGAAGGCGGCGCTCAGGCTCGGCTTCCAGCAGACGCTGCGGATGCCCGGCATGGCTGTGACGCCCGACGAGCTGCGGGAGCCGGCCACGCCGGACGTCGAGGTGGTCAGGGTGGAGACGGCGGACGGCCTGGCGCAGGCGCTGGCCGTGAGCGCGGAGGGATTCGGCATCCCGGTCGACCTCGCCGCGTCGGTCTACTCGCTCGAGGTCGCGGCGCTCGACGGGTTGGAGTACTACCTCGCACGCGTCCACGGGCGTGACGTCGCGACAGCGGCCGGCTTCACCGTCGACGAAAGCGTCGCGATCTTCAGCGTCGCGACGGCAACCGACCAGCGAGGCCACGGCTACGGCAGCGCGGTCACCGTACAGGCGGTGCTCGACGGCTTTGCGGCCGGAGCCGGGTTCGCAGCGCTGCAGTCGAGCCCGATGGGCGAATCGGTGTACAAGCGGCTCGGCTTCCGCGAGGTCGAGACGTACGTGCTGTACACGGTCTCAGGAAAGTCTTAGGCGCGTCTTGGCTCGTTCTTAGCCGGCGCCGGTTCCATGGAAGGGACAGACGACCGAAAGGAGGTCCACTCGTGTTCCGACCCAAGCACGCCGTCTGGCTCGCCACCTCCCTCGCAGCGATGGCACTCGGCGGCGCAGGAGTCGCAATCGCCGCCAGTGGCGGCAGCGGTAACTCTAGCTCCTCGTCGGGCGCGGGCACCACAGCCACGACGACCACACAGTCGAGCTCGTCGCACCACTGCGATCACGACAACTCGAGCTCGTAACGAGCGACCACGCGACCGCCGGCGCGCGCCAGCCACCGGCGGTCGCCGTTTACCGGCCGAGCGACCTCACCCGAGGCGCAGCGAGGTCAGCACGAAAACCGCGTGCTGCGGCACGGTGATCGTGACCATGCCCGCCGCGTCGCTCGTGACGGCGTGCTTCGGCCCGACCAGCCCGTCGCCGGCTTCATTCCAAAGCAGGAGGTTCAGCTGCTTCGACGGCGGGAGTCCGGCGACGCTGTAGGAGCTCGCTGCAGGAGCGACCGTGTTCAGCTGAGCGCCCGCGGCGTCGAGCCCGATCACCGTCTGCTGGCCCTTTTTGCCCAGATACGCCGCGAGCGAGCGTGACGTGCCGGGGACAGCATCGACCGCGACGATCTGCCACTGGCGTTTCACCGTCGTCGTCAGCAGCTGCATGAAGTTGTACATCGGATAGAGCGGCCAGCCGTTCTGGGGCGCGCCGATCAAGTAGTACGCCTGAGTGCCGCTGTCGTACTTGCCGTAATACGCATCCCACTTGCTCGTGCCGATGTAGCCGAGCTCCGCCGCGAGCACGTCGAAGAGCGCATGCTGGAACGCGCTCACGTTCGTCTGCGTGATCGGCGTCCCGTCCCGTACTCGGTCACGTAGAGAGGCTTGCGGCCCGACTCCGGCAACGCGTTCACGATCGCGCGCACCTCCTTGAGCCGGTCGACGATCTTCTGCGTGTCCCAGTAGTCCCAGAAGACGTGGATCGAGTACGCATCCAGGATGTCGGACATGTGCGTGGCGAGGTACTGGCACCAGACGTCCTGATTCGGGGGGCCGGTGTCTGGACCGCGCACGAGATCGCCGCCCATGTAGCGCACCTGTCCGCGAATGCTCTGGATGAACGGATCGAGCTCACGATACTGCCGCTCGTAGGCATCCATCGTGATCCGGGTCCGGTTCGGCTCGTTCTGCAGCGTGAGCCAGCGGAGGTGGGTGACACCCCGGTTGCGCACGAGGTCGTTGAGGACGTCGGCGAACTTCTGCACGGTGCCGGCTGCGACGCTGAGCGTGCCTCCCTGCCAGGTGATGTCGATGTCGGTCCCGACGCTCTGCGCAAACTGAACGCCTGAGGCGTGAAGAAGATGCGCGAGAACTGGGGGTGCAGCGTGCGCATCTTCTGCTCCATGTCGACGACGTTGTCGTCGCTGACGCCGGCAGAACGACTCAGCGCCGAGTAGACGTGGTGGTTGAACTGGGCGCCGTATCCGGCGAAGCTGGGAACGAGCACCGAGCTCGTGCGCACGCGGAACTCGGCGGCGTCCACGCCGACGACACGCGAGTTGCCGTGGACGATCGCCACGGTGAGACGCGTCCTCCCGGGCGTTGCCAGGCTGATCGGGAGCTTCACGGTCACGGCCCGGCCCGGCCTGACGACCACCGAGGTCGCGGCGAGCGTCGCGCCGGCGGACGAGACCGTGACCAGCGCCTTGCGCGGCGTCGGCGCCCGGTCGGCGACGGTGGCGGAGACGTAGAACGGCCGACCGACGAGGCTGACGTGATTCGTCTTTGCCGCCGTCAGCACGAGCTCCGGCCTGGTCGCTCCGCCTGCCGCGCTCGTCCAGAGGACGGCGGTGAGAGCCGCCCCGGCGAAGACCCCTCTTCTCACCGCGCGTCAGGGTAGCGCCGCCCTGTTAAGAAGTTAAGGTCATCCTGTGCTCGAGCGGCTCCCGCTCCTCGGCGGCCTGGCTCTGCTGGCGATCGCGTTCGTGATCGGCTCGTTCGCGATCGGGCACGGGATCCGCGACAAGAACCGGAACGACGTCATCAGCGTCACCGGCTCGGCCAAGAAGCGGATCGTCTCGGACTACATCGTCTGGAACCTCTCGGTGACCAGCGAGCAGGGATCCGCGGACGCCGCAGCCCGGGAGTTGGCGGGTTGGACGTCCAAGATCCGCTCCTTCCTGACCGGCGCCGGGGTCACCGGCGGCGAGCTGAGCGTCCAGCCGATCTCGACCGAGACCGTGTCGCGGAAGGGCCGTGTCAGTTCCTTTCGCCTGACGCGGAGCTTCGAGATCCGCTCGCCGCGCGTGCTCGCCGTCACGGACGTCGCCGACCGCAGCTCGCAGCTGCTCGGCCAGGGCATCCCGCTGCAGGCAGACGCGCCGCAATACGTCTACACGAAGCTGCCGACGCTGAGGCCGGAGCTGCTGGCGCAGGCGACGCGCGACGCACGCAGCCGCGCGCGCGTGATCGTCGAGGCGACGGGCTCGCACCTCGGGAAGCTGCGGCGCGTCAGCGTCGGCGTGTTCCAGATCACCTCGCCGAACTCGACCGAGGTCGAGGACTACGGCGTGTACGACACGTCGACGCTCGACAAGGACGTCACGGCGGTCGTCAACGTGACGTTCGCGTTGAAGTGACCGCGATTGGCCTCCGCCAGGGACGCATCGCCGATCCGTTCGGACACCACTGGTTGATCGGCCGCCCGCTCTGAACGACGGGGTCGCGCTGTGGAGAATGCGACGGATGGGGATCCAGCTCCGCGAGCCTGACACGCAGGTCGACTGGTTCCAGCCACCGCGCCTGCGGACGCTGGCCGACGAGGGCGAACGTCACGCCAGCTGGCTCGAGCTGTTCTTCGACCTGGTGTTCGTGGTCGCGATCACGGAGCTGTCGCAATTCCTCGTCGCCGACCACTCCGCGGGTGGCTTCCTGCGCTTCGCCGCCCTGTTCGTCCCGGTCTGGGTCGCGTGGCAGGGCTACATGGCGTATGCGACGCGATTCGACACCGACGATCTCGGCTTCCGGCTCTCGTACTTCGGTGCGATGCTGGCGATCGCGGCGATGGCCGTCCTGATCGGCGACGTCGCGCACGGCCGTCACAGCGCGGCGTTCGCCGTCTCGTACGTGGTTCTGCGCACGATCATGCTGCTGCTGTACTGGCGCGTGTGGCTCGCGGTGCCCGAGGCGCGCGTCCTGATTCGCTTCTACGGCCTCGGCT
>VAXY01000259.1 GCA_005885085.1 Actinomycetota bacterium | reverse complement strand
TCGTGTAGTACGTCGCAGGGTTATGGCGAACGGCGTAGAGGCCAGAGTCCGAGAGAGTGCAATGAGAGGGCATGGACTCCTCGAGTGCACGCCAGTTGCCGTGGAGTTGGGAGAAGATGCTCGGCACGGCGAGCGGGTGCGACGATGGGTCGTCGTCATCGGAAATCCCCTGGGTGCTGCCCGAGGTCATTGCAACGTAGTTCGGCAAGCTCGGACTCGACTCGGCATAGAAGTTCGTGGCAACGCCGCAGTTCTTCGCCAAGGTGTTGATGTACGGCGCAGCCGGCGAGCCGATGATGTCCGAGTACCCCTTGTTCTCCATCACGATCCAGACGACGTGCTTGTAGCGCACCGGCGGCTTGCTCTTCATCCCGCAGGGGCCACCCGACAGAATGTTCGTTTCGGACGAGGGTTGCTTGCCGGCAAATGCAATGCCAGCGCTGCGGCATTCAGGGGCGATCGTGGTCGAACGCAGAGCATGAGACGATCGCGCGTCGAGTGGTGCCGAGCAATATTCACGCTCGCGTTCTACCAGCTTGTCGCGAACCGCAGAGCGACTTGACGCGCCTCGCGGCGGACTTCGTTTCGCGCAGCTGCCTCCGTCGGCGTTGACAGCGATCGGGTAGCCGTGAAATAGTGGTGCAGTCGAAGCCCGAAGACCGCAAGGTCAGCGGGCTTCGGCGTTTTTGGGCCTCGGCCCCCTGAGCAGGCGGGCGGGGATCGTCTGCTCCCGCCCCGTCAAGATGCCGCACACCGGGCGACTCCGACCCCACTGCTGTCGCACTTCCGCCAAGACGCGACAGCAGATCAATCTGACGGGCATCCAGTCTGGGTCGACCTATCCCGTTAATCGAAGCACCCGGACGAGGAATCCGTCGAAGCGGAAGAGTCCGCCGAAATCTCCGACGGAGAAGTGTGGGATCGCATGCTGGAGCGTCGGAGTGACCGTGAGTGCGACGTGCGGCGCCCGGCGTGCAAGCGCGCGCGTCTCATCGGGCGGGAAGTACTTGTCGTGAGGTGCGGATGCGATCAGGACGCGAGCCTGTAAGCGGGCGGCCGCGCTGATCGGCGAGAGCATGGTGGCAGCAAGGCGGACGCGTTGCGGCAGCGCGGCGTAGAGGGAATCGAAGCGAGCTGGATCGCGGTTCACGAGCAGCCGGACAAGGGCGCGGGCAGGCGGGCGCAGCCGAGATTCGTGCAGCGCACGCAGCGACGCGAGCGGATCCGGGGCGTCGTCGGGAACCGCCAGGAGCCGCGCGAGCAGAAGCGTGCGATCGCGCCCAGGCGTAAGCGCCGCGGCCAGCGAGCGTGCAATCACGAGCGCCGCGAAAGGTTTCGTACGGTAGCGCTCAAACCTTCCCTGCTTCACATAGACCGCGGTCGTGGTCAAGCGAACGACATGCACGAGATCCGTGTAGGGCGCGAGACCGGCCACTGCGCGGATGCGACCTGCGAGCGAGGGTTTCTCAGCCGCCAGCAGCGCGAGACTCGCGCCGACCGAGACGCCGAACAGTGCGACGCGCCCGCCGCGGACGTCCGACCTCTCGGCGACAGCACGCACCACCGCGGTCGTCGCCGCAAGCGTTCGTAGCGTCAACGTGCCTTGCCGCAATCCCGGTGGATCGGGCACGGCGACGAGATAGCCCGCTCGGGCGAGCGCGCGGGCGAGCCGCTCCACGTCGGGATGATGACGTCCAAGCCGCGTCACGCCGTTGACGAACACGACGGCCGGCCAGGACCGGCCGGCGCCAGGGCGGACGAGCGTCGTCGGCTGCCCCGCGATCATCGTCTCCCCGGCCCGCGGCTCGTCCGTTGCGACGCCGACCAGCCAGCCGACCACGGGAGTGTTCGAGGTGCGCGAAAGGAGAATCACTGCGCGCGTCTGGGCGGCGACCCACGAACGGAAGACGAGCGCCGCGACCAGCCCGACAATGACGAAGAGTGCAATCGCCCTGCGAACGAAGCGAATGACCTTGGCCCGTCTCCCACGATGAGGTTCGCGACGACGAGCGCGCGACTCGGCCCAGCGTCGACGAGGCCGCCGGCGCTGACGTCGTAGAGCTCTGGCACGGGCACGCCGCACCTCACGATGATCGCGGACGGCGGGAGGGTTTTGGAGGCCGGCCGCCTCGTCGCTGCAATCGCGGCCGCTATAGCGCGCGGCAGGGCAAGCTCACCGTCGAGGAGATGGAACGCACACGCCGGCAGTCGGGCGGCACGAACGCAGCCGGGCAGCCGCGTCCGCGTCGCCTTTCGGGTTACGTCGCGGCAGGTGCGCGGGCTTTGGGCGTCTTCCACCAGAGCAGCACTGCGGCGACCACGATCCAGCCCCAGTAGACGAACACCGGGACAAAGAAGATTGCGAAGAGCTGGATGATCCCGACGAGGACCCCGAGCCACGCGAACCACCGCGGCAACAGCCCTGTCCGCAGCGCGACTGCCGATGTCGCCCAGACAACCAGCGCACCGACAATCACCGCGCTGATCCAGAATTCGTAGCCCATGTCACTCGTCAGCCGAAACGTGTTCGCGTCGAGCCGGAACTTGCTGGTGTCGTCCGCGGCGAACGCGGGCCCAGTGAAGAACACGACCGCGCAGAGCCAGAGGATGGCGCTCGCGACGCCACTGCCCCAGGCGAGCGCCGCGAGACGCACGGTCGCATCCTCCGCGGTGACCATCCTCGCGCGCAAGGTCGAGAAGAACACAAACAGGAACAGGATTCCCGCGAGGAACACCAAGAGGGCGATCTGCTGCCTCGTGTGATGGGAATGGAAGTAGCCCGCGATCTTCGTGTCCGAGTCGGTCGTACTCGGCGAACCCGAGGCGATCGCGAACGCGATCACCATTCCTGCCACCGCCAGCACGCCCGCGAGCGGGCTCCAGCGCTCCCATTGAACCTTCATCTGCCCTCCCTGAAGTGGACTCGTCCCGCCGTCAACCCTCTCACCCCTGGCGGATGGAGGGAGCCGCCTGACGGGCGTCCTCCGAGAGGCCGACCGCGGTTAGGGCATGCGCCTCGAGTCGATGTCGGCAGGTGTCAAGGGACTGGCAGCAGCAAGTCGATCACGTCGCGCCGGCGGTAGAACTCGATGCTAGGACTAGGTGTCAGGCCAGGGTGCGAGCGCTTCTTCGACTGCGCGCTCGAGTGGGAGCTGTCGTCCATCGTTCCAGACCGCCGTCGCGCGTTCCTCGCCGAGCGCTTCACGAGCGCGTCCGAAGTTTTTCTTCTGAAGGGCCATCCAGAATGTGACGCTTGACGTGTCGACGCCGAGCGCGTCGAGTTCGGCCGCTGCCGCACCGGCAAGGCGGAGCGCGCGCTCGGGCTGCAATCGTCCCGATGCGGCCATTGCGACGCCCTGCAACTCGAAGAGAATCTCGCTCCAGTGGGCGAGCGCAGCGCGCAGTGCACGCGCATACCGCTCTTCCGCGAGGTCGTATTCCTCGCGGATCAGCGCGCAGTCGGCGAGGAAGTGGTGTGCGAGGTGGATCGCCCAGTCGTCGTCGTATGACTGGGCAAACGCAAGTGCTTCGCGCGCAATCGGTTCGGCGACGTCGAGATCCCCCTGGCTCACGAGCACTTGGCAA
>VAXY01000258.1 GCA_005885085.1 Actinomycetota bacterium | reverse complement strand
GCGCTCGCTCTGATGGTGAAGGGAAGGATCGAGCTCGCCGGCGCCGCCGTCGGATTGGCGACCGGGTTCAAGTACCCCGGCGTGTTCCTGCTCGTTCCGCTCGTCGTGGCCGGGTGGGGACGCTGGGGCAGGCTCGCTTCTGCTGTCGTGCTCGCGATCGCAGCGTTTTTCGTGTCGAGCCCGTTCGTGCTCGTGCACCGGCACCAGGCGTGGCACCAGGCGCGCCACGTGCAACGGCTCGCGCGGGACGGCTGGCTCGGCTTCGAGCACGACCATGCAGTGCCGATCGCGTTCGTCGACCGCTTGTGGCACGGGCTCGGCCCGATCCTGATCATCTGCGCGATCGGGCTCGTGATGGCATTCGTGCGTCGCACGCGCACCGACCTGATCCTGGCGGCGTTCGTGCTCGCGTACTTCGTCGAACTCCTCACGCTTCACGCGCATTTCGACCGGTATGTGCTGCCGCTCGTCCCGCCGCTGGGCGCTCTGGCCGGGCGGTTTCGCTCGCTTGCGCCGGTGGCCCTGCTCCTGCTCGTCGTGCCGCTGACCTGGTCGATCCGCGACGCCAAGCGCTTGACCCACACGGACACGCGCGTGATCGCACACCGGTGGGTCGAGCAGCACGTTCCACCGGGGACGCACGTCGCCGCGGATCCGTCCACGCCGCCGTTCGCGGGGCTGGACGTCCTCCACCTGGCGCTGCCCGGCCCGAAGCGCGCGTTCGATCCGGAACGGAACGTCGCGCGGCTTCGGCGCCAGGACATCCGCTATGTGATCGTCACGGGCTCCGTCACGGACCGCGTGCTTGCGGCTCGCTCGGACTACCCCCGCGAGGCGTCCTTTTACGACGCGCTCCGGACGCGCACCAAGCTGATCTTCCACCTCGAGCCCGGCGACGGACGCGCCGGGCCCTGGGTCTCGATTTACCGGCTTTAATGGAGCGGTGAAACGGGTCGGGGTCCTGGTGGCGGCCGCCATTGTGCTCGCCGGGTGCGGCGCAAGCGACTCGGTCAACGCGTCGGCGAAGGTGCGCTGCCCGGCAAAGGCCCTCGCGGGCTGGCAGCGCCTCGCGAACCGCATCGACGCCCCCGTGTTCTGTCCGTCTTGGCTGCCGGACCCGCTCGACGGCGTGATCGGCAGCCAATGGAACAACATCGACGAAGTCAGCTGGGACCGGAGCTATCTCCTCAGCTGGGTGTGGCAGGAGACCGGGCTCGGCGCGGCGGGCGGCGAGAAGCACGTGAACCTGCGCGGCTATCCGGGGCGTACTCGTGTACCGCGATGCGTGGACGCCGACTCGAAGCAGCGCAAGCTGATCCCTTGCTTCAGCGACAACGCCGGCAAGGTGCGCGCGGGCGGGCTGGCGGCGACGGTCTACGACGTCAACCAGGACGCGGATCAATGGCACGTCCTCTATGCGTGGCATTACGCGGGCGGGCTGTACACGGTCAGCGAGCACGTCGCGCCGCCGTTCGGATACCGCAAGGTGCGGCAGAACCTCGACCGCATGCTGCGGGGCCTCGTCCCGATCAAGCCGACTGCGTCATAACGTGCGCCTGACGCGAAGACGGCTGCTCGCGGGAGCCGCGGCGAGCGCGCTCGGCGCGGCCGGCGTCTACGAGCTCGTCGACCAGCTGAGCGGCGAGGCGCCGCCGCGCCCGGTCGGCCTGCCGCGCCCGGCCGAGCAGCACCTGCTGGACGGCGTCTCCGTGATCGTCGACAACAACGTCGAGGTGGTCCTTCCGCCGCTGCACCATCAGCTGGTGACGGCCGACATCCGTGCGGGCGACGTGCGCTCCGCGCAACGCGAGCTCTCGGATGCGCTGGACGAGCTCGACCGACGCTACGAGCAGACTCCCGCGGGACTGGGGCTGACGCTCGCGTGGGGGCTGCCGTACTTCGAGCGGCGCGTGCCGGAGGCGTGGCGCGCGCATGCGCCGCATGACCGGCGAGCGCGCAAGCCGGCGTTGCTGCCGGCGGTGCGCTTCCCGAGCGATCCGCACGAGACGCTGATCGAGGAGAACGAGGTGGCGATCCTCCTGCGCAGCGACTCCCTCGACCATCTCGCCCACGCGGCGGGCGTCCTGTTCGGAGACCTGTCGCTCTTCGACGTCACGAGCATCCGGCGGGGGTTCGTCGGCGGCGGGTTCGGCGGTCGCCGCAGTCTCCCGAAGAACGTCGCGATGGCCGCGGGGGTGCCGGGTGCGGAGCTGATCCCCCCGTCGGCGCAGCTCTTCCTCGGCTTCACGTCGACGCAGAAGGACGGGCTCGGGCCGCGGCTGATCGCGAACCACGAGACGCTCGGCCTCGTCGACCTCGGCCCGCGCCACTATTTCCGGCAGGGCACGAGCATGCACGTGTCGCACATCTTCGAGGACCTCGAGGCCTGGTACCTCAACTTCGACTTCCGCGAGCGCGTCGCGACTGCGTTCCGCCCGACGCAGCCGGAGGTCAGTGAAGGGACGCTCACGGTGCCGCAGGGCCCGAAGGGCATCGACACCGTGCGCGGGATCGAGCGCGAGTTCAAGGCGCAGGGGCGGATCGGTCACAGCTCCGCGATCCAGACGTCGACGCGCCTGCAGCGCGATCACGTGGCGGCAGACGGAACGA
>VAXY01000253.1 GCA_005885085.1 Actinomycetota bacterium | reverse complement strand
CGAAGACCGGGATCAGTGCCAGGCGCGCGATCGTAAGGGCGTTGGGGAGCTGTTGCAGAGGCGCGGGAACGGCGCGGGTCGCCATGGTGTGGAAAGGATACGCCCGTGGCCGAGACCCTCCCGTTGCCCGGATTCGTCGACGCCCATTGCCACGCCTTCCAGCGCGCCTTGCGCGGACGCGGCGGCGGCACGGACTTCTGGGCCTGGCGGGAGCTCATGCTCGGCGAGGCGGAGAGTCAGACCGCCGCATCCGTGCGCCGGGAGTACGTGCACGTCTACCGGGAACTGCGCGCCGCCGGCTACACGGTGGTCGGCGAGTTCCACTATCTCGGCTTCGACGAGGCGCTCGCAGTGGTCGAGGCCGCGGAGGAGGCCGGGATCCGCATCGTCGTCCTGCTGGCCGCATACGGCCGCGGCGGGCTGACGAGGTTCCGCCAGAAATCCGCCGCCGAGTATCTCCGGCAGGTCGAGGACCTCCGCGGCCGGGGCATTGCAGTCGGGCTCGCCCCCCACTCCGTGCGCGCGTGCACGGCGGACTGGCTGCAGGAGATCGGCCGCTACGCGGCCGCGGAGCGGCTGCCGCTGCACGTGCACGCGGACGAGCAGCCTCGCGAGATCGAGGAATGCCTGGTAGAGCACGGCGTCCGTCCGATCGAACTGCTCGACCGGACGGGTTGCCTGAGCGAGCGCACGACGGTCGTGCATGCCACGCATGCCGACGGCGCGGAGCTCGACCTGGTCGCCCGCGCCGGCGCGCGCATCTGCGCCTGCCCGACGACCGAGGCGAACCTCGGTGACGGATTCCTGCCGGTCGAGCGCGTCTGCAAGCGCAGCATCGGCATCTGCATCGGCTCGGACTCGAACGTGCGCATCGACCCGCTCGAGGAGCTGCGGGAGCTCGAAGGGATCGCGCGCCGCCAGAGCGGACGCCGCAACGTGATCTCGACCGAGACCCTGCTCTGCTTCGGCGCGGACGAGGGCGCCGGCGCGCTCGGACTCGAGCAATGGGACGACGTCGAGGTTGATCTCGCCCATCCCTCGCTCCGCGGCGTCGAGGACGTGTTCGAAGGTTTGATCGCCGGCTGCAGCGCCGACGTATTCGTCTGATGGCGCAGGTCAAGATCTTCGGGAAGCCCGAGCCGCGTGTGCTCGAGCAGCTCGAGCGCTGCCTGGTCGATGCCCATTACGGCGTGCTGTGCGCGGACAACCACGTCGGCTATTCGATGCCGATCGGCGGCGCCGCCGCCTACGAGGATCACATCTCGCCGAGCGGAGTCGGCTTCGATCAGGGGTGCGGCAATAAAGCGGCTCGGACGCCGCTGAAAGCCGCGGACGTCGACGTTCCGCATGTGATGGACGAGATTGCGTGCCAGATCTCGTTCGGCGTCGGACGGTCGAGTGGCTGGCGCGTCGACCACCCGGTGCTCGACAAGATCGAGCACGCCGAGTTCACGCCGCAGCGGAAGCTCGCGAAGCTCGCACGCGACCAGCTCGGAACCGTGGGCGGCGGCAACCACTACGTCGATCTGCTCGCCGACGAGGAGGGGCTGCTCTGGGTCGGCGTCCACTTCGGCTCGCGCGGCTTCGGCCACAAGACCGCGACCGGCTTCTTCGCCCTCGCGCAGGGCTTGCGCTTCGAGGACCGCGCTAAGGAAGGGCCGATGGACTCGCCGCCAGTCCTCTTCGACATGCGGACCGACCTCGGGCAGTCGTACGTCGAGGCGATGACGCTCGCGGGCGAGTATGCGTACGCCGGCCGTGACCTCGTCGTCGAGCGCACGCTGCAGATCCTCGGCACGCATGCGACCGAAGAAGGTCACAACCACCACAACTTCGCCTGGCGCGAAACACACTTCGGCAACGACTACTGGGTTGTCCGGAAGGGTTGCACGCCCGCTTTCCCGGGACAGCGCGGGTTCGTCGGCGGCTCGATGGGCGACATCTCGGTCATCCTCGAGGGCGTCGACGGTCAGGAGGCGAAGGAGGCGCTGTACAGCACGGTGCACGGCGCCGGACGGGTCCTCAGCCGCCGTCAGG
>VAXY01000046.1:16364-16793 GCA_005885085.1 Actinomycetota bacterium | reverse complement strand
GACGCCGATCTACCTGTCGGAGACGTTCTCGCGGCGCTGCGGCCGCGAGGTGCGCCTGAAGGCGGAGAACCTCCAGCGGACGGGCTCCTTCAAGATCCGCGGCGCCGTCAACAAGCTCTCGACCCTCTCGACCGAGGAGCGTGCGGCCGGCGTCGTCGCGGCCAGCGCCGGCAACCACGGCCAGGCGGTCGCGTGGGCTGCGCGCGAGCTCGGCGCGCCGGCGACCATCTACGTGCCGCTCGACGCGCCGATGGCGAAGGTCGAGGCGTGTCGCAACTACGGCGCGAAGACGGTGATGACCGGTGCGGACTTCGAGGACGCGCTGAGCGCCGCGCGTCAACACGTCGAGGAGAGCGGCGGCACGTTCATCCATCCCTACGAGGACCAGTTCGTGATCGCCGGGCAGGGGACGATCGGGCTCGAGCTCGC
>VAXY01000046.1:0-16228 GCA_005885085.1 Actinomycetota bacterium | reverse complement strand
CCCGAGCGAGTTCACGATGCCGCTGCTCGCAGACCTGCTCGACGACATGGTCGCGGTCAGCGACGAGGAGATCAGCGAGGCGATCGTGCTCCTGCTCGAGCGCGCGAAGCTGGTCGTGGAGGGTGCGGGCGCGGTCGGCGTGGCTGCGCTGCTCGCCGGCAAGGCCGGCGGCTCGGGCCCGGCGGTTCCCGTGCTCTCGGGCGGCAACATCGACCCGACGATGCTGATCTCCGTGATGCGGCATGGTCTGTCGGTCGCGGGCAGGTATCTCGTCGTGCGTACGCAGCTCTCGGATCGTCCCGGGGAGCTGATCAAGCTGCTCTCGCTCGTCGCGGAGGAGCGCGGCAATCTGATCTCGGTCGAGCACCATCGCGAGGGGATGGAGATCCCCGTCAGCGGGACGGAGGTCGAGCTGACGCTGATCACGCGTGACGAGGAGCACTGCGGCCGGCTGCTCGACGCGATGGCGGAAAGCGGGTATTCCGTCGAGCGCTTGCGCTAGTGCCCCGTCCAGTGATGCAGCCCAGTTTCTGGTTCGCTAGCACCAAGCGAGAGGCCGCACTCGTCGGCAGCCCAGGCTAGAAGCCTGGGTAAGGACGAGGGTGGACGCTCGCGCCGCGTGCTAGCGGGCCAGAAGCGGGCCTGTAGTGCTGGGAGGGGCGCTAGGTCAGGTCGATCCGCAGCGGCGGAACGACACCGTCTGGCCTGGCCAGTCCTCGACGCCGCCGTCGAGCACCGGCCGCGCGTCGACGCCTGCGGCCGCGAGCAGGCTGGCCGCGATCGAGGCGCGTGTGCCCGACCCGCAAATCGTGACGACGGGCTTCGTGGTGTCGATCCCATCCGCGCCGGTCTCGCGCAGGAGCCGGTACGGGATGTGCAGGGTGCCGGGGATGTAGCCCTGGTCGCGCTCCGACTTCTCGCGCACGTCGAGCACCTGCACCGAGCCGTCCTCGAGCAGCCGTTCCAGCTCGCCGAGCTCGACGGGCTCGAGCTGCTCCGTCGCGTCGACGTGCGTGACGTAGCCCGCGAGCTCGAGAAAGCCGACCGAGCGGAGGCCGCGCGCCGCGCGGTCGGCCTCCCCGTCGTCGGTCGCATGGATGACGATCCGTTCGTCGGGACCTAGGATGAAACCCGCGCGGGTTGCGAACGACGAGCCGGAGACCGGCACGTTGAAGGCGCCGCGCACGTGGCCGTCGGCGTGTGCGGCGGCCGGCCGGACGTCGAGCACCGCCGCCTCGCCGATCTGCTCCAGGCGCTCGAGCGACGGCGGCGCTCCGATGAAAGGGCCCTTGTTCAGGGCGACCACGCGTGCCGTGGTCGGAGGGCGCGGCGTCGAGACGGACGCTGAGCTCGTGATGAACGCCTGCGCGTCGCCGAAGCCGAGAGCGACGTTCGAACGTTTCTCGTCGGCGATCGTGGACGAGCGAGCGGGGCTCATCGCTGCGCCGCACAGCGAGCCCGCAACATGTCCGGGGTAGACCTCGTACGTGTCGGGGAGCTCGGTCAGGCGCTGCAGCGAGTGGAACAGGCCTTCCGCACCTTCGCGCGCGTCCACCGCGAGATCTGGCCGAGCGGCGTCGCCGACGAAGAGCGAGTCGCCGGTCAGCACGAGGCGCTCGTCGACGATGAACGCGCAGTGCTCGGGGCGGTGACCTGGCGTGTGGAGCACGCGCACGGGCACTGACCCGACGTGCAGCGTCTGTCCGTCTTCGAACCCATCGAACGGAAACTCGGGCTCGGCCAGCGCATGTACCGACACGGGCAGGCCGTGCTCCAGCGCAAAGCGCCCATGCCCGGAGACGTGATCGGCATGGGTGTGCGTCTCGAGCACGTGCACGATGTGAACACCTTCCGCGGTGGCGGTGTCGACGTACTGCTCGATCGCGTAGGCGGGGTCGACCACGAAGGCTTCGCCGCTGGTGGGATCCCCGATCAGGTAAGAGGCGCAGCCGAGATCGTCGTCGACGAACTGGCGGAACAGCACACGGAGGAAGCTAACACCGGCTGCCGCTAGCTTTCTTGAAGTTACGGGTTAGGACCGGGCTCCGTCTGGACTGGACCGATTTTGACCTTGCCGGAGGACTCACCCAACGTCTGCAACGCGAGGGACAGAACGACCAACGCAGCGAGGATCCCGACTGTCCACAGCACGAGCCTGCGGGAGATCCGAATCCGGATGTCGATCATGGGTGGCTCGCGCACCCAGCGAGATTAGCTGCCTTCGTCCGAGGCGCAAAGAGGACAGCGGCTAGCTTTGTTGAAGTTGCGCGCCTTTTCGGTCGCCGTCCTCTGCGCCCTCGTCTTCCCGGCCTCGGGCTGGGCCCACGCCACCCTCCTGCGAACGGTGCCCGCGAACGGGGCCGTCCTTTCCGCCGCGCCGGCGACCGTCAGGCTCGTCTTCGA
Organism: Actinomycetota bacterium; assembly: GCA_005885085.1. GTDB lineage: Bacteria > Actinomycetota > Thermoleophilia > Gaiellales > Gaiellaceae > 3-1-20CM-4-69-9. Next base: position 13,825 of record VAXY01000046.1, on the reverse strand, counting down.
CGACACCGTCCGTCCCGGGCCCGGGATGAAGGCGATCCGGAACGGCGGCGGCTCCGTCCTCGCGGGCAAGCCGCGGGTGTCCGCCGGCCGGACGCTCGTCGTGCCGCTCCGGCCGCGGTTGCCGGACGGCGACTACACGGTCCTCTGGCGCGTCGTCTCCGACGACGGGCACACCGTCGCGGGCATCGTGGCGTTCGGGGTCGGCCAGGGCCGGGCGCCTCCCTCGGCCGCGCTCTCGGTCGGCAACGGGCCCGGCGTCAAGGACGTCGTCGCCCGCTGGTTGCTCTTCGCCGGGTTGCTGACGGCCGTCGGCGCGGCGTGCTTTCGCTTCTTCGTCGCAGCCGTGCCGGTGCGGCTGCTGCTGGGCGCGTTCCTGCTCGTCTTCGTGGGCGTCTCCGGCCTGCTCCACGACGTCCCGGTCTCGAGTCGCTTCGGCGGTGCGATGGTGGCGATCGCGATCGCCGCGGGCGTGGGAGCGCTGCTGGCAGCGATCGCGCCGGTGTACCAGGCCCTCGAGCCGGCGCCGTTCGTCGTTGCACTGCTGCTGCTGCCGGGCCCCTCCATCGCCGGTCACGCGCTCGATCGTGGGCGCTCGCCGATCGAGGTCGTGGTGGACGTCGTCCATGTCGCCGCCGCGTCGGTCTGGCTCGGGGGCCTCGTCGCGCTCGCACTCGCGCTGCGTGGGCCAGGCGATCGTGCGGCCACGATGCGGCGGTTCTCCAACGTCGCGCTCGTTTCGGTCGCGGCCCTCGGGATTACCGGGATCGTGCGCGCGCTCTCCGAGCTTGCGTCCTTCAGTCAGCTCTGGACGACCGGCTACGGTCGCGCGCTGCTCGTGAAGACCGCCCTGCTGGGGGCCCTCGTCGCGATCGGCTGGATCAACCGCTACCGGCTCGTGCCGCGCGCGGCCGCCGTGGAGCTGCGGCGCAACGTCGCGGTCGAGCTCGTGCTCCTTGCCGGGCTCGTGATCGCGGTTGCCCTGCTGACCGATCTCCGTCCCGGGCGCGACCGTACGGCGGCGGCCTCGGTGGCGACGTCGAAGGGCCCGCCGCCTCTGCCTGCGAAGGAGATGGTCGTCCAGGCGGGCGAGCTCGGCGACTGGGCCGTCGCGCTGGCGGTCCGTCCACCTGGGGAGGAGGTGACGGTGCTCGGGCCCGACGGCACCGGTGTGAACGGGTTGTCGGTCGAGGTCGACGGTGTCCGAGCCGGCCCGTGCGGCAACGGTTGCTACGGCGCATTCGCATCGCTGCGCAAGATCGCCACCGTCGCGGTCGGGGGGCGGACCCTGGAGTTCTCGATCCCGGCGCACCCGCGTCCGGCTGCGGCGCTCGTCGCACGCGCGACACGCGCGTTTCGCGCACTGCGCAGCGTCGACTACGTCGAGCGGCTCGCGTCGAGCCCGAGGAACCGCGTCGTCGCCGACTTCACGCTCGAACGTCCGAACAGGCTCGAGTACCGGATCCGCGGCGGCGCCTCCGGCATCCTGATCGGGTCGCGACGCTGGGACCGAAACGGCAAGGGCCCGTGGCTACCGTCACCGCAGGAGCCGACGCCGCAACCGGAGCCGATCTGGGCCGGCCACGTCACGAATGCGTTCTTGCTCGAGACGACGCGGTCGAGCTACGTCGTCGCGTTCATGAAACCGCTTGGGCCGACCTGGTTCACCGTCCGCCTCCACCGGCAGACCCTGTTGCCGAGTGATCTGCGCATGTCGACGGCGGCGCACTTCATGAGGCACATCTATACGCGCTTCAACGCGCCGGTTCGAATCAAACCGCCGACCGGCGGCTGACACGATCCACCAACGTCAGGGGTCTGGGGTCAGACCCTGCAGCTGGTTAGAGACCGAGGTGCCTTGCGATGACCATGCGCTGCACCTCGTTCGTCCCCTCGCCGATCTCGAGGATCTTCTGGTCCCGGTAGAGCCGTGAGATCGCGTACTCGTCCATGTAGCCGTAGCCGCCGTGGATCTGGAGCGACCAGTTGACCGCTCGGTTCGACAGCTCGCCCGTGTAGAGCTTGGCCTGTGCGGCGGCGAGGCCGAAGTCGCGGCCCTGGTCCTTCAGCCACGCGGCCTTGTAGACCATCGTCCGGCCGGCCTCGATCTCTGTGGCCATGTCGGCGAGCTTGAACTGGACGGCCTGGAACTTCGCGATCGGCTGCCCGAACTGCTTCCGCTCCCTCGCGTAGGCGAACGCGAGGTCATAGGCGCCCTGCGCGAGTCCGACGCCCATGGCCGCGACGGAGATGCGGCCGCCGTCGAGGATCTCCAGGAACTGCCGGAAGCCCTCGGCGCGGGGGCCGAGCAGGTTCGCCTCGGGGACGGTGCACTCCTTGAACGAGAGCTCCCGCGTGTCCGACGCGCGCCAGCCGAGCTTCTTCATCGGCTTTCGAGATCGCGTAGCCGGGAGTGCCGTTCGGGATGATCAGATTGGAGATCTCTTCGTCGCCCGTGCGGGCGGTGATCGTTACGCACGCCGTGATCTCGGTGCCGGCGTTGGTGATGAAGATCTTGGAGCCGTTTACGACCCAGCTGCCGTCGTGGAGCTCGGCGCGCGTGCGCGAGGCGCCGGCATCCGAGCCCGCGTCCGGCTCGGTGAGGCCGAACGCGGCGAGCTTCTTCCCGGAGGCGAGGTCGGGCAGCCAGTGCTGCTTCTGCTCCTCGCTGCCGAAGTTGTAGATCGGCAGTGTCCCGAGCGAATGGTGCGCGGCCATCGTGATCGCGACCGACGAGTCGACCCGAGTGAGCTCCTCGACGGCGATCGCATAGGCGACGGTGTCGGCGCCTGCGCCTCCGTACTCCTCGGGAATCGTCATCCCCATCAGACCCAGCTCCGCCATGCCGGCAACGAGCTCGTAGGGGAAGCGGCTCTCGCGGTCGAGCTCCTCGGCCAGCGGCGCGACGCGGTCCCGCGCGAACTCGCGCACGGTCGAGCGGACGAGCTCGTGCTCCTGGTCGAGCTCGAAATTCAAGCGCCGAGACGCTGGGCGAGCTCGACGATCAGCCGAACCCCGTAGCCGGTGCCGCCGCGCTGCGTGTAGTAGTCCCCCCGGGAACGCTCGAGGAAGCCGGGGCCGGCCATGTCGATGTGCGCCCACGGCCCCTCGCCTGCGAACTCGCGCAGGAACTCGGCCGCCAGGACCGGGGAGCCCTGTCGCAGCTCGGACGAGTTCTTCAGATCGGCGTACGCAGAATCGACGTAGCGCCGGTAGCGGCGGTGCAATGGGAACGGCCACGGGTGGTCGCCGCTCGCCTGTGCAGCGGCGAGGATCTCGTCGCGCCAGGAGTCGTCGTTCGCGAACAGCCCGGCATACAGATCGCCGAGTGCGACCTCCATGGCGCCCGTGAGCGTGGCGACGTCCAGCAGGTGCGTTGCGCCTTCCCGGCGCGCGTACCACATCGCGTCGGCGAGCACGAGGCGCCCTTCGGCGTCCGTGTTCGTGATCTCGATCGTTTTCCCGTTCGCCGCCTGCAGGATGTCGCCGGGCCGGAACGAGGTGCCGCTGACGAGGTTCTCTGCCGCCGCGACCACCGTGAGGATCCGCACCTGCAACTCGAGCTCGGCGATCGCGGCCGTGGCGGCGATCACGGCCGCTCCGCCGGCCATGTCGCCCTTCATGTCGTACATCTTCAGCGCCGGCTTCAGAGAAATCCCGCCCGCGTCGAACGTGATCGCCTTGCCGACGAGGCCGACGACCAGGTCGCTCTTCGCCTCCGCGGGCTCGTAGCGGAGGACGATCAGGCGGGGGCCATTCGCACTCGCTCGGCCGACCGCGCTGAGCGCTCCCATGCCGAGCTCGTCGATCTGGCTCGGCTCGAGTGCAGTGACCTGCAGCCGCTCGGCTCCCAGTTCCGCCGTCCGCGTCGCGAGGTCTGCCGGCGTCAACTCGTTCGGCGGCGAGTTGGCGAGGTCGCGTGCCCAGTTGACCCACTTGCCGACCCGCGCCGCCCGCGTCGCGGTTTCTGCCACGCCGTTCTGCTCGGCGGCCACGAGGACGATCTTTCCGATCGGCTTGCTCGGCTGCTCCTCCGTCTTCCAGCGGGCGGGGCTGTAGCCGCCGAGGACGGCTCCCTCGACCACCGCGCGGGCTTGCTCGTCGAAGGAGAGCGGCAGGGAGTCGTCGAGCAGCCACGCAAGCGTCCCGCCGACATCCCGGAGGCGCCGAACGACGGCGGAGGCGGCGGTGCGGATCGCATCTGCGTCCATGTCCGCGCGCTTGCCTACGCCGGCCACCACGACTCGACGGGCGCTCGATCCCCCGTCGGTGTGCAGGACGACGGTCTTGCCGAGTTCACCCCGCAGCTCGCCGTCGTCCGCGAGCCTCCTGAGCCGGCTGCCGAGTTGCGCGTCGTTCGAGCGGGGCGTCGAGTCCTCCTCGGTGAGCGGGAGCGCCAGCGCGTCGGGCTCGATCTCGCCGGGGGCTGAAACCTCGATCTCGACGTCTTCCATCCGGGCCGCGATGCTATCCGAGCGCCCAAAGCTCTCGGCGAAAAGGGTTTTACTCAGGCTTTACGAATACCAGCTAACCGCGGCTCAACTTTCCGCGTCGCATGCCGATGATGACCACGACCATGAGCACGGTTCTGCGGCCAGCTGTTCCTTCTCGCTTCCGGCGTGGGCACAATCGCCCCTCCGTCGAGGCGCTCCTCGACGAGATCGCCGGGCTGACCGCCGAGCGCCAGCTGCTGCGCGACCGGAGTGCCGACGCCGTGCGGCTGGAGCGCAACCGGGTCAAGCTCGCCCGTGCGCAGTGGGAGCTCTCGCACGCGCTGATCGAGCGCTACCTCCCGGACACGCACTCGCACGCCGCATAGTTAGCCTGCAAACGTGCGGGCGGAGATCGATCGCCGCGCGATGGCGCTGCTCTCGAGCGGCCATTTGGCGACCGACTTCGCGAACGGCGCCCTCCCGGCGCTGCTGCCGTTCCTCAGGGACCGCTTCTCGCTCTCGTACACGGCGGTCGGAGCGGTCGTGCTCGCCTCGCAGGCATCTTCGTCTCTGATCCAGCCGCTCTTCGGGATGTGGTCCGACCGGCGCGGTGCGATGTGGCTGCTGCCGGCGGGCGTCGCCCTCGGCGGTGTCGGCATCGCCCTGGCGTCCGACGCGCCGAGCTACTGGCTCGTTCTCCTGCTCGTGCTGGTCTCGGGCGTCGGCAGCGCGGCGTTCCACCCGGAGGGCTCGAAGTTCGCAGGCTTTGTCAGCGGCCGCAGGCGTGCGAGCGGCATGGCGTGGTTCTCGATCGGCGGCAACCTCGGGTACGCACTCGGGCCGATCGCGACGACGGCACTGATCGCGGTGTTCGGACTGCGCGGCGGGCTGATCCTCGCGGGACCGAGCTTGGTCGTCGCGGCCGCATTTCTCGCCGGGGCTCCATACCTTCGTGGCTTCGCGCCGGAGCCGGGAGCAGCACCGGCGCGCGCGGGAGAGGACGATCCGTTCGCGATGAAGCTCCTTCTCGGGGTGATCGCGCTGCGCAGCGTCGCGTGGTTCGGACTGATCACGTTCGTGCCGCTCTGGGAGGTCTCGCTCGGCCATTCCAAGTCGCACGGCAACCACCTGCTCGCGTTGATGCTGTTTGCCGGCGGGACGGGGACGCTGCTGCTCGGCCCGCTCGCCGACCGGTTCGGGCGGCGGCCCGTGCTGCTCGGCAGCGTCGCGGCAACAGGACCACTTGTGCTCGTGTTCGTGCTGGTCGGCGGCCTGCCGGGCGCGATCGCGCTGGCGCTGATCGGCGCGTGCATCGTCGGGACGTTCGGCGTCACGATGGTGATGGGCCAGGAGTACATGCCGCGGCGCGTCGGCACCGCGTCCGGCCTGGTGATCGGCCTTTCGGTCGGCCTCGGCGGAGTAGCGGCGGTCGCGCTCGGGCGGCTCGCCGACGCGACGAGCCTGCGCACCGCGCTGTTCGTCGCGGCGGCGGCGCCGATGCTCGCCATCGTGTTCGCGGTCCTGCTGCCGTCGCGGAAAGCGCGCCGGAGGTTGGAACCTGCTGCTGAGATAGGGTGGCTGCCGTGAGCGCGAAGGAGTTTTTCGACAGTCTCCAGAGCCGCGTCGACCCGGCGAAGACGGCCGGGATGAACAACTCGTACCTCTTCGACATCGAGGGCGCGGGCAAGTGGAAGGTCGACGTCCAGGACGGCGACGTCTCCGTGACGGAGAACGCCGAGGGCGCAGACGTCACGATCTCGACCTCCGAGGAGACGTTCGAGAAGATCACCAGCGGCGAACAGAACGCGACCAGCGCCTACATGACCGGCAAGCTCAAGGTCAAAGGCGACATGGGCGCCGCGATGAAGCTGCAGAAGCTCTTTTAGAGCTTCTGCAGTTCGGGAACGCCCGTTTCGCGGGAAAACGCGCGCGGGCCGAGCCCGCGCGCTTCAGGGAGGGTCGGCGGCAGTCGTGGTTGCGCGGGCGGCGGCGCTTCGGCCGCGCCGCCCGCGTGAGCTCGGCCTGCGGTTAGAGCGGCTGCGCCTGCTCTAACCTCCGGCCCTTTGGGCTTGGGTTTATCGATCGGTCTTGAAGACGTCCGCGCACTTCGTTTGAATTCCGCTCATGACCTGGTACACGTTCTTCAAATCCGTTCACGTCACGGCGGCCGCTGTCTGGGCCGGCGGGGCATTCATGATTCAGGCGTTCGCCTTCCGTATTCTCCGGACCGGCGACGCGAGGCGTCAGGCCGACTTCGCGAAGGACTCCGAGGTGGTCGGGATGCGCGTCTTCATCCCGGCAACCTGGATCCTGCTGCTGACGGGGATCGGGACGATGGTGAACCTGCACTGGTCCTGGGGCCAGAACTGGGTCGTCTTCGGGCTGATCGCGTTCGCGGTGTCGTTCGCCGTCGGGGCCGGCTTTCTCGGGCCTGAAGGCGGTCGCATCGCGGCCGTGATCGAGCGAGACGGCCCCGAGTCTCCCGAGGCGCAGGCGCGGATCAGGCGAATCCTGCTGATCTCACGTTGCGAGCTCGTGGTGCTCGTCACCGTCATCGTCAACATGGTCGTCAAGCCGACCGGTAACGCCGGCTGGTTCTGGGGCCTGCTCGCGTTCATGGTCGCCGGCATCGCTCTGGTGCTAAGCGCGTCTGTGCGTGGGAAGCAACAGCCTGTGGCCGCACCCGCGACCGAGTAGTCACTCTTCCAGCTCGACCAGAAGCGCGCCGCCCGCGACGCGGTCACCCTCCGCGACGTGGACGGCGCGTACCTTCGCGTCGTACGGCGACGTCAGCGGCGTCTCCATCTTCATCGCCTCGAGGACGACGAGCGGCTGGCGCGCACGGACCGAGTCGCCTGCTCCAACCAGCAGCCGGATCACCGTTCCCGGCATCGGGGCGACGACCGTGCTCTGCTCTCCGCCGGGACCGGCGTGATCCGATGCAGCTGTGGCGACGTCCGGCGGCGCGGCCGGCGGAGGGGAGGGCACGTTGAGCCGGAACGGGCCACGCCACGGCGGAGCGGACGCGCGTACCGGCGGCTGAGACAGCGGCGGGTTTTCGACGAGAAAGGCCGTCGTCGTCTCGCCTGCGCGCACGAGTGGGTGTGACACGAGCCACCGGAGAAAGGGCAGGTTCGTCGTGACACCCGCGACCTCGGTCTCCGCCAGCGCGGCGCGCAAGCGGTCGAGTGCCTCGTCGCGCGTCGTCCCGTGGGCGATCAGCTTGGCGAGCAGCGGGTCGTAGGCGATGCCGATCTCGTCACCTTCCTCGACCCCGGCGTCGACGCGGATCCCGTCGGGGAGACGCAACCCCTCGATGCGGCCCGTCTGCGGGAAGAACGTGAGTGGATCCTCCCCGTACAGGCGCACCTCGATCGCGTGGCCGCGCGGATCGGCACGCTCGTCGAGCGGCTCGCCCGCGGCAATGCGCACCTGCGCCTGCACGAGGTCGATGCCCGTGACGAGCTCCGTCACAGGATGCTCGACCTGGATGCGGCCGTTCAGCTCGAGAAACCAGAACTCGCGGCCGTCGAGCATGAACTCCGCGGTGCCGGCGCTCTCGTAGCCGATCGCACGGGCAAACGCCACGGCCGCCTCGCCCAGCGCTGCCCGCAGCGGTTCGTCGACCGCCGGTGACGGCGACTCCTCCAGCACCTTTTGATGCCGGCGCTGGACCGAGCAGTCGCGTTCGCCGAGCGCGCGCACGTCGCCGTGCGAGTCCGCGAGCAGCTGGATCTCGACGTGCCGCGGCCGTTCGACGTACCGCTCGCAGAAGACACGGTCGTCGCCGAAGGCGGCCTTCCCCTCACGGCGTGCGGCAGCGAGGGCCTCTTCGAAGTCGCCGGCTGCGCGCACGACACGCATGCCACGGCCGCCGCCGCCGGCCGCCGCCTTGACGACGAGCGGGAACCCGATCTCCTCGGCCTCACCCGTCGGGACGACCGGCACGCCCGCCTCGGTTGCGATCCGCTTCGCCTCCAGCTTGTCGCCGCCGGCGCGCAGCGCTTCGGGCGGCGGCCCGACCCAGACGAGCTCTGCGGCGCCGACCGCCTCCGCGAAGTCCGCGTTCTCCGCGAGGAATCCGTAGCCGGGGTGGATCGCGTCCGCGCGCGTCTGCTTCGCCGCGCGGATGTGCTCCTCGGAGAAGAGGTAACTGGCGATCTCGACCGTCTCGTCCGCAGACCGCGCGTGCAGCGAGCCCCTGTCGTCGGGCGCGACGACCGCCACGGTTGCGATGCCGAGCGCGCGGCACGCGCGGAAGACGCGCAAGGCGATCTCGCCGCGGTTCGCGACGAGCAGCTTCGCCATCGTCACGACGAGACGGGGACCTTCTTGCCCGGGTTCAGGAGGTCCTTCGGATCGAACGCCTGCTTGATCGCGGCGTGCAGCTCTGATGCCTTCGGCCCCAGCTGCTGGGCGAGCCAGCGCGTCTTGACGGCGCCCACACCGTGTTCGCCCGAGATCGTGCCGCCGAGCCGGAGGGCGAGCGCGAACAGCTCCTCCGAGACCTGCGTGGCGCGCGCGACCGCTTCTGGATCGTCGCGCGAGAACAGGTAGGTCGAGTGGAGGTTGCCGTCGCCCGCGTGTCCCCACGAACAGGCGTCGAGCCCGAGGCGCTCGCCGATCGCGAGCGACTCCTCGATCCCTTCGGCGATCCGGTCGAGCGGCACGGCGATGTCCTCGCTCGCCTTGCCGCCTTGTTGCGCGTCGACGCGCAAGGCGACGCCGTCGCGCCAGCGCCACAACGCAGCGATCTCCTCCGGACGCTCCGGTGTGAACAGCGAGGTCGCGTCCTCGCCGAGCAGCTCGACCGCGTCGGCGCGCACCTGCGCCGCTTCGTCCCGTGATCCGTCCGCCTCGGTGATCACGCAGAATGCGCCGTCCGGGATCTCAGTGGGGAAGCCCGCAGCCGCGTAGCGCATCGTCTCGCCGTCGAGGTATTCGATCGCTGCCACGGGCAGACCGCTGCCGATCAACCGCTCGATCGCAGCGCAGCCGGCGCGAACGCCGTCGAAGAAGCCGACGACGGGCCAGGCCGCCTCCGGCGCCGGAGTCAGCTGCAGCCATACCGACGTGATCACGCCGAGCGTTCCTTCGGAAGCGACGAAGAGCGACGTCAGGTCGTACGAAGCGACGTCCTTGCGCAACGGCCCGCCGACGCGCACGAGCTCGCCCGGCGCGACAACCGCCTCGACGCCCGTCACCCATGCACCGGTGACGCCGTACTTGTACGCGTGCGGGCCGCCGGCGTTCGTCGCGACGTTGCCGCCGATCTGCGACTGCTCGGAAGCGCCGGGGTCGGGTGCGAACAGCAGGCCGCTTTCGCGCGCGATCCGACGGACGTTCGCGGTCGTGACGCCGGCCTCGACCTCCATGCGCCAGAGTGTCGGGTCGAACGAGCGGACGCGCGCGAGCCGTTCGAGTGAGAGCACGACGCCGCCTTCGAGCGGAACCGCGCCGCCGGCGTACCCGGTTCCGCCGCCGCGCGGTACGACGGCAACACCGTGCGCATAACACCACGCGACCACCTCTGCGGCTTCCTCGGAGCTGCGAGGCAAGGCAACGGCGTCCGCGCGGCCGCTGAGGCCGCGCGCCTCGGTTTGATCGGTCAGGTAAGCCGCGCTGGGTGAAACGATGTCCGCGCTGACCGCAGCGCGCAGGTCACGCTCAACGGCCACGACGGCGCTCATTTCACCCTAGGGCGTAGATGATGCGCCGATGGAGCCAGTTCGCTGGCGCGCACGTCATCCGCCCTCGGTCAGGCCGCGGAATGTCAGCTGCTCGCGGCGACCGCCGGTGCTCGATCGCACGATCGCCTCCCCGATCTCCGACGCGCGATAGCCGTCTTCGAATGTCGCGCCGTGCGGTGCGACGTCGCTGTCGTCGGCGATCGAGCGCAGGAGGTGATGCACCTCGTGCATGAAGGTGTCTCCCCAGCCGATGATGTGTCCAGGCGGCCACCAGAAGTCCATGAACGGATGGTTCGCCTCCGTCACGAGCACCGTCCTGAAGCCGCGCGTGCGATCCTCGCCGTCGAGCAAGACCTGCAGCTCGTTCATGCGCTCCATGTCGAAGTAGAGCGAGCCGTGGGAGCCGTTGATCTCCCACTGGAACGCGTTGCGCCGTCCGAGCGCGAGGCGCGTCGACTCGATCGTGCCAACCGCGCCGCTCTCGAACTCGACAGCCGCCTCGATCGCGTCATCGACCCTGCGACCGCTCACGAATGTCTTCACGATGCCGGCGACCGAGCTGAACTCGCCGACGAGGTAGCGCGCGAGGTCGATCACATGCGTGCCGAGATCGCCGAGCGCGCCGGACCCGGCCTGATCCGGATCGAAGCGCCACGTGTCGAGCGTCGGGTCGTCGCCCCAGTCCTGCAGGTAACGGCCGCGGAAGTGGCGGAGCTCTCCTAGTGCGCCCTCGTCGATCAGCTCGCGCGCGAGCCGCACCGCGGGAACGAAGCGATAGTTGAACCCGCACAGATGTTTTACCCCGGTCGCGGCGACGCGGCGCCACACCTCGTGGCTCTCGTCGGCCGTGCGCCCTAGCGGCTTCTCGCAGAGGACGTGCTTGCCCGATTCGGCGGCGGCGATCGTCGGCTCGGCATGGAGGGAGTTCGGACCGCCGTTGTCGAACAACCCGATCCGCTCGTCCGTGACGATGTCATGCCAGTCGTTCGTCCACCGCTCGTAGCCGTATCGGCGCGCGGCCTCGGAGACCGCATCGTCGTTTCGCCCCGCAATCGCGACGAGCCGCGGCACGAGCGGGGGCGGCCATGCCATGTACTCGAGCTTGCGAAACGCGTTCGAGTGCGCCTTCCCCATGAACGCGTAGCCGAGCATGCCGACGCCGATCTCTGCCATCGCGCGATAGTACGCAGGCTGAGGCTGTGCCGAGAGTCACGAGCCCAAAAAGGCTCTCAGATCCGCGCTGAAAAGTGCCCGAATTCGTACTAGAGTCGTGGAATCTCACCTAGGAGGGCACTGCAGTGAAACGAATCTTTCGTAGGTCGGCGGCCGTCGTGATCCTAGTCGGCGTCGTCGTCGCGGTCGTGGCGAGTGGCGCAATTGCCAGGAGCTCCGCGAACATCCAGGTCTGCGTGCTGCTTCCGGACACGAAGTCATCGGTCCGCTGGCAGCAATTCGACGCACCGGACTTCGCCAAGGCGCTGAAGAAGGCCAAAGTCACCTACTCGATCACGAACGCCTTGAACGACCCACAGAAGATGGTGTCTCAGGCGGATTCCTGTCTGTCCCGCGGGGCGAAGGTGGCCATCGTCACCGACATCGCTCAGGGCACGTCGATCGCGATCGAGAAGAAATTCGCGAAGGCGGGCGGCCAGTCGATCGACTACGACCGCCAAGTGGTGGGCGGTATCGCGAAGGTCTACGTCTCCTTTGACGGTAAGGCCGTCGGCGCGGCCCAGGCGAAGGGCGTCGTCAACGCCCTCAAGGGGAAGTCGAAGCCCGTCGTCGCCGAGCTCTGGGGCGGCCCGACGGATCAGAACGCGTTCTGGTTCAAGAGCGGAAACGATGCCGTTCTGAACCCGCTCTTCAAGAGCGGCAAGCTGACCAAGGGGCCGCAACAGTTCGTGCCGCTCTGGCTGGCGACGAATGCGCAGCCCATCTTCGAGCAGATGCTGCTGAAGACGGACAACAAGATCGACGGCGCCATCGCAGCGAACGACGGCATCGCCGGCGCTGTGATTGCCGCGTTGAAGGCGAAGAAGCTGAAGCCGATCGCTCTGTCGGGACAGGACGCGACTGTGCAGGGCGTGCAGAACATCATCTCGGGCTGGCAGACGATGACCGTCTACAAGTACGTGCCCCTCGAGGCCAACGCAGCCGCGGCGGCAGCTGTCGCGCTGCTGAAGCACAAGAAGGTGCCCGGAGTCAACGGATTCCGCAAGAACGGCAGCAAGAAAGAGCCGACCGTCCAGATTCCGGTCGTCTCGATCACCAAGGCGAACAAGGCCAACTACACGAGACTCTTCAAGGACAAGTTCCTGAAGAAGAGCGACGTCTGCGTCGGCGAGTTCGCGCAGTTCTGCAGTTAAAGGATTGACAGGTGGAGGCGCCCCGGCGGGCGCCTCCACCGGCTTTCTGGTAGGAAACCCGACACCGTGAGCGAGACCCCGATCCTCCAACTGCGCGGTATCTCGAAGTCGTTCGGGTCGGTACAGGCGCTTAGCGACGTCGACTTCGAGGTGCGCCACGGAGAGGTCATGGCGCTCGTCGGCGACAACGGCGCGGGCAAGTCGACGCTGGTCAAGTGCGTGGCCGGCATCCACGCGCCGGACAGCGGCGAGATCCTCTTCGACGGGAAGCCCGTTCACATCCACAGCCCGAAGGACGCGGCCAGGCTGGGAATCGAGGTCGTCTACCAGGACCTCGCACTGTGCGACAACCTCGACGTGGTCCAGAACATGTATCTGGGTCGCGAGGAACGCGACTGGCTCTGGCGCTTGAAGGAGCCGGTGATGGAGCAGCGAACCGCCGAGACTCTCAGGTCGTTGTCTGTCACGACCATCCGCTCGATCCGTCAGCCGGTGGCCTCGCTGTCGGGCGGCCAGCGGCAGTCGGTCGCCGTTGCCAAGGCCGTGCAGTGGAACTCCAAGCTCGTCATCCTCGACGAGCCCACCGCCGCGCTCGGCGTCGCGCAGACGCGCCAGGTGCTCGAGCTCGTCAAGCGCCTCGCCGAGCAGGGCCTGGCGGTCGTGCTCATCTCGCACAACCTGCACGACGTCTTCGAGGTCGCAACGCGCATCACCGTGCTGCGCCTCGGGCGCGACGTCGGCGTTTACGAGCGGGAGCAGACCACCCAGCAGGAGGTCGTGCAGGCGATCACCGCTGGGATTCCCACCAAAGTCGCGGGCATCCCGCAGACAACGCCGGAGCTGGCGTCGTGAGCTCCGAGGTCGACGTCGCCGCTCCTGGGATCGGTCTCCCGGAAGGAGACGAGGCCGAGACGCAGGCGAGCCTCTCGCGCCGGGCCTACGACAACCTGAAGGCGGGGAACCTCGGCATCCTGCCAATCGTCATCGGTCTGGCGCTGATCGTCGTCTTCTTCAGCTTCAAAGCGACGAACTTCTTCACTGCCGACAACTTCAACAACATCATCGTCCAGATGACCGGCGTGACCATGCTCGCCTTCGGCGTGGTCTTCGTGCTCCTGCTCGGCGAGATCGACCTTTCGATCGGGTATCTGAGTGGCATAGCGGCCCTGACAGTCGCCGAGTTCCAGCTTCCGGGTAGCGGCCACGAGTACCCGGCACTCGTCGCCATCGCGATCGCGGTGGGTATCTGTGCGTTCATCGGGGGCGTGCAGGGCGCGGTCGTGGCTTTGGTCGGCGTCCCGTCGTTCGTCGTCACGCTCGCGGGCCTTCTGATCTGGCA
>VAXY01000250.1:527-4230 GCA_005885085.1 Actinomycetota bacterium | reverse complement strand
GACGACGCCGAAGCCGCAGGCGACGACGGTCGCGGTGACGGAGACCGAGTTCAAGATCACGCTCGCGTCGACCAGCCTCAAGGCGGGCAAGATCACGTTCGACATCAAGAACACCGGGAAGCTCCCGCACGACCTCGCGATCAAGGGCGGGCAGAAGTCCAAGCTGATCCAGCCCGGCAAGAGCGCGCAGCTCACGGTCACGCTGCAGTCCGGGAAGTACCACCTCTACTGCAGCGTTCCCGGCCACGAGCAGGCGGGGATGAAGGTGGACGTCACGGTTTCGTAGCTAGGCTGTGCGCTCCTTCGGAGGGGTGGCAGAGCGGTCGAATGCGGCGGTCTCGAAAACCGTTATCCGTCGTTAGGCGGATCGAGGGTTCAAATCCCTCCCCCTCCGCTCACTCACCAGCCGGCCGACGCCGCGAGCACGCCGAGCCCAATCACTCCAGCAGCGGCGAAGATCGCTCCCGCCGGGTAGGCCGCCGGCAAGCCCCTCGGCTATCCTGCGCCCACCCGCGGAGAAGTGGCCGAGTGGCTGAAGGCGGCGCCCTGCTAAGGCGTTATGGGGGTGAATGCCTCCATCGAGGGTTCGAATCCCTCCTTCTCCGCTTCGCGCACGGAGAGGTGTCCGAGTGGCCTAAGGAGCGCGACTGGAAATCGCGTACGTGCTGAAAGGTGCGTCGCGGGTTCAAATCCCGCCCTCTCCGCTCTGACCCGAACTGCTGGGGTCAGACCCCAGAAGGGGTCTGACCCCCGGCCGGACTCCCGAGAACGAGGTTCACCCTTCAGGGGGAGGAAACCGACCCCCCCGGCACGAAAATGAGCTTGCCGGCTCCCCCCCTCATACCCCCCGGCATCTGAAACCCGTCTGCGGCTATCCGAGGCGGGTTTCCCTTTGTAGGGGGTTAGGCTCGCGCTGTGGGGCCGGTCAACGGCTGGGACTACGAGCGGCTCGCGGAGGAGAAGCTCGACGCGAACGCGCACGCCTACTTCGCCGGCGGCGCAGGCGACGAGGTGACGCTGCGCGACAACGTCGCGGCGTTCGAGCGGCGGAAGCTACGTCCGCGCGTGCTCGTCGACGTCGGTGAGGTCTTGACCGCGACGACGGTGCTGGGGACGGAGATCGCCCTGCCGGTCGTGATCGCCCCGCTGGCAATGCAGCGGCTGGCTCATCCCGCCGGCGAGGAGGCGACCGCGCGGGCCGCGGAGGCCGCGGGCACGATCATGTGCCTCTCGTCCGCGGCGACGTGCGCTCCCGAAGAGCTGACGCAGGGCGACCGGTGGTTCCAGGTCTACGTCTGGCGTCCGCGCGCCAAGACGGAGGCGGCGATCGAGCAGGCCGTCGCGCACGGCTACTCGGCGCTCGTCCTCACCGTCGACGTGCCCTATATCGGCCGGCGCGAGCGCGACATCCGCGTCGACTTCAAGGTGCCGGAGAACTTGACTGTGCAGGGCAACCTCTTCGGCGGGGGCTTCGACGCGAGCGTGAGCTGGCGAGACCTCGAGTGGCTCGCCGGCTACGGCCTGCCAGTCGTCGTCAAAGGTCTTCTCACCGCGGAGGACGCGGCACTGGCGTGTGAGCACGGGGCGGCGGCGGTTGTCGTCTCCAACCACGGCGGTCGCCAGCTCGACGGCGTCCCCGCGACGCTCGACGTGCTCGAGGAAGTCGTCGACGCGGTCGACGGACGCGCCGAGGTATTGCTGGACGGCGGCGTTCGCCGCGGAGCAGATGTGCTCAAGGCGCTGGCGCTCGGGGCACGCGCCGTCATGATCGGATGTTGTGGGGCCTCGCGGTCGCCGGCGAAGAGGGCGTCGCCGACGTCCTGCGCATGTTCCGGGAGGAGGTCGAGCTCGGGCTCGCGCTGCTCGGCTGTAGGTCGCCGGCCGACGTCAGTCGTGCACACGTGCGATGAGGTCGCCGCGGCGCATCACCTTCACCGCCGTCCCGGCGAGCCGCACCTCGTAGCCGGCGTCGCTCGGAAACAGGACCTTGTCGCCGGGCTCGACGCCGCCGGCGTCGGCGCCCACCGCTGTGACCACGCCCGTCCGGCAGTCCGTCTCGGCCGACGCGGGGATGATCAGGCCGAGATTCGTCTCCGACTCCTCGTCGGACGGCTGGATGACGACGAAGTCGTCCAGAGGCTCGAGCGTGAGATCGATGCGGCGCACGTTATAGCCGCCCGGCCTCGATGATGCGCTCCAGGAACTGCTGCGTCCGTGCTTCCTTCGGCGCGCTCAGGATCTGCTCGGGCGGTCCTTGCTCGAGGATCACGCCCGCGTCGAGGAAGCAGATCCGGTCTGCGATGTCGCGGGCGAAGCTCATCTCGTGTGTGGCGATCAGCATCGTCATTCCGGCGGCGGCGAGCTCGCGGATCACCTCGAGCACCTCTGCGACCAGCTCCGGGTCGAGGGCGCTCGTCACCTCGTCCAGCAGCATCAGGTCGGGCTTCATCGCCAGCGCGCGGACGATCGCGACGCGCTGCTGCTGCCCGCCGGAGAGGCTGTCGGGATAGTCGTCCCACTTGTCGGCGAGGCCGAAGCGCTCGAGCAGCGTCATCGCCTGTGCCGCGGCTTCGGTATGGGACATGCCCAGGGCAAGCCGCGGCGCGAGCGTCACGTTGCGCAGCACGCTCATGTGCGGGAACAGGTTGTACGCCTGGAAGACGATCCCGATCCGGCGGCGGATCCGGTTGACATCGATGCGGCGCGCCGTGATGTCGACGCCTTCGACGACGATGCGGCCGGCGTCGATCGGCTCGAGCAGGTTCACGCAGCGGAGCAGCGTCGACTTTCCCGATCCGGAGGCGCCGATCAGGCAGACCACCTCGTGGTCGGCCAGAGCCAGGTCGACGCCGCGCAGCACCTCCAGGCGCCCGAACGACTTATGGACGTTGTCGACGAGCAGCGCCTCGCTCATGCGCCCACGGCCTGGCGGCGGCGGCGGTCGCGCAGGACGAGCCAGTCCGTGAAGCGCGCCAGCGGGATCGTGAGCGCCACGAACAGCAGCGCGGCTGCGACGTAGGACGTGTAGTTGAACGTCGCCGCGGCATCGATCTGCGACTGCTTGAACGCCTCCACCGAGCCGAGGAAGCCGACGAGCGCGGTGTCCTTCTGCAGGCCGATGAAGTCGTTCAGGAGCGGCGGGATCACACGGCGGACCGCCTGGGGCAGGACGACCGTCCTCAGCGCCTGCCAGTGCGTGAGGCCGAGCGAGCGGGCCGCCGCGGTCTGGCTGTGATGCACCGACTCGATCCCGGCGCGATACACCTCCGACACGTACGCGGTGTAGACGAGCACGAGCGCGACGATCCCCCAGAACGTCGTCGAGAGCGGGATGTGGTGCAGCCGCAGCGCCGGCGCGCCGAAGCCGAGCATCGCGATCACGAGGATCGTCGGCACGCCCCGGAAGAAGTCGGCGTACGCGATCCCGACCAGGCGCAGCGGCAGCGCCGCCGGGCCCGGCAGGCTCCGGATCACAGCGAGCAGCAGCGCGAAGACGAGGATGAATACCTCCGCGATGCAGAAGATCTTCACGTTGAGCAGGAAGGCGTGGGAGATCTCCGGCAGCGAGCCCTTGAACTGACCCCAGTCGAAGAACGTCCGGCGGACCTCGGGCCAGCCCGGCGCGTGCGTGATCGCGAGCCCGACCAGCGTGAAGAAGACAGCGGTACTGACGACCGCCACGAGGATCGCACGGCGGCCCTCT
>VAXY01000250.1:0-403 GCA_005885085.1 Actinomycetota bacterium | reverse complement strand
CAGCGCACGAGCGAGTTCCCCTTCTGGAAGACCATGCCGAAGTGCTCGCCGGTCGTGCTCGTCGGGAACTGGCCGAGAATCTCGCTGTTCGGCACCTGCGCCGCCGTGACGTAGAACGCCGTCGGCAGGTCGACGACGAGCGCGTCCGTCTGGCCGTTCTTCAGCGCGGCGACCGCGGCATCGTTGGTGTCGTAGACGGCGGGCTGCTTCGAGGGCTTGATGTGGTCCTTGATGTACTGGTAGCTGGTCGTGCCGATCTGGACGCCGAGCTTGTACGGCTTCAGGTCGGCGACGGAAGCCGCGCTTGCGATCTTCGTCCCCTTCTTGACGACGATCGCCTGGTTGACGTTGTAGTACGAGTCGCTGAAGTCGACCACCTTCGCGCGCGCGGGCGTGTACGAGA
>VAXY01000260.1:3433-4456 GCA_005885085.1 Actinomycetota bacterium | reverse complement strand
GCTCTGGCACGGCGTCGCCCACAAGATCGTCATTCCGGCCCTGCTCGCGCCTGCGATCGCATTCGGCGCGGCGTTCGTGCTCCTCGTCCTCATTTACCGGGTCTTCTCTTGGCTCAACCCGGGCATCGCGAGCCGCGGATTCCGACTGGGACAGCTCGGCACCGGGACGTGGGTCGCGTTCACCCATGGAGCGAACGACGCGCAGAAGACGATGGGCGTGATCGCCCTCGCCCTGGTCTTGCACCGGCACGGAGACATCGCCGAACTCCAGATTCCGACCTGGGTGAAAATCTCGGCGGGTCTCGCGATCGGCCTCGGCACGTACGCCGGCGGGTGGCGGATCATTCGCACGCTCGGCCAGCGCGTCTTCCAGATGGAGCCTGAGAGCGGCTTTGCCGCACAGGCTGCAGCCGGCACGACGATCTATTTGGCGACGAAGTACGGCTACCCGCTTTCGACGACGCACGTCGTCTCGGGGGCGGTGATGGGCGCCGGGGCGACGAAGCGGCTCTCCGCGGTCCGCTGGGGCGTCGCGGGGAACATTGTGGTGGCCTGGGTGCTCACGATCCCGGCGGCGGCTGCCGTTGCTGCGGCTTTGTACTGGCCGGTGCAGGGCATTTTCTAGCCGTACCGGAATCCTGCTGTTTCTCGTTGACCTTCCACGGAGATCAACTCCGTCAGATCGACACCAACAGCAAGGGAGGCACCAAGAGCATGAGCATCCTCTGGATCATCCTGATCGTCGTCCTTGTGCTCGCGCTGCTCGGCTTCTTCTCGCGCGGGTATTGGTAGGAGCGAAGCTCCCGTCCGCGAAGCGGACCTGTGGAAGGGGTCTGGGGGAACCGGGAGGTTCCCCCAGCGGGCGCAAGGGGCCCCGGGAGTTTCCCCAAGAGCGGGAGCCGACACCCCTCTAGGACCTCCAACCTCTGAAGAATGGGCCGCCCGGCACTTGCCGGGGCACCTTGCCACGGCGATCATGGCTGGGTGGACCAGGCCGCCGTCCTCAGGGAGCTCGAGCAGGGC
>VAXY01000260.1:2957-3423 GCA_005885085.1 Actinomycetota bacterium | reverse complement strand
GCGCCACCCCGTCTGGGCGGGATGGCGCGCGCGGGGGGCGTCGTGATCGTCAGCCAGCGTTACTGGGCTTACGCAGGTACCGACGGCAACGTCAAGGAAGGCCGGATGCCGCAGCCGCCGCGGGTGCTCCGCTCGGTCCCGCTCGCACGCGGCCTTGTCCGACTCGCCGCCTCGCTTTCACCGTTGTTCCGCCGCACGGGTGTCGCCCGCGGCCGTGAGCGCTTGTTCCTCGTCGCCGCGATCCTCGCCCCGCTTGCGCTCGTCTTCACGCCGAACTGGGTCGGGCTGACCGTCGGGGGACTGACGACGTTCGCGCTGCTCGGCTGGCTCCTGCGCGGACGAACGCTCTACCTGCACGGCGCCGAGCACCGCGCGATCGCTGCGCTCGAGGAGCGCCGACTGCGCGCGACGTGGGACGGGGCAGCACGCCCGTCGCGCTTCTCGCTGCGCTGTGGCACGAACTTCG
>VAXY01000260.1:0-2643 GCA_005885085.1 Actinomycetota bacterium | reverse complement strand
TGCGCGCGGTGGACGGCATCGATCTGCACGTCGACCCGGGCGAGATCTACGGCTTCCTCGGCCCGAACGGCGCCGGCAAGTCGACGACCGTCCACATGCTCACGACGCTGCTGCCGCCGACCGCAGGCACGGCGACCGTCGCCGGCTACGACATCGTCCACGAAGGGCCGGCCGTGCGGAAGGTCATCGGGGCCGCGCTGCAGGAAGCGGCGCTCGACCCCTACCTCACCGGGCGCGAACACCTACGCCTGCAGACCGCGATGCACGGCATCACCGGCGACGAGCGCAAGCGCCGCAGCGACGAGCTGCTCGCCCGCGTCGGCCTGACCGAGGCGGCCGATCGCAAGATCCGGGGCTACTCGGGCGGGATGAAGCGCCGCCTCGATCTCGCGCTCGCGCTCGTGCACGGTCCGCGCATCCTCTTCCTCGACGAGCCGACGACCGGCTTCGGACCGGGCAGCGTCGCCGTGCAGCTCGCTTCCACCGACGGCGACATCGCCGCGATCGTGCGGGCGCTCGACGCGGAGGGCGTCCGCATCGCCCACTTCCAGATCCACGAACCAACGCTCGACGACGTGTTCCTCGCGAAGACCGGGCGGCACCTCGAGGGCGCCGGGGAGGAAGTAGAGGAGAAGCAGCAGGAGGAGCCCGTCTCCGCCTGATGCGGAACGCGCTCATGCAGGCGGGCATACTCGGCCGGCGCGCGGTCGTCCGCACTGCCCGCCAGCCGGCCAACGTCGTCTTTCCGTTGATCTTTCCGATGCTGCTGCTTGCCGTGAACGCCGGCGGGTTGAAGGCGGAAACGAGGCTGCCCGGTTTCCCGACCAACTCCTTCCTCGCCTTCGCGCTCGCGGTGCCGTTCGTGCAGGGCGCGCTCCTCGCGACCGTGAATGCGAACGTCGAGTTTGCGCGAGACATCCAGACCGGCTTCCTCAATCGCCTCGCGCTCACGCCCGTGCGCGGGCTCGTGCTGCTCGTCGGCCAGCTCGGAGGCCTGCTGACGATCGGGTTCGTGCAAGCGGTCTTCTACCTCGCGGTCGGCGTCGCGTTCGGCGTTCGACTCGAGACGGGAGTCGCCGGCGCCGCGCTGCTGCTCCTGCTCGAGGCCGTGATCGCGCTCGCCTTTGCGTCGTTCGGCAGCTGGGCCGCGCTCCGCACAGGTTCGACAGAAGCCGTACAGGGCTTGTTCCCGGTCTTCTTCGTGTTCCTGTTCCTGTCGTCGATGAACATCCCGCGGCAGCTGATCTCGACGACGTGGTTCCGCTGGGTTGCAACCATCAATCCCGTCTCGTATCTGATCGAAGCGGTGCGGTCGCTCGTGATTCAGCACTGGCGCTGGGAGACGATCGGGCTCGGGTTCGCGGTTGGGGCGGGAATGAGCCTGATCGGGTTCGCCCTGGCGACGCACGCGCTCGTGGGAAGGCTGGCGCGGACGTGAAGGAAGTATTGGATGCTGCCAAGGCGGTCGCGTGGCGGCAGGCGCACACGTTCTTCACGAATCCATCCTTCCTGCTGCCGTCGCTGCTGTTCCCGCTCTTCTTCTTCACGGCGTTCGTCGGCGGGCTAGCACGGATTCGGCAGGTGCCCGGATTCGACTTTCCGCTCGGGTACACGGCCTTCCAGTTCGTGTTCGTCCTGCTGCAGTCGGCCGCTTTCTCCGGCGTCTTCACCGGCTTCGGCATCGCCCGCGATTTCGAGAGCGGCTTCATGCGCCGGTTGATGCTGGCGGCGCCGAAGCGCAGCGGCATCGTGCTCGGCTACGCCGTCGCGGGGCTGATCCGCTGGCTGACCGTGATCACCGTCGTCACGGGTGTCGCGTTTCTCGCGCGGATGAAGATCGGGGGCGACGGTGTCGATCTCTTCGGGCTCTACGCGCTCGGCTTCCTGCTCAGCATCGCCGGGACGCTGTGGTCGACGGGCGTCGCGACGCGGCTGCGCACGCAGCAGGCGTTCCCGGTCATGCAGATGCCCGTCTTCATCCTGCTCTTCTTCGCGCCGGTCTACGTGCCGCTCGACCTGCTGCAGGGCTGGATCCATGCAGTCGCGAGCGTCAACCCGATCACGGCGCTGATGGAAGCGGGCCGCGGTCTCATCTCCGGGCGCCCGGAGCTGACGCTGGCCGCGTTCGCGATCGTCTCGGGCCTGATCGCAGGCTTCGTTCTCTGGGCAATCCGGGGCCTGAGACGTGCGGAGGCTGCGGGAGCCGCATAATGTCGTGCTAATGGAGTACGAAGCCTGGCCGACTCCCCAGACACCGGCGCGCGAGCCTCTGCCGCGCGTCGAAGACCTGCCGGTGGCCGACCAGGGCTACGAACAGGAGAGCGTCAAGGCTGCCTTCGACTCCTTCTACCGCCATGCGGCGCAGCTCGACGCGGCGCTGCGGACGCTGGAGGCCGTCGACTCGTTCCACCGTCACGCCTCTGCGCTGCGCGCCGATCTGCGCTCCCTGCGCTCGGCCGGTTGGACGCAGCAGTCCTGGCCGGGGCCGCCGTCGTACGGATACGGGCTGCGCGCTCCGCGGGAAGGCGTTTCCCCCGTGGTCTGGCGCGTGGCGGGCGAGGTCGGATTCCTGATCGCCGTCGCGGTTTCGCTGGGGCTCGCAAACCTGTCCTGGTGGGCGATCGTGCTCGCGATGGCCGGTGC
>VAXY01000045.1 GCA_005885085.1 Actinomycetota bacterium | reverse complement strand
TCCGCGGGCTCGCGCAGCATGCGCAGCACGGGAACCTCGTCCGGCGTCTCGAGCGCGAGCCGGAGCGTGCCTTCGAGCGCCGCGATCGTGAGCTTGTCCGCGCGGAGCGCGCGCTGCAGCGGATGCCGGCGCAGCCGCTCGACGAGCGCGGAACGACCGGCGATGATCCCCGCCTGCGGCCCCCCGAGCAGCTTGTCGCCGGAGAAGCAGACGAGGTCCGCTCCCGCCGCGAGGCTTGCGCGTGGGGTCGGCTCGTCGCCGATCTCGACGAGCGCCCCGGAGCCGAGATCGTCCACCAGCACGAGTTTGTGGCTCTGAGCCACTTGTGACAATTCGTCCACACGCGGCTGCTCCGTGAAGCCGACGACGCGGAAGTTCGACTGGTGGACGCGCAGGATCACGGCCGTTTCGGGCCCGGCCGCCTGCTCGTAGTCGGCCGCACGCGTGCGGTTCGTCGTCCCGACCTCGCGCAGATGGGCGCCCGACCGTGCCAGCACGTCCGGGATGCGAAAGCCGTCGCCGATCTCGATCAGCTCGCCGCGCGAGACGAGCACCTCGCGTCCCTCGGCGAGCGCGGCGAGCGCGAGCAGCACCGCGGCCGCGTTGTTGTTGACGACGAGCGCCGACTCCGCGCCCGTCAGGCGCTGGAGCAACCCGGCCAAGTGGGCCTGGCGCGACCCGCGCGTGCCAGCCTCGAGCTCGTACTCCAGGTTCGAGTAGCCGCGGGCGGCGTCGGTGACTTGCGCGAGCGCAGCCGCCGCGAGCGGCGCGCGGCCCAGATTCGTATGGACGATCACGCCCGTCGCGTTGAGCACGCGACGCAGGCGCGGCGCGCGCGCCGCGGCCAGTTCGGCGCGCAGGCGCGTCGCAAGATCGCCGGGATCCTCGCCTGCATTGATCTGTCCACGCGCGCGTGCGAGGACCGTGCGCGCCGCGTCGACGGCGAGCGGATCGTTGACGCCGCGCGCGAGCTCGTCGACGGAGGGAAGGTCTCGGAGGCGCATCACTGCGCGTCCGCCTTGGCGGGCTCCGCCGGCAGCTCCGAGCAGCGCCGGTCGTAACACTCGAGCACGCGGGCCACGGCGTCGTCGACCTCGTCCGTCACGTGGAGGAGGTCGAGGTCCTCGGGCGAGATCATCCCGTCGACCAGGAGCTCGCCTTTGACCCACTCGAGCAGCTCGCCCCAGTAGCCGGAGTCGAACAGGACGACCGGGAAGTGCATCACCTTGCCCGTCTGGATCAGGGTCAGCGCCTCGAAGAGCTCGTCCGCCGTGCCGAAGCCGCCGGGGAAGACGACGAAGCCTTCGGCCGCTTTCACGAACATCGTCTTGCGTGCGTAGAAATGACGAAAGGTCAGGAGCAGGTCGATGTACGGATTCGCAGACTGCTCGTTCGGCAGCTCGATGTTGAAGCCCACCGAGAGCCCGCCGCCGTCCTTGGCGCCGCGGTTCGCGGCCTCCATCACGCCGGGGCCGCCGCCGGTGACCACGGCCCAGCCGCGGTCGGCGAAACGCCGCGCCGTCTCGCGCGCGTGCGTGTACGCGGGGTCGTCTGCACGCACGCGAGCCGAGCCGAAGATCGTCACGGCCGGGCGGTCGATCTTGTCCACGGCCTGGAAGCCCTCCCGGAACTCCTGCGCGATCATCGCGACGTGACGCTCGAGGTCGGCGGCCGTCTCGTCCGACGACAGGATGCGCTGGTCTTCCATCAAAGCCGGTGCTGCGAGACGTGCGTTGCGAGCATGCCGAGCACGAGCAGCGTCACCAGGGCGCCGTAGAGCAGTCCGATCTGCATTGCGCGGCTCGATCCGCCGCCCGGGATCGCGATCGGGTACGTGCTCCCCATGGCGAATTGCTGGCCGGGCGGAGCCTCGACCGAGTGCCGGGCGAGGCGGATCGCGCGCCAGACCGAGCCGCCGTCGAGGATCCCGACGGGGATCAGGTTGATCAGGTTGATCAGGAAGCCGGCGTAGGCGAGCGCGCGAAACAGATCCGAGTCCGTGGCGTTTCCGATCGCCCAGCAAACGGCCGCCCCGACCGCGCCTAGCGCGGGGCCCGCGAGTGCGACGAGCGCGTTGCGCCAGGGATTGAGCGGTGCGTTCTTGATCAGCACGAACGCGCCGAAGAACGGGATGAAGGTCGGCAGGGTCGCGTCCAGCCCTTGCCGGCGAGCCTCGAAGAAGTGTCCGAGCTCGTGCACGAGGATCAACAGCACGAACCCGACCGCGAACTTCCAGCCCCAGATCAGCGAGTACGCCGCGACCGAGATGAAGATGCTGAAGAACTTCAGCGCTGCGAAGCTGAACTTCGCCAGCAGCACGACCGCCGCGCCGATCGGCGCCCAGATGCGGCGCAGCCAGCCGCGCCAGTCCGTCCCGCGCGGATGGATGGGGTCGTAGTCTCGGTCCACTTCGGCCATTGTGCCTAGCTGCCTCTGCCGACCCACTCTTCGCCGCCCTCGTACACCTCCTTCTTCCAGAGCGGTACCTGCTCCTTGAGCGTGTCGATCGCCTCCTTGCAAGCGGCGAGTGCGTCTTGGCGGTGCGGCGCCGAGACGGCGATCACGACCGAGGGCTGGCCGATGTCGACGCGCCCTGTGCGGTGGTGGATCGCGATTTCGCAGAAGTCGTAGCGCTCCTTCAACGCCGCCGCGATCTCGGCCATCACCTGTTCCGCCATGCCCTCGTAGGCCTCGTAGTCGAGGTGCTCCACCGTGCGCCCGCGCGACTCGACCCGCGTCGTGCCGATGAACGTTGCGATCGCTCCCGCCCTGTCGGAGCGCACCTCGTCGACGACCACCTCGAGCGACAGCGGCTCCGCGCTCAGCCGGAAGGACCCCCCGGAGACGGGCGGGATCACGGCAACCTCGTCGCCCTCGGCGAGCTCCTGGTCGCGCTGCACGTACTCCTTGTTCACCGCGTACAGCAGACCGGCGGGCTCTGGACCGAGGCTCAGCACCGGCCACACATCCTCGACACGCGTGATGCCGTCCACGTCCCGCTCCGACCACCCCGCGCGCTCCCGCAACCCCGCGAAGAGCTTGACCTTCACGCGCATACCGACCAGCCTAGTAGTGATGGCCGCGGCCGCTCAGAACAGCCCTGCCTCCGAGAAGGGCGGGCACCGACTGCCACGGCGTCCCCTGGGTCCGGTCGGAACGTGGATTGCCGCCGTCGTGATCGCCGCTTTGGTCCTCAACTACTGGCTTGCGTCGCGCTCGCTCTCCGAAGCGCCGCGCATTCGCATCCCCTACAGCCCGCTCTTCCTCGATCAGGTCCGAGACGGGAACGTAGACAGCATCACGTCCCAGGGAAGCTTCCTGCAGGGCACCTTCCGCGTCGAGGTCCGCTACCCGGCCACCGGCAGCGACGCTCGCACAGCGCGCCGCTTCTCGACGCTGATTCCGGCATTCGCGGACACGCGTGCGTTGTCGAATCTGTTGCAGCAAAAGCAGGTGGTCATCAACGCCGAGCCGCTCGACACGGGGGCCGCGTGGTGGAAGACGCTCCTGTTCGGATTCGGTCCGACGGCGCTGCTGATCGGTCTCCTGCTTCTCGTGATGCGACGCGGCCGGGGGAACGTCCTCGGGTCGTTCGGGCGTTCGCGGGCACGGCGCTACCAGGCGTCGGCCGGGCGTGTGACCTTCGCCGACGTGGCCGGCATCGACGAGGCGAAGGCCGAGCTCACCGAGATCGTCGACTTCCTCAAGAACCCGGACCGCTATCGGCGGCTCGGCGGTCGAATCCCCCGTGGAGTCCTGCTCAGCGGTCCGCCGGGGACCGGCAAGACGCTGCTCGCCCGGGCGGTGGCCGGGGAGGCGGGCGCACCCTTCTTCTCCATGTCGGCGTCGGAGTTCATCGAGGCGATCGTCGGAGTCGGCGCCTCCCGCGTGCGTGACCTGTTCAGTCAGGCGAAGTCCGCATCGCCGGCGATCGTCTTCATCGACGAGCTCGACGCGATCGGGCGCTCCCGCTCGGCCGGGGTGGCTCACGCCGGCGGTGGGGACGAGCGCGAGCAGACGCTCAATCAGATCCTCACGGAGATGGACGGCTTTGATCCGTCCATCGGGGTGATCGTCCTTGCCGCGACCAACCGGCCGGACATTCTCGATGCCGCGCTGCTTCGGCCAGGAAGGTTCGACCGGCGCGTCGCGGTACAGCCCCCTGACCGGATCGGCCGGCGCCGGATCCTCGAAGTGCACACACGTGGGGTTCCGCTCGCGACGAACGTCGATCTCGACCGGATTGCGGGCAGCACGCCGGGAATGGTCGGGGCCGACCTCGCGAACCTCGTCAACGAAGCGGCCCTGCTCGCCGCGCGGCGCGGTCGCGACGAGGTGTCTGCTGCAGATTTCAACGACTCGCTCGAGAAAGTGGTCCTCGGCGCCGAGCGGAAGATCGTCATGGGGACGCGTGACCGGGAGCGAACCGCGTACCACGAGGCGGGACATGCGATCGTCGGGATGCTGAGCCCGAATGCCGATCCCGTCCGGAAGGTCTCGATCATCCCGCGCGGCATGGCGCTCGGCGTCACGCTCTCATCGCCGGAGGACGACCGCTTCAGCTACGAGGAGCTGTACCTCCGCACGTTGATCAAGGTGGCCCTCGGGGGCCGCGCCGCCGAGGAGCTCGTGTTCGGACACTTGACGACCGGTGCCGAGTCGGATCTCCAGCAGCTCACGAGGATCGCGCGCCACATGGTCGGCAGCTGGGGAATGAGTCCGGCAATCGGTCCGGTGACGGTGCTGTCTCAGGACGGCCAGGGGCCGCTGCTCCCGGGCGTGGCAGGGGGGTCCGAGCGGACGCAGCAGCTCGTCGACGAGGAGGTGCGGAGAATCGTGGACGAGTTGTACGACGAAGTGATGACGCTGCTGCGCGAGAACCGCGACAAGCTCGATCGCCTTGCGCAGGCGCTACTTCAACAGGAGACATTGGATCAGGCTGATGCTTACGCAGCAGCGGGGATCGAGCCGCCCGGGGCGGCGACCGAGCCGCTCGTCGAGGTCGAAGCCACGGCCTAGAGCGAGACGGCCAGCCGGGACGGCCGGGCGTAGTGGCCGTAGGAGTTCAGCCAGTCGCCCCCCCTGCTCAGCAGTTCGAGCATCGCACGCGTTGTCGTCCAACCACTCGCCGTTCCGGTTGAACGAGCCAGACCCAGCGCGAGCGCGAGCGCGAGCGCACGCATGCGGCGAGCATACTTCCCTCGATGGCGACCACCGAGGACCGGCGCGAGACCGACTCGGGCATCGAGATCAAGCCGGTCTACACCGCCGACGATGCGCCGGAGGAGCTGGAGCTCCCCGGAGAGTTCCCGTACACGCGCGGGCCGTACAAGGACATGTATCGCGGACGCCCGTGGACGATCCGCCAGTACGCCGGGTTCGCGTCCGCCGAGGAGACGAACCAGCGTTTCCGCTACCTGCTCGAGCGCGGCCAGACGGGTCTTTCGGTCGCGTTCGACCTGCCGACGCAGCTCGGCTACGACTCGGACGATCCGCGCGCCGTCGGCGAGGTCGGGCGCACCGGTGTCGCGATCGACTCGATTGCAGACATGGAGCTGCTCTTCGACGGGATCCCGCTCGCGGAGGTCTCGACGTCGATGACGATCAACGCGCCCGCCGCGTTGCTGCTCCTGTTGTACGAGCTCGTGGCCGAGGAGCAAGGTGTGCCGGGTGACCGTCTGCGCGGGACGGTGCAGAACGACGTCCTCAAGGAGTACATCGCGCGCGGGAACTACATCTTCCCGCCGCGGCCGACGATGCGGATCACCACCGATCTGTTTGCGTATTGCTCCGAGCGGATCCCGAGGTGGAACACGATCTCGATCTCCGGCTACCACATCCGCGAGGCGGGCTCGACCGCCGTGCAGGAGCTCGCCTTCACCCTCGCCAACGGGATCGCCTACTGCCAGGCAGCGGTGGACGCCGGGTTGTCGCCCGATGAGTTCGGCGAGCGCCTGTCGTTCTTCTTCAACGCGCACAACCACTTCTTCCAGGAGGTCGCGAAGTTCCGCGCGGCGCGGCGTCTGTGGGCGCGAATCATGCGCGAGCGTTTCGGCGCGACGAACCCGAAAGCGCGGGCGTTGCGCTTTCATGCGCAGACCGGCGGCTCGACGCTGACGGCCCAGCAGCCGGACAACAACATCGTGCGCGTGGCCGTGCAGGCCCTGTCCGCGGTCTGCGGCGGCGCCCAGTCGATCCACACGAACGGCTACGACGAGGCGCTGGCGCTGCCGAGCGAGCGCGCCGTGCACATTGCCCTGCGGACGCAGCAGTTGCTCGCGCACGAAGCGGGGGGCACCGATACAGCCGATCCCTTCGGAGGCTCCTACTTCATCGAGGCGCTGACGGACGAGCTCGAGGCGAAGGCATGGGGGCTGATCGAGCGTATCGACGAGCTCGGCGGCGCCGTCGCCGCGATCGAACAGGGCTTCGTTCAGGGCGAGATCGACCAGGCCGCCTTCCGCTGGCAGCGCGAGGTCGAGGCCGGCGAGCGCGTGATCGTCGGGGTCAACCGCTTCACCGAGGGCGAGGAGGAGGCGATCGAGCTGTACCGCCTCGATCCGGCAGCGGAGCGTCGGCAGCTCGAGCGAACCGCCCGCGTCCGGGCAGAACGCGACGCCGAGGACGCCGAACGCGCGCTCGCAGCGGTGCGCGAGACCGCACGTGGCGACGGCAACCTGCTCGTCCCCATGCGCGAAGCTCTGCGCGCGCGCTGCACGATCGGCGAGATCTGCAACGCACTGCGTGACGAGTTCGGCATGTACGACGCGCAACGGGCGTGACGAGCCGGGGCTTCGCGGAGCTCGTCCTGATCGTCGACGACGTGCCGTCGGCAGCGCGGTTCTACCGTGACGTCGTCGGCCTCGAGCCCGAGCACGAGACCGGCGACGAGTGGGCGTGGTTCTGGGCCGGAGAACCGGGCGCCGCGCAGCGGATTGCGCTGCACCGCGGCACGCTCCTGTTCGAGGAGCACTCCCCCTATCCGGAAGGGGAACGCTTCGGGCGCGTGCACTTCGCGTTCGACGTCGCCCGCGCGGACCTCGGTACGTCGGTTCAACGTGTGCGCGATGCAGGGGTCGACGTCTACGGGCCGGTCGAGTTCGACGGGCCGTTCAACGCGTCGTCGTATTACTTCTACGACCTGGACGGCAACCTCCTGGAGTTCTGGTCGCCCAGATGACGGTCGGCTGCCGAGTGAGGGATCGCAGGACTCGAGTTCTTTCACCCTTGTTCGTCGTGGCTCTCGCGTTCGGATCGGCCCTGATGATTCCAACCGCATCGCGAACGTCCCAGCCGCGGATCGAACTGCAGCCGACGAGACGGTTGCTCCTCGTGCGAGATCGACTGATCCCGACGCTTTCGACGGCAGGCCCGTATCTGACGTGGGAACAGGGTGGCTTTGGCCTTCATGCGCCCAAAACGTCACCGCTGCTGGATCAAGACCGACGCACCGGCATGATCAAACAGCTCGCTGCGGACACTCTTCCCCAGTTCGGCCTCGCCTCGACCTCGACCCACGTCGTCTATGCGACTCCTGGCGCTTTGAGCATCAACCTTTTCGCGGTGCGGCACGACGGAACCCACCGGAGCTTGCTGACACGCTCGCTGGCTGCTCCCCTCGCTTCGCGTGGAAGCCTCGTTGCCTGGGCGGAGCAGTCCGGACCCTGGCAGCGGGTTCTCGTTCGAAATATGAGGAGCGGCCGGACGTGGCTCGCAGCCCGCCTGCGCCGCTGCGATCGAAGAGGTTGTTATCGAATCGACACTGTGACACTGGCCGACGAGGGCGTCGTCTTCGACCGAGGCGCAATCGGACAGCAGCCATCGCTCGTCCTGAGGCGACGGTACAAGGACTCGAAGCCGACAATCGCCCGTCTTACAAACGATCCACAGCCCGACCTCGTTCCTTCCTCGGCCGGAGCCTTCTATTACTGGCTGAGGCACGGGTGGATGCAGTGGGATTTTGGAAGGACGAAACATTCCGTCGCCGGGATCAGCGGGATTCGCTCGTGGGCCGTCTCCTACGAGAGCGGACGCCTTCTCCTGCTCGAGGGTTCCAGATGCAGGCCCCGACTCGTCGTTCAAGCGACGGGCGGTCGGAGGATCGCGGTTCCCGCTCCCAGTTCGACACCTGCTTCGCCCAAGGATTTCGGCCGTCTGTGCCGGTCGATGATGGACTTCTCCTGGAGCGGCAGGCAGCTCCTCGTGTCGTGGTCAGTTCTTCCCGACATCAGTCTGCGCTCGCACACCGACGTGGGCCTCGTTAGCGTCGTCATGCGGACGACGATCCCAAGCTGATCGATCGCCTCCGGCCTCGAGGGGATCCTGCCGCCGACGATGCAGGCCAACTACTGCACGTTCGACCGCGACCGCGACCGCGCCCTGGTCAAACTGACCCGCTGTCGGACTCGCGCTACTGATCCACGAGCGTCGGGCGCGTCCGTGCGGCGACGGTGTTGAACTGCTTGAGCACGCCCATCAGCGTCGGCCGGCTCGCGAGGACGCTACCGCCCCATGACCACGTGAATACCGAATAGCCCTTCTGCTTCGACGCTGCCCATTGTTTGAGCATATGCCGGAGTTCGTTCGGAGTCGGCCAGCGCCATTCGTCGGCTTGGAACGCCTGCACATGGCCGAAGTAGACGAGCCCCGCTGCGTTGGCTGCGCTGATTACCTTGTCGATCCAGGGGTAGTCACACGTCGGCTGACCCACGAAACAGACGTACGGATTGAGGCCTACGTAATCCGCCACGCCAACCCACCGCGGGATCTGCCTGAGCGCTTGCTCCCGCCAATTCATGTCGAGGCTGATAAATGTGGACTTGGTCGGATCGATCGACCTGATCAGGGCAGCTCGCGCGCGGTGCTGAGCGACGGCGTTCGGGCAACCATAGGGGTCCGGCTCGTTGGAGAAGTAGTACCCCCAGATTTTCCGATCGCCGATCCCCGCCCGCACCTTGGCTGCGATTGTTGCGTCCGACTTCTCCCAATCGCAGGTCGGAGCGTTGATGTAGTCGCCGAGCCAGTACGAGCCCCGCGTTCCCGCCGGGAGCGCATCGGCTAACGATTTCGAGTCTACGTCGAGCAGGTTGAATCCGAGCGCGGCCGCGCGCACTTGGTCGGAGCCCGAGTGGAAGATGAAGCGCAACGGGGGGGCCGCGACGAGCTGCCCCGAAACCGTGCAGGCGGCGGCTCGCTCCAGCTGCTTTAGCCGCGCATGCTGTCGCTGCACGAACGAGCGCCGCAGCTTCAGGCGTCTGTGTGTCCGGAAATACGCCCTCCGCTGAGCGTCCATCCCCTTCCGGTAAGCCGCCAGTGTGGCCTGTCGGTGGTCCTTCTGTGCGGCAGTGCAGGCCTGTTCGACTGCCTGCGGCTCCGCTCCCGCGCCGACGACTACTCGGCCATCGAGGTCGTCGCCCCTAATCACGGTCGCGACGGGGGCGAGGCCAGCGAACGCGGCGACCGTCGCAACCGCCACGGTTGACATCGCCACTACGCGCAGAACGGGTTTCACGCGAAGCACGCCCTAAGTCTCCGAGGCGCAGCCTTGTTGTGCAAGCAGGAAGGTCGGCAGGCCCTCGTCCGGCGGTCCGCACCGCCACCCTAATCCAGCAGCTTGACCTGACTTTGAGCCATGTGCTCGGGGGCGAACGGTCGTGCCTCAGAGATTCGCGCGCTCCGCTAGCCAGCGCCGTCGGACATCGAAGCGCGCGGCGCGAGTTGACACCCTCGGCGTGCGCCTGGTCGCTCCGGTCGGGGGCCTGATCGCCCTCGCCGGCTATGTGCTCTTTCGGAAGTACGATGTTCCGGACGAGGTTCGGCTGCGGGTGGTCCCGGAGCCTGCGCTGTTGGCGCCGACCTTCGCCGTGCGCGAGGACGGAGCGAGAAACAGTCCGAGCAGCACCCCGGCCGCCAACAGCTGAGCCCAGGTCGGAACGCCGCCGGCGTGATGCCAACCCCGGAAGCGGTGACTCGGGAAGAGCTTGCGTCCGCCGGGACGAGGCAGCCGCACCAGA
>VAXY01000257.1 GCA_005885085.1 Actinomycetota bacterium | reverse complement strand
CGGATGCGTTCGAACACCGGCGGGATCGCGTCGAGCGCCTCCTCGGGCTCGAGGAAGCGCATCGTCCCGGCCGGCTCCGACAGGTGCGCGAGCGCCGTGTGCTCGTGAGCGAGGTTGATCTCGCCACAGAAGGAGGACAGCCCGTAGCCGAAGCGCCCGTAGATCGACTCCTCCGAGGCCCAGAGCGCGGCGAGCGCCTCGCCGCGGTCGTGTGCGTCGTCGAGCTGCGCACGCATCAGCGCCCGTAACACCCCGCGGCGGCGGTGCGTCGGATACACGCCGACGACGCTGACACCGGCCGTCGGCAGATCTCCGCCGGGAACCGTGACGTTGAAGGTGAAGGCCGCAGCCCCGCCGACGATGGCACCGTCCGACCACGCGGCGTGCATACGCTCGAGCGTGATCTGGTCGAGGAAGCGCTGCATGCGCTCCTCGGTGGGAGTCATCCCGAAGTACTGGCCGATCGCGAAAACCGCGGATGTGAACTCGTCGAGATTTTTGACCGTGCGAACGTCGAAAGCCGTCAGAAGTCCTCCGGGCAATACGGTGGGCGGGGTGTGCGGAACAAGGCATCGGCGCTGGCGAGCGCGCCCTGTTTCAGCTCGCGCACCCGCTCGGCCGCTGCCAGCCGGCTGAAATCGAAGGCGCCAAGGTACACGCAGGCCAGGTCGGACACGTCCAGCTCGAGCTCGGCCGGCTCGGCGGTGCGCGCGGCGTCGCGACCAAGGCGCCACCGGCCTGCGTTCCAGGGGCAAATGGCGTCACGCAGCTCGACGACGACCTCGTCGTCCGAGGCGTAGGAGCGGCCTTCCAGCGCCGCACCGACGTCGACGAGCCTGAGCCAGAGCCCTTCCGACGCGCGGAGCTGCAGGCTGCGCGCGTCGACGACCATCAGGAACAGCGGCGACGCCGGATCGAGCCGGCTTTCGACACGGACGGTGAGGTCGATGCCGAAGAGGAAGCGCCAGAGCTCGCGCTCGGCGGCCGCCGTCGCCGCGAGCCCCTCCACCACCCTCACGTGCCCCTTCGGAAAGCCACTTTCCCACTCGGACTTGACCCGGTAGATCGCATACGCCGACGGCTCGCCGTCGAGCTCGATCACCGCGACGTACTTCGGGCTGGCGCCGCGCCGCCACTGCTCGGGATCGGCGAGGCGGCCCGTCTCCCACCACTCGCGGTTCCTGCCGACGAAACCGGGCACCGTCGGGCGTACGCGCTCGTACACCTCCATGCAGGGCTCGACCGCCTGGCCGAGCGAGACCATGCGCACCTTGCCGCGTGGTCCCGGATCGTCGCGCAGCGCGAAGCGGGAGCGATCGGCGTCCATGTCGAAGTGCGGTGCCGCCATCCCGTAGCCGAAGCGTCCGTAGATCGCAGCCTCGGACGCCCACAGCACCGCCAGCGGATCGCCTCGCTCGTGCAGGTCGTCGAGTTCCCTGCGCATCAGCTTTGTGAGCACGCCTTGCCTACGGTGGCTCGGCAGCACGGCGACCCACGTGACGCCGCCGGCGGCGAGCTCGCCGCCCGGCACAGTCAGCCTGAACGGGAAATCCGCCGCGGTGCCGACCGGCACGTCGCCGTCGTAGGCAGCGTAGAAGCGCTCGCGCACGAGCATCTTGCGGTGACGCTCGAGCTCGTCGTCGTTCGGCTCGTCGCCGAACACCGACGACGTCATCAACATCGCGGCGCGCCATTCGTCCTCCGACGGATTTCGGATCTCGATCGCCACCGCGGCGACCCTAGGAAATGCGCTCGAGGGGCGCGTAGTCCAGCATCAGCCGCCGTTCGCTGCCGTCCGCGAAGCGGACGGTGACGACTCCGCCGGCCTCGATCTGCGTCACGACACCCTCTCCGAGCGTGCCGTGCCGCACCGAGTCGCCTGTCGACAATGACGGGACGTCCTCGCGCGGCGCAACCCCTTGCGCGCCGTACGAGGACCACGAAGCCGGGCGCAGCCGTTCGCGCTCGACGCTCCCTGGCAGCTCGTCGAGGAACCGCGACGGCAGGTTGTACCCGCGCGAGCCCCAGAGCGAGCGCGACGAGGCATGCGTCAGCGTCAGCAGCTCCCTCGCGCGCGTCATGCCGACGTAACAGAGCCGGCGCTCCTCCTCGATCCCCTGCTCCTCGATCGAGCGGGCGTGCGGAAAGATGCCCTCCTCCATCCCGATCAGGTAGACGGCGCGGAACTCGAGGCCCTTGGCGTTGTGCAGCGTCATCAGCGTGACGAGGCTCTCCTGCTCGCGGATCGCGTCCTGATCCGAGTAGAGCGAGATCTCCTGCAGGAAGTGTGAGAGCGACGGCTCGTCCGCGTTCTCCTGGTACTCGCGCGCGACGCCGACGAGCTCCTGCAGGTTCTCGACGCGACCCTGCGCCTCGATCGTGCGCTCGGCTTCGAGCGCTTCGAGGTAGCCGCTGCGCTCGAGCGTGCGCTCGACGAGCTCCGCGACGGGGAGCTCGAGCGCACCCGATTGCAGCGACTGCATCACCGTATGGAAGTTCTGGACCGCCCTGAGCGGAGCCGCCCCCACTCCGGCCTCCTCGGCGAACTCCATCGCCTCCCAGAGCGAGCGGCCCTGCGCGTCGGCCCAGGCCTGCAGCCGGGCGAGGCTCGCGTCGCCGATCCCGCGGCGGGGGCGGTTCGCGATGCGGGTCAGCGAGACGGCGTCGTACGGGTTGTCGATCGCCTGCAGATAGGCGATCGCGTCCTTGATCTCCGCACGCTCGTAGAAGCGCGGACCGCCGATCACCTGGTAGGCGACACCCTGCCGCACGAG
>VAXY01000256.1 GCA_005885085.1 Actinomycetota bacterium | reverse complement strand
CGTTCTCGTGCGCCGAGTAATCGGCCACAGTTAGCGCCTCCTAACTAGGGTTCGCGGATTCTGTCGTGCTCGCGCGCCGCGTTCAATAGCTGGGCCGGCGCCACCTCCGCGTAGGCGTCCTCGGCGATGCCTGCCAGTTCGTCCCAGTCGAGGGCACGATCGAGGCGCATGCCGAGCCAGCCGCGGTGACCGACGTACGGCGGCACGAAGAAGCGCTCAGGATCGGCGTCCACCAGCGCCTGCTGGATCCCCTCCGGCGCCGCGCACCAGAGCGCGAAGCGGCCGTCGCCGTGGTGATTCGTCAGCACCATCAGAAAGGCTCGCTTGCCGCGGACGAAGAACGTCGGAGCGCCGTGGCTGAGCCGTTCGCTCGTCTCGGGCAACTCGAGACAGATCGTGCGGATCCGGCCGAGGATCTGTTCGCGGTCGGCCACGAACGCAACCGTAACGCTGGATCAGCGGTTCCGGAAGTCGACGATCAAGCGCGGCGGCGAGGTGGCGGTCGTGACGCGGAAGTCGACCTTCTCCTCCAGCCCGATCACCCAGCCCAGCACTGCTTCGAAGTCGCCCGTGCGGACGAGCTCCTGCACCACAGACGTTCCCGCGGTCGCTCCTTCGATGCGCTTCGGCCCCTTGTAGACGAGCTCACCCTCTCCGGTGTTCAGGTCGAAGCCCGACGCGGGCTCCATCCGGACGGCGACGAACGCCTTGCCGTCGATGGTGATCGGGTCGCCAGAACCGTCCTCCGCGAACGGCGGCGCGACGTACTCCACGTGGTAGCCCGGAACACCGTCGCCGCGGAACTGGAAGACGACACGGTCGTAGCCCTCGTGCCGGCCGACCGCCACCCGCTCCAGGAGCGCCGTCCCCTTCGCCGAGGTGGACCCGACGACGATCGACGTGCCGGCGCCCGCCATCGGATCGGTCCCGGTGGTCGTCGTCGCGGGAGCGGTGACGGTGGTCGAGCCGGCGGCGGGCGGCTCGGCCTGCGGTTGGGAGGAACCGCCGCAGCCGGAAACGACTGCGAGGGCCCCCAGAACAGCCCCGAGAACGACAGACGTACGGATTGCCCGAGCGTACCCCGGCCCTGTTAAGAAACCTCGATGTCGCAGCACTGGCTGCTCGTTCGCGGCTCGGCGGGCCGGCTCCTGCCGGACCGCGTGGACGCGTCGGCACTCCGCGCGCATTCCTCGACGAGGCGGCCGAGCGTGCAGAAGGGCGATCTCGCGGTCTGCTACGCGTCCGGCTGGCAGAACATCTTCGCCGTGGTGAAGGTGACCGGCGATCCGGAGAACGATCCGGCCCGCGACCGCTGGCGCTGGCGATTTGCCATCCACCCTCTGCTCGTGGTCGGGAGTCTCGCCAAGGCGCCGCCGGTCGAGGCGGCCGGGGTGTTTCCGCGCAGCCTCGGACGTCATTCGTACATCCGCCTGACACGCGAGCAGTTCGGGGCGGCGCACGAGGCGATCGCCGCCGCTGCGCGCTGACAATCCCAGCTAGGTAGCGTCCGCACCTGCCGGTGCGGAAGGATCTTGGACCCGACGATCTCGGCGATCTCCTCGAGCTGCCGCTCGTCGCCGTGCTCGCGACGTATCGCCGCGACGGGAGCGTCCTCCTCTCTCCCGTCTGGCACCAGTGGCGCGACGGCGGCTTCGATGTCGTTACCGGCAGCGGCGGCATCAAGACGCGCCACCTCCGCCGGAACCCGCGGGCAAGCATCGTCGTCTACGAGCAGGAGCCCCCGTATCGCGGCATCGAGGTGAGCGGCGAGGCGCAGCTGCGCAGCGAGAGAGTTCAGGAAACCGCTCTCTTGGTCGCGACGCGCTATCTCGGCGGGGAGGGCGGTGCCGCGTACGTCGAGCAGATGTCCGACGACGTCGTGGTCAGGCTCGAACCAGGCCGGCTGCGCGCGTGGGACTTCTCCGACGAGAGCGGATGACGCCGGTTCCTCCCGAGCGTCAGAGGAGTTGAGCGACGGCGCGGATTCAGTCGCCGCTGAGGGCCGCGAGGGGAGACAACTACGATCGCCCGGTGGACGTGCGTGCCGTCGTACTCGTCGAGGGAGCCAGTGACAAGGTCGCGCTCGAAACGCT
>VAXY01000247.1 GCA_005885085.1 Actinomycetota bacterium | reverse complement strand
TCGGTCTCGTGCCCGATCAGGTCGTCACGAAGCTCTTGGAGGAAGAGCCCGAAGACGACCTCGCGACGATCGCGGTCATCGAGCGCCACCTCGGGACGGGCCGGATCGGGCTCGGATTCGTGCGCGGGTCCGGCCTGCAGCGCGGCGCGCTGGCGTCGACCGTCGCACACGATGCGCACAACATCATCGTCATCGGGATGAAGGAGGAGGACATGGCCCAGGCCGTCATGCACCTCGGCGAGCTCGGGGGCGGCATCGTCGTCGTCGACGGCGGAGAGATCAAGGCGGAGCTGCCGCTCCCGGTCGCGGGCCTGCTCGCCGACGCGCCGTTGGCGGACGTGATCCGGTTGAGCCTCGCCTGCAACGACGCAGCGCGAGCGGTCGGCTGGTCGGGCGCGACGCCGTTCCTGACGCTGTCCTTCCTCGGGCTCTCGGTGATCCCGAGCCTGAAGATCACCGACCGCGGCCTCGTCGACGTCGACCGCTTCGAGATCGTCCCACTGCAGGTGTGAGCACGCTCTTCGTCAACGCGCACGTCGTCACGATGGACGACGAGGGTGCGGAGCATCCAGGCGGCTGGATCCAGGTCGACGACGGATACGTCACCGCCGTCGGTTCCGGCAACCGTCCCGACACGGACCATCTGCACGACCTCGGCGGCACTGTCGTCACGCCTGGGCTCGTGAACACTCACCACCATCTCTGGCAGAACCTGACCCGCGCACGCGCGCAGCAGGAGAACCTGTTCGGCTGGCTGCGGGCGCTCTATCCCGTGTGGGCGGCGATCGACGAGGAGGCCGAGTACGCGGCAGCGCGCGCCGGCCTGGCGGAGCTCGCGCTCTCGGGCTGCACGACGGTCTTCGACCACCACTACCTCTTCCCGCCCGGGCGGAAGGGGCTGCTCGAGGCGGAGATCCGAGCGGCGCGCGAGCTCGGCATGCGGATCGTCGCGTCGCGCGGCTCGATGGATCTCGGCGAGTCCGACGGCGGCCTGCCACCGGACTCGATCGTCGAGGACCGCGACGACGTGCTCGCGGCGACCGAAGCTGCGGCGGCGCTCGCCGACGGCGCACAGGTCGAGATCGCCGTCGCGCCGTGCTCGCCGTTCTCGGTCACGAAGGAGCTGATGCGCGAGTCGGCGGAGCTCGCGCGGCGGCTCGGCCTGCAGCTCCACACGCATCTGGCCGAGACGGTGGAGGAGGCGGAGTTCGCACAGGAGACGTTCGGCTGTACGCCGGTGGAGTACGTGGAGGAGCTCGGCTGGCTCGCCGAGGACGTGTGGTGCGCGCACTGCGTGCATCTGTCCGACGAAGACGTGGCGAAGTTCGGCCGGCACGACGTCGGCGTCGCGCACTGTCCGAGCTCGAACATGCGGCTCGGCGCCGGTCTGGCGCCTGTGCGCGGGTTGCTCGACGCCGGTGTGCGCCTGGGGCTCGGGGTCGACGGCTCGGCGTCGAACGAACGCGGAGACCTGTTCCTCGAGGTCAAGCAGTCCCTGCTCGTCGCGCGAGCGCGCGGCGGGCCGAAGGCGCTGACCGCACGCGACGCGCTCAGGCTCGGCACGCGCGGTGGCGCCGCCGTGCTTCGCCGCGGCGACATCGGA
The DNA here is from genome assembly GCA_005885085.1 of Actinomycetota bacterium. Lineage (GTDB taxonomy): Bacteria > Actinomycetota > Thermoleophilia > Gaiellales > Gaiellaceae > 3-1-20CM-4-69-9. The sequence goes on along the minus strand of VAXY01000247.1, from coordinate 785 downwards.
GAGCTCTCGCCGGGAAAACGTGCGGACTTCGCCGTGTGGCGCACCGACGGGCTCGAGCTCGGCGGTGCGTCCGATCCGGTGGCCGGCCTCGTCTTCGCGGGGCCACACCGGGTCGACCGGCTGTATGTCGGCGGCGAGGAGATCGTGCGCGACGGCCGGCTCGTCCGCGGCGACGAGGACGAGATCGCACGCGAGCAGCGCTGCCAGGCGGAAAGATTCGCCTCGTGAGCGTCTCTCTCTCCACCCATGTGCTCGACGTCGAGCGCGGCCGCCCCGCCGCCGGTGTGCGCGTGGAGCTGTGGCAAGAGCAACTGCTGACGGCGGGCGAGACGGACGATGACGGCCGCATCGCACCGCTCGCCACGGGCCTCGAGCCCGGCACGTACCGCCTCCTGTTCCGTCCCGACTCGCCCTTCTTCAAGGGTGTCGGCATCGAGGTCGCGCTCGAAGACGGCCATTACCACGTCCCGCTGCTCATCTCGTCCTACTCGTGCACGACCTACCGCGGCAGTTAGTGGCCCGCACGGCGACATTTGGCGGCGCCTCGCCCGCGAGCACACGGCGCGCTGCCGCGTCCTCAGTCGGGATTGGGCTCTCTAGCCCAAGCCCTCCCTGCGTCCTTGCATCGCTTGGTGCTCGCGACCGAGGCATCCACCAATGCCACCGTCCGGACCACTGACCGCCGACGAGCTCGCGGAGCTCTTCGAGGCCCGCACACGCCTGGTGGAGCAGCTCGCGCAACTCGAGGATCCGCTCGGCTCCGCGCGTGAAGTGATCGCGCAACT
>VAXY01000255.1 GCA_005885085.1 Actinomycetota bacterium | reverse complement strand
CGTCGAGAACAGGATCCTGTACGCGATCATGCGCGAGGCCGTCGACCTCGTCGACCGCGGAATCATCGACGCCGACGGCATCGACCGCTGCGTGCGCTGGGGGATCGGCTACAAGCTCGCCGTCATCGGCCCGATGGAGCTGCTCGACATGGCGGGGCTCGACATCTACGCGGCAGTCGGCGGCTACCTGAACCGAGACCTCTGCAACTCGGCGGAGGTCTCGAAGACGATCACCGACCGGACCGCCGAGGGGAAGCTCGGGATGAAGACCGGTGCGGGGCTATACGCGTACACGCCGGAACGGATCGACGCGCTCCGAGGCGAACGCGCACGCAAGCTTGTCGCCGTCCGCAAGGCTCTTTCCTAGGAGGGCGGGATGAGGATCTACCTGCTCGACAACGGATCGATCGTGATCGACCACGCCCAGCTGATGTGGAACATCGGCGGTGGGACGCCGGTGCGGATTCCCTCCTACGGCCTTCTGATCGAGCACGACGACGGACTCTTCGTCTTCGACACGGGGTTCGACCTCGATCACACGAACGCGGTGCTCCCGTTCGAGTTGCCCGAGCAGACGCCCGAGCAGACGATCCCTGCTCAGCTTCGCGCCTGCGGGTACGAGCCCGGCGACATCAAGACGCTCGTCAACTCCCATCTCCACTTCGACCACGTCGGGGGCAACAAGCACCTGAACGAGGCCACAGTCGTCGTGCACGAGCAGGAGCTCGAGCAGGCGCGGAACTGTCAGCCGTTCGAGCGCTTCGGCTACTCCGACCGCTCGTGGGACTACGACGGCGCGAGCTTCCGGACGATCTCCGGCGACACCGAGGTCGCGCGCGGCCTGCTGCTCTTCGAGACGCCGGGCCACACGATCGGGCATTACTCACTGCTCGTGACGCCCGAATCGGGCCGGCCGAAGGTCTTCGCGTTCGACGTCGTCTACACGGCCGAGGCGCTCGAGAAGGGCGTGCAGCCGGGCTTCCACTACGACCCGGTCGCCGGCGTGGCGTCGATCGAGCGCGTGAAGCAGGTGGCCGCCGAGCACGAGGCCGACATCTTCTTCTCGCACGACATGGACGCCTGGAACGGCTACAAGCACGCCCCGGAGTTCTACGAAGGTTAGGAGGGCGAAGAGATGAAGCTGCAGGATCGCGTCGCGATCGTCACCGGCGCGGCTCAGGGAATCGGCAAGGCCGTCGCCACCAAGCTTGCCGGCGAAGGCGCGAAGGTCGTCGCGGTCGACCTGAACGGCGAAGGAGCCGAGCGAACCGCTGCGGAAGTGGAAGGAACCGCGGTGCAGGCGGACGTCTCGAGCTCCGACGACGTCCGGCGCATGGTCGACGAGACGCTCTCGCGGCACGGCAAGGTGGACGTGCTCGCCAATGTCGCGGCAATCGTCCCCTTCACGGCATGGGACGAGATCACGTTCGAGGAGTGGCGCCGGATCATGTCGGTCAACCTCGACGGCGTCTTCCTGACGATCAAGGCGGTCGAGAAGCCGATGCGCGACGCCGGCTACGGCCGGATCGTGAACGTCGCCTCGAACGTCATCCTCGCCGGCACGCCGAATCTCGCCCACTACGTGGCGTCGAAGGGAGGCGTCTGGGCGTTCACGCGGGCAGCCGCGCGCGAACTCGGCAAGTACGGGATCACGGTCAACTCGGTCGCTCCCGGGCTGACCGAGACCGAGGGCGTGCTGGCGAGCCCGCACGCGGAAGCGTTCGAGTTCGTCCAGATGCTGCAATGCATCCCGCGGCGGGGCGTGGCAGACGACATCGCACCGTCGGTGGCGTTCCTCGCTTCGGAGGAGGCGAGTTGGGTGACCGGGCAGCTCCTCGTCGCCGATGCAGGCATGACCCACAACTGATGGCGCCAGTCCCGGCCATGCGCGCGGGGGCGATCCTCGCGGTCTCCGACTTCGCGGCCTCGCTTTCCTTCTACCGCGACCGGCTCGGGCTCGAAGTCGTCGCGACCTACGACGACCCGCCCTACGCGACGCTCATCGCCGCGGGTGCGCGGCTGTCGCTCGCCGAGCAAGGCCATCCGGCCGAGGACCGTCCCGGCGTGAACATGGTCGCCCCGCAGGATCCGTCGCAGGCGAACGTCGTGATCGTGCTCGAGGTGGAGGATGCGCGCGCCGTCCACGACTCGCTCGCAGCCGAGGGCCTTCCCTTCCTGGCCGAGCCGTACGAGCCGCCCTGGGGCGGGTGCCGCTTCTTCTGCGTCGACCCCGACGGCTATCTCGTCGAGATCGAGCAGCCGGCATGAAAGCGGTCGTGCTCGCCGGCACGGGCGACGTGCGCGTCGAAGAAGTCGAAGACGCTCGGATCGTCGCCGATACCGACGCGCTGGTCGAGGTTCACCGAAC
>VAXY01000251.1 GCA_005885085.1 Actinomycetota bacterium | reverse complement strand
CCTGGGCGCTCATCTTCTTCTGCGACACCTGAGCGAACATCTGCGGGATCACGAACTTGCTGAACATCTCGCCAAACGCCGCATTGGCGTAGCCGGGATGGCCCGGGTTCGTGGTGTATTTCTGCGCGATCGTCGTGAGGACGCCGTACTTGCCGAGCGGCTTGTGCTTGTCTTGCGCCACGGCCTTGCGGATCTGCTTGAACGGGAACGCCCCCGGGAAGCTCGGGAAGTTGTAGAACTTCGAGGCCAGGAACGCGTCCTTGTAGTTGATCTCGAGGTCGGCGAGGAACTTCTTCGCCGCGGGCTTGTTCTGGGCGAACTTCCAGATCCACCAGCAGCCCATCACGTGCTCGTAGCCCAGCCGACCGCGGGGACCCTTCGGGATCGGCCAGATCCACAGATCGTTCGCAAACGGAAGCCCCTTGTCCTCCGGCGTGCGCGTCGCCGAGATGGCGTTCAGGATCAACGAGCCCTTGCCGGAGTAGAGGAAGTTGTTGTTGCCCGACGGGTCCCACCCGAAGATCTCGTCGGTCTCACCGCGCTGGTAGATGTCGGCCATGAACTTCAGCGCCTCGACCGTGTGCTTGTTCTTGATCATGACCTGATGGTGCTCGTTCTGAGCGAAGCTCCCGAAGCACATCAAGAACCCGGACAGCGCCATGTTCGAGTCGAGCTCCGCCGACTGCCCGATGCCGATCGGGTGGCCGGCGGCCTTCAGCTTCGGCGCCGCCGTGCGGATGCTGTCCCACGTGTACGGTGACGAGCCGATCCCGCTCCAGATGTCGTGGCGCCAGACGACCGGATCGGGAACGTAGTTGTCGGAGAAGTGGAAGTACTTCTTCGTCTTCGGGTTGTACGTCGACTTGTGCGCGATCCGGCCGATCTTCCCGACCTTGCGCTGGACCTCCTGCACGATCTCGTTGTGATTGATCACGTCGTCCTCGTACTGCGGACGGGGCGCCAGGTCGAAGAAGATGTCGTGTCCGCTCTTCGCGGCCACCTCCGCCTGGGCACGTGCGGGCAGCAGCGTGTTGAGGATGTGGTCGACCTTCACCTGGACGTCGTTCTGCTGCCCCCAGTGCGGAGCCCACGTGTTGTCGAACCAGGTATCGAACGCCGGGACGAAGTGCGCCCACGTGATCAACGTCAGATCGCCCTTGAGCCAGCGCCCCTTGAACCTCAGCGGTCCGTAGAACGCCTGGCCGAAGCCCGAGCCGGCGGCGCCGACCGCGACCGCCCCGGCGCCTGCACGCCGAAGCAACTCGCGTCGGTCATACCTCCCTTCGCGATGACTCGGATCGTCGGAACTTGCCATCGACCCTCCTTTCTCCGCTTCTCCTAGCGGAATGCCCCACCGGTAAATCCCGCAATGAACCGATCGAGAAACGTGTTGTAGAGGAGCGCGAGCGGAATGCTCGGGATCAGCGCGGCGACCATGATCGCGCCCCACTCCGGCAGGTCGCCGCGAATGAGATTCGTGTAGACGCCCGGCGACAGCATCGCGTGCTGGGACGGGGAGATGAACGTGAAGGCGTAGACGAACTCGTTCACGACGAGCGAGAACGAGAAGATCACCACGGTCAGCACCCCCGGCAGCGAGATCGGGAAGACCACCCGCAGCAGCGTTCCGATGCGCGAGGCGCCGTCGACCCGCGCGGCGTCCTCGAGCTCCGCGGGAATCGTCTTGAAGAAGCCCATCAGGAGCCAGGTCGCAAACGGGACGGTGAACGACGGGTACACCAGCACCAGCGACCAGATCGAGTTCTGCAGGTGCACCTGGTTGATCACCCAGAAGAACGGGATGAAGAGCAGCGTCGGCGGCACCAGATACGTGAGGAAGATCCCGACGCCGAGGCTCTGGCCGACGCGGCCCGCGAGCCGCGCGAGCGCGTAGCCGGCAGGAAGCGCCAATACGAGGGTGATGCCGACGACGCAGACGCCGACGATCGCGGTGTTCGCCAGCCAGCGTGTGTAGTCCGTCTGGTGGAAGAGGAAGCGGACGTTGTTCAACGTCGGGCTGTGCTTGCCGAACCAGTACGGCGTGATGCCCGGGTTGTAGAACTCGGTCTGGTTCTTGAACGCCGTGATCACCATCACGTAGAACGGGAACGCAAGCACGATCGCGAACGGGCCCACGACCAGGTACGACAGTCCCTTCTCGCGGAAGGCGGCGCTCACGCGACCTCACTCCGGCGTGCGAAGAGCAGCATCGCGATGCTGACGACGGCGAGCACGGGTAACAGGAAGAGCGAGATCGCCGCCCCGGGCCCGAGCGAGCCGGACTCGACGCCGGTCTTGTAGGCCCAGGTCGTCACCATCTCCGTGCTGAACGACGGCGGCGGCCCGCCCTGCGTGAGGATGTACACGACGGCCATGTCCGTCGCGGTGAAGACGATCCCGAACAGCAACGCCACGGTCGCGATCGGCAGCTGCAGCGGCAGCGTCACCGACCAGAACTTCCGGAAGCCCGTCGCGCCGTCGATCGCCGCCGCGTCGTCCACCTCCTTCGGGATCGAGGCGAGGCCGGCGAGGAAGATCACGACCGCGAACGGCAGGATCCGCTAGGTGTGCACGGCGATCACCGAGCCCA
>VAXY01000067.1:6044-22875 GCA_005885085.1 Actinomycetota bacterium | reverse complement strand
CGATCGCGACGAGAAGCTCGACCTCCGCGTCCGTGAACTCGCGCGGTCGGCGTGTCCGAACGTTCAGTGCACCCGCCAGCTTCTCGCGCGCGAGGATCGGCACCGCAAGGATCGACTCGTACTCGTCCTCGGGCAGGTTGGAGAAGCTCTTGAACCGCGGGTCGAGATGCGCCTCGGCCGCGATCATGATCGGCGTGCGCTCCGCCGCGGCGCTGCCGGTGATCCCTTCACCTGGGCGCATTTTCGGCCGGCGGGTCATCTCCTCGACCCGGGTGCCATGCGTGGCGCGCAACACGAGCTCGTCCGCCCGCGCGTCGTAGAGATAGACGAAGCAGGCGTCTGCCTCGAGCGCCTCGGCGACCTTCCGTGCGACGAGACCGAGCACCTCCTCGAGGTCGAGCGTCGAGTTGACAGCGGCGATCGTCTCGGTCAGCAGACGAAGGTGTCGGGCGGGAGCGTCCATCGCACCGATTGTAGGGGCGTTAGTCTCCCGCTCCCATGAGCCTCTATCAGTGGCTGCTCTTCTTCCACGTCACCGGCGCGTTCTTCCTGATCGGCGGCATCGTCGTCGCCGGAATCCTGAATCTCGCCGCGATCGTCAAGGACCGACGGCCGAGCGAGGTGGCGGCGCTGTACGGGTTGATCCGTTTCGCGGTCCCGCTGATCGGAGCCGGCCTGCTCCTGACGCTCGTCATCGGGCTCTGGCTGGTCCACAACGTCGGCTACGGCTACGGCCAGACCTGGATCGTGGCCGCGATCGTGCTCTGGGTGGTGGGGAGCGCGCTCGGCAACATCGACGGCAAGTACCAGCGGCAGACCGGCGAGCTCGCGCAGCGTCTGGCGACCGAGGGCGACGCCCCGAGCCCGGAGTTGCGGGCGCGCCTCCTGAACCCCCTGGCACTGGTGATCAGCTACGCAAGCGGGCTGACGGCTTTTGCCGTCCTCGGGCTCATGATCTGGAAGCCGGGCGCCTGATGGTGCTCGCGCTCATCCGCCCCGACTCCTGGAACCTGCCGCTCTTCCTCCACGTGCTGGGGGCGACCCTGACGTTCGGCGCGACAGCAACCGTCGCCCTGCTGGGCTTCGCCGGCCAGCGCGGGGATCCCGACCGCTCGGTGTGGCTCCGCGGCCTCGCCTTCTGGGTCGGTCTCGTCGTGCTCGTCCCGGCGTTCATCCTGATGCGCGGAACAGCACTGTGGATCCTCGACAAGGAGTTTCCGGGCGGACATAACGAGCCTGACTGGGTCGGCGTCGGCTTCATCGTCACCGAGCCGGGAGCGCTCCTCGTGATCGTAATGGTGATCCTCGCCTGGTTCACGCGCAGCCCGAAGTCCCGCAGCGCGGTCGCCGTTCCGTGGCTCGCCTCGATCCTGCTCGTCGCGCTCGCGGTCGCCTGGTTCGCGATGTCGGCGAAGCCGGGCGGCTAGCTCAGGCGCTCAGTAATTGTCGGGATCCGAGCCCCGGCGAATCTCGTAGTTCGAACCCACCCCGCTGTTAACAAAACAATTACAGCTGTCACAGTTTCCCTTTAAAGGACACCGATAGGTTGGCTTGGGATGGCCGTCGCCGCTACTGACCTTCGCTGGCTGAACGGATTTCTCGTTGCCGATCACGAGGGTCGGGTTGTCGGCCGGGTCGAGTGTCCGATGTACGGCACCGCCCCCGACGTGCCGGATGCGCTTGCAGTCCGCTCGGGGTTCCTCGCCCGCCGGCGCCGCGTTGTGCCGGCCGAGGCGATCGAGGACGTCGACGACGCAACCGGCGTGATCGGCCTCCGTGTTGGGCGCGACTCGCTCAAGAGCTTTCTTTAAGTCGTAACCGCCGCCCTCGCACGTACCCCGCAGCTGCGGATGCGAGCGACGGCTTTCAACTCCCGGCCAAATACGAGGGTGACTTGCGAACTGAGTCGGCCTTGATCTATCGGCCGGGTTTAGACGGCCGCGGCGGCAAAGCCGCCACGGCCTCCAGGTCGCATCGCGAGCGACGCCTTAACGACCGCGAGGTGCGAATTCAGCACCTCGCGATCGGCCGTCAGTTGACTTCGCCAGCCGCAGCGGCGAAGCCCTGCAATCTTCCCTCTTTTCGCGTCTCCGCGCTAGAGGACTGACAAATATCGATCGAGCTCCCAGCCGGTCAGCTGGACCCGGTATTCGTCCCATTCCTTGCGCTTCAGCTCGATATAGCGGTCGAAGATATGAGGGCCGAGCGCCTTGCGGGCAAGGTCGGACTCCGCCAGGGCGTCGATCGCCTCGCCGAGTGTCTCCGGCAGCGAGACGATGCCTCGCTCGCGGCGCTGCTCCGGAGTCAGGTGGTAGAGGTTCGTCTCCATCGGCTCCGGCAGCTCGTAGCCCTGCTCGATTCCCTCGAGACCGGCGTGCAGTAGCGTCGCGAACGTCAGGTAGGGGTTGCAGGCCGGGTCGGGACAGCGGATCTCCGCGCGCGTCGCTTGCTCGGAGCCGGGCTTGTACAACGGGATCCGGATCAACGCCGAGCGATTCCGCTGCGACCAGGCCACGTAGACCGGCGCCTCGTAGCCCGGGACGAGCCGCTTGTAGGAGTTGACCCACTGCGCGAAGATCGCGGCGATCTCGCGCGCGTGCCGGAGCTGGCCGGCAATGAACGCCTTGCCGGCGGCCGAGAGGTGCCACTGGTCGTCTCCGTCGAAGAAGGCGTTGCGCCCGTCGGTGAAGAGCGACTGGTGCGTGTGCATGCCCGAGCCGTTCTCGCCGAAGATCGGCTTCGGCATGAAAGTCGCGTGGTAGCCGGCCTTTTTCGCGATCTCCTTGACGATCAGGCGGTAGGTGACCGTGTGGTCTGCCATCTCGAGCGCCGGTGCGAAGCGCATGTCGATCTCGTGCTGCGAGGGGCCGACCTCGTGATGCACGTACTCGATCGGGCTCCTGGCGCAGACCCGGGGCGGCGTCCAGAGTCGTCATCGCGAAGTACCCGCCCTCGTCGAGTGTCTCCGTGCCCTTGTCGTTCTCGAACAGGAAGTACTCGAGCTCAGGGCCGACGTTGAAGGTGTCGAAGCCGAGCGTGCGCATGCGCTCGAGCGCGCGCCGCAGGACATAGCGCGGGTCACCCTCGTAGGGCTTGCCGTCGGGCGTGACGATGTCGCAGATCATGCGCGCCATCTTCATCTCGCCCTCGCGCGCGGGCATCAGCTGGAACGTGGCCGGGTCCGGAATCGCGACCATGTCGGACTCCTCGATCGCGTTGAAGCCGGTGATCGACGAGCCGTCGAAGCCCATCCCGTCGTTGAGCGCCTCCTCGACCTCGCTCGGCGTGACCGCGAAGCTCTTGAGATGCCCCTCGATGTCCGTAAACCAGAGGAGCAGGAAGTCGACGTTTTCCTCCTGCAGCCGTTTGAGCGCCTCTCGCCTCGCCTCCGGATCGCTCGTCGCTCTTGCCCTGCTCTCGACCTGCGCCATGCCGAACCTCCCTTGAAAAACACGAAAGCCCCAGGCGCCCGCGGCGCCTGAGGCTGCGTCGCCTTCAGACTGCGGTCAGTCTACAACAGCCGCCGCCGGGGCCTCAGCGAGCCCGGGCTCCCGGCCTGAATGTGTGATCGCCCGGCCGTAGCCGATCCGACAGCTCGCGAAGGAAGCGCTCCGATGGGTCGGCCTCGATCTTCGCCGTCCACTCGCCGAAGCGCGAACCGAGCTCGTCGTAGGCGACCTCGACTCTGCGCCTGCGCTGCTCGGCGCTCATGGCTTCTCCCAGACCGAGACGTGTTTGCTGCTCTCGCCCGTGAACGGCTCGCGATTCCAGCCGCTCCACCGTTCGCGCAAGCGCATGTCCGCGAGGCCGGCCATCAGGTCGAGCTCGGACGGCGACACCGAGCGGAACGGCATCGACAGCCGCTCCCAGCGGTCGTCGACGAGCGTGAAGTGATGGCTGACAAGCCGTTGCGTCGCCGCGTCGTACTCGTCGACCCCGGCGTGCGTGTCGCTCAGGTCGAAGACAAAGAGCCCGCTCGCACCTGGAACACCGACCTCGACGACGAAGCAGCCGCCGGGCGCGAGCTGTGCGGCGACATTCTCGAAGCACGCGACCTGCCCGTCCTGTGTCGTCAGGTTGTTGATCGTGTTGAAGACGAGGTACGCGAGCGAGAAGGCCTCACCCGTGCGTGCCGAGGCGAAGTCGCCGATGGTGACGGGGATGTCCTCGCCGCCCGGCTTCGCCCTGAGTTGCGCGACCATGTCGGGCGAGAGGTCGATGCCGTGAACGCGAACGCCGCGCGCCACGAGCGGCAGCGCGATGCGACCCGTGCCGATCCCGAGTTCGAGGGCCGCACCGTCGCCCGCGAGATCGGCGAGGAACTCGACGGTTGCGGCGACGACTGCAGGGTCTCCTCGCTCGCCGAGCGTCGCGTCGTAGCGCTCGGCGACGGCTCCGGCGAAGTAGTCCTCGGTCATCCCGACCGCTTCAGCTTCCCGTGCCGCTTCGCGTGGCGCTCGCCGACGGCGAAGATGTAGAGCCCGAGCGGGATCGCGACGACGCCGATCACGATCAGCGGCCAGATGTCTCCCCAGAGGGTGTCGATTCCGGCGCCGTCGAGGATCGCGTGGCGGATCCCGCGAAGGGCGTAGGTCGCCGGCGAGATCGTCGACAGCCACTGCATCCACTGCGGAAGCACGGAGACGGGGTAGTAGACGCCCGAGACCACGAGCAGGATCCCCTGCGTGATGAAGCCCATCTGCATCCCCTTCTCGGGCGAGATCAGAGGCAGGACCGCCGTCATCATCCCGATCCCGATGAACGAGACCGAGGCGACCGCGAGCACGACGAGCGCCGCCGCGAAGTTCGCCCCGCCGAGGTGGAGCGAGAAGAAGCCCGCGATCACGGCGAACAGGACGGCGGTGCGAATGACGCCGTAGACGACCGCGAACAGGCCCATCCCGATCAGATGGATCGGGCGGGCAAGCGGCGCCATGAAGGTGTACTCGATCGTGCCTTCCCAGCGCTCCCAAGCGACGGTCTCGATCAGCAGCTCGAACACGATCCCGAGGTAGGACCAGATCACGGCGCCGATGAGCAGGATGGTCGTCAGGCGGTCGAGGTTGACCGAGCCGCCCTCGGCGACGACGCCTTTCGCGATGAAGACGATCGTCAGCGTGTTCGCCGCGGTCCAGAAGAAGAACGCGATCTCCCACCACGCGTAGCGCTTGATCAGGTACCAGTTGCGCTCGACCATTCCGTACAGGCCGATGAACTCGTGACGGAGACCCCCCGCGGCTTCGGCTCTCACGCGAACACACCCCGCTCCGCATCCTCGTCCGTTTCCTCTTCGAACGTCCGCCCGGTGGCGGCGAAGAACGCCTCCTCGAGCGTGTCGACCTCGTACTGCTCCCTGAGCACCTCCGCCGGATTGAGCGCGATCAGGCGCCCGCGGTCGAGGATGCCGACGCGGTCGGCGAGGACCTCGGCCTCACGCAGGTCGTGCGTGCAGAGCAGGATCGTCGCGTCGTGCGACGTCCACACGTCGCGGATGAAGTCCTGCACCTCGAGCTTCGAGCGCGGATCGAGGCCGGTGAGGTCAGCAGCGCACGCGCGAGTGCTACCTTCTGCTGCATCCCGCGCGAGAGGTGCTCCATCCCCTCGTGCCGGCGGCCGACCGGGAAGCCGACCCGCTCCAGCAGGTCGGGGATGGCCGTCTTCGTCGCGCTCGGAGGTATGCCGTAGAAGCGCGCCGCGTAGGCGAGGTTCTCCTCCGAGGACATCTTCTTGAAGAACGACGCCTCGACCGAGACGCGGTTGACGAGCCTCTGCACCGCTCGCGGTTCCTTGACGACGTCATGGCCGAAGATCGTCGCGGTACCGCCGTCCGGCAGCAGCAAGGTCGAGAGCAATCGGACCAGCGTGGACTTGCCCGACCCGTTCTGGCCCAGGATCGCGACGCACTCGCCGCGGTCGATCGTGAACGTCACGCCCTCGAGCGCCGCGACGCGCCGCCGCCGCTTCCGCCCGCGCGTGCGCGTCGCGTCGCGTCGGAAGAACTCCTTGCGCAAGTTGTTGACTTCGACTGCGAACACCTTCAACTCCTACAACTCGGCGGAACACGGGTACACACACTTCGCCTGCGTAACGCAGGCGGCGCGCGGGACGTGAGGTCTCAGCCGAGGAGGAACGTCACGCGTAAGACCGTAGCAGTCGTGTCAAGCCGCGCAGCCGCGTCGATTTCGCTCCTTCACCCGACCAGTCGTCCAGAGCGTCCCAGTCGTCGCCGAAGACGTTCGGCGTCATGCTCACGCCGCCGCCTGCGGCTCCGGATCGTCCTCGTCCTCCCACGCATCCTGCGGGGGAAGGGTCACGAGTCGAAGCCGGGCCAGCCGGCGCTCTTCCCGCTCGACCTCCGGTGCCTGCTGTCCCTGTGTCTGCTCGCTCTCGCTCATGCGGAGACCATACGACATATACATGCCAGGTTCTGTCAGGTATGTTCCTGCTCGATGCGGGCGACGCGGCTCGTTTCCCTGTTACTCCTGCTGCAGATGCGCGGTCAGCTGACGGCGCAGGAGCTGGCCGACCACTTCGAGGTCTCGGTCCGGACGATCCACCGCGACGTGGAGTCCCTGGCGGCGGCGGGCGTGCCCGTCGAGGCGGTCCGCGGGCCGGCCGGTGGCTACCGGCTCGCCGGCGGCTACCGGACGAAGCTGACCGGCCTGACGGCCGCCGAGGCGGACGCCCTCTTCGTCGCCCCGGCGCCGGCAGCGGAGCTCGGGCTCGGCGGTGTGCTCGCCAACGCACGGCTGAAGGTGCTCGCGGCGCTGCCGTCCGAGCTGCAGGAGCGCGCAAGCCGTGCCGAGCGCTTCTTCCATCTGGACAGTCGCGGCTGGTTTCGCGCAGAGGACAAGGTGCCGCACCTGCCGACGATCGCCGCGGCGACCTGGCGCGAGCGCAGGCTCAGCGCCCGCTATCGCGAGGGCCGGCGCGTCGTCCGGCGCACGCTCGAGCCACTCGGTCTCGTCCTCAAGGGCGGCGCGTGGTACCTGGTGGCGCACCGCTCGGCGGGCATGCGCGTGTACCGGGTGTCGCGCTTCGCCTCGGTGCGGATCCGCGACGAGGGCTTCGAGCGGCCGGAGGACTTCGACCTGTCCACCTACTGGGAGGAATGGTCGCGCTCGTTCGAAGCGTCGCGACCGCGTGTGGAGGTCAAGCTGCGTGCGAGCGAGCTGGCGCTGCGTTTCCTCCCGCGCGACCTGCAGGGCGGCGACGGTGTCTTCACCGTCGGTTTCGAGAACCTCGACGACGCCTTCCGCGAACTGCTCCGGTTCGGGCCCGACGCGGAGGTACTCGAGCCGCCCGAGCTGCGCGCGCGCATCGCCGCGACGGCGGCGGACGTCGCCCGGATGTACGCCGTCCGCGAGGTCCGCTAAGGTCTCGCCAGGTTGTCCGCCGGCGGAGGCGGACGCCGAGGCAATGGAGCCTCAGGACTCTCGGAGTCCTGGGCTCTTTTTTTGTGGTCCGAGTCGGAAGGAGCAGCAGTGGCGGAAGAGACGAAGCACTACCTGGCGAACGGCACCGCGGCCGCGCCCGACGCGCGCGAAGCGCTCGAATGGGCACGCGAGACGACGGCGAAGATGGTCGACCTCAAGTTCTGCGACCTGCTGGGGACCTGGCAACACATGACGCTGCCGATCTCCGCGTTCGACGAGTCCGCTTTCGACGACGGCCTCGGCTTCGACGGCTCGTCCATCCGTGGCTGGCAGGGGATCTCCGAGTCGGACCTGCTGCTGATGCCCGACGCATCGTCGGCGCTCCTCGACCCGTTCACCGAGGCGCCGACGCTGTCGCTGATCTGCGAGATCGCCGATCCCCTCACGCGCGAGGGCTACACGAAGGATCCGCGCCGGCTCGCCAAGCGCGCCGAGGAGTACCTCCACTCGACGGGCATCGCCGACACGGCCTACATGGGCCCCGAGTGCGAGTTCTTCGTCTTCGACGAGGTCTCGCACGAGTTGGGGCCGAATCGCGCGCACTACTTCGTCGACTCGAGTGAGGGTCACTGGAACTCGGGCAAGCCCGGCCTCGGCTACACCGTGCGCGAGAAGGAAGGGTACTTCCCACCCGCGCCGCACGACACGCTCAGCGACCTGCGCACGCAGATGGTGCTGACGCTCGAGCGGCTCGGCATCCCGTGCGAGTTCCACCACCACGAGGTCGCCTCGGGCGGCCAGTGCGAGATCGACCTGCGGTACCAGACGCTGACGCGCATGGCCGACCAGGTCATGACGTACAAATACGTCGTCAAGAACGTCGCCCGTGCCGCAGGCAAGAGCGTGACGTTCATGCCGAAGCCGATCTTCGGCGACAACGGCTCGGGCATGCACACCCATCAGTCCCTCTGGAAAGAGGGCACGCCGCTGATGGCCGACAAGTCCGGCTACGCAGGGCTCTCGCAACTCGCGCGCGCGTACGTCGGCGGGCTCCTGTCCCACGCGCCGGCGCTGCTCGCGTTCTGCGCGCCGACGACGAACTCGTACCGGCGCCTCGTGCCCGGGTACGAGGCGCCGGTCAACCTCGTCTACTCGCAGCGCAACCGCAGCGCGTGCATCCGCATCCCGATGTACTCAGACTCGCCGAAGGCGAAGCGGATCGAGTTCCGGTGCCCGGATGCCGCGGCGAACCCGTACCTCGCGTTCGCGGCGATGCTGATGGCGGGCATTGACGGGATCCAAAAGGGTCTCGACGCCGGCGAGCCGGCCGACTGGGATCTCTTCGAGGAGGACCGCGGCGTTGCCCAGGTGCCGGGCTCGCTCGACGAAGCGCTCGACGCACTGGCAGCCGATCACGACTTCCTCACTGCCGGCGGCGTCTTCAGCGAGGAGCTGATCCGCACCTGGATCGCCTACAAGCGGGAGAACGAGACCGACGTCGTGCGGTTGCGTCCGCATCCGGCGGAGTTCTCCCTCTACTACGACTGCTGATGTTGCTCTCGGCGCCGCCGTCCGTCGACCTGCGTCTGCTGACGGCGGACGACTGGGCGGCGGTTGCCGACATCTACTGGGACGGCATGCGCGACGGGCTCGCGACGTTCGAGACCGAGGTGCCGCCCTGGAACACGTGGGACGCGGCGCATCTCCCGGACCACCGGCTCGTCGCGGAGCGCCTCGGCGAGGTGGTGGGCTGGTCGGCGCTGGCGCCGGCGTCGACGCGACGGTGTTACGCCGGGGTCGTGGAGACCAGCGTCTACGTCGCTCGTGAGGCGCGTGGACTCGGCATTGGGCGGGCCCTGCTCGAGGGGGTGATCTACGGCGCCGAGGCGGCGGGGATCTGGACGATCCAGACGTCGATCTTCCCTGAGAACCGCGCCTCGCTGGCGCTGCACGAGCGCTGCGGCTTCCGCGTGGTCGGCACGCGCGAGCGGATCGCGAAGCGTGACGGGATCTGGCGGGACACCGTCCTGCTGGAGCGACGAAGCGAGGTGACGACGTGATCAAGGTCGAGGCGGTGGTGATTCGCGAGCGCGCCGAGACGGTAATCGACGCGGTCGAGCACGAGAGCGGTCATGTCGGGGTGACCGTCGTCGAGGCGATCGGGCACGGACGCCAGCGGGGAGTCACACACGAATATCGCGGGCGCGTTTTCGAGTCGCGTTTCCTGCCCAAGGCGCTGCTGACTTTCGTGGTGGAAGACGGGATCGCGCCCGCCGTCGTGTCCGCGATCGCTGATGCGGCGCGAAGTGGCAACGACTCGGGTGACGGGCTCGTCTGGACAAGCCGTGTCGAGAACGTGACCCACAACCGCACCGGAATCAGACTCGAGGAGCTGGAGGTCCGATGAAGACGAGCGACCTGTTGATCGCGGTCAACACCGTCTGGGTCGTCGTCGCGGCCGTTCTCGTCATGTTCATGCAGGCTGGATTCGCGTTTCTCGAGGCGGGCTTGACGCGGATGAAGAACGCGGCACACATCGCCGGCAAGAACGTCCTCATCTTCGGAGTCGCGTCGCTCGTCTACTGGGCGGTCGGCTTCGGGATCGCGTTCGGTGACGGCAACGCGCTGATCGGGACGCACGGGTTCTTCCCGTCGGTGGGCGCTCTGTTGTCGGTCGGCACGGCGCCGTTCTCGTTCTTCTCCACGATCCCGGGAGCCGGCGCGTACCTGTTCGAGGTCGTGTTCGCGGGCGTGTCGCTCGCGATCGTCTGGGGCGCGATGGCGGAGCGCGCGAAGCTCTGGGTCTACTTCGCCTTCGGCGCCTGCTTCACGCTCATCTACTCCGTCACGTCGCACTGGATCTGGCATGTGGGCGGCTGGCTGTTCGGCCTCGGGATGCAGGACTTCGCCGGCTCGACGGTCGTGCACTACCAGGGTGCGCTCGCCGCGCTGGCCGGCGCGCTGCTGCTCGGTCCGCGCATCGGCAAGTTCGGCAGGGACGGCCGAGCGAACCCGATTCCCGGTCACAACATGCCGTACGCCGTGCTCGGCACGCTCATCCTCTGGTTCGGCTGGTTCGGCTTCAACCCGGGGTCGACGCTCGCAGTCGTCACCGGGGACAAGGTCGGATACTTCGGCTACGTCGCGCTGACGACGAACCTCGCCGCGGCGGCCGGTGCAGTGGGCGGCATTGCCAGCGCCTGGCTGATCCTGAAGAAGCCGGATGTGTCGATGATGCTCAACGGCGTGCTTGCGGCGCTCGTCGCGATCACCGCGGCATCCGGTTTCGTCGCCCCGTGGGCGGCGGTCGTGATCGGGCTCGTCTCGGGTCTGATTGCCGTCGCCGGCGTCCTGTGGGTCGAGCGGATCGGGATCGACGACCCGATCGGCGCGGTCGCCGTGCACGGTATGTCGGGCGTGTGGGGCACGCTCGCGACCGGCCTGTTCGCCGTGCCCAGCTTGGCGGCGAATCTTGCCACCGGCTCCGGTGGGCGCGTCTACACCGGTTCGTTCCACCAGCTGGGGGTGCAGACACTCGGGCTCGTCGCGGTCGGCGCGTTCACGTTCTCTGCCTCGTTCGGTTGCCTCTGGACGATGAAGCGGCTGTGGGGCATCCGCGTCGACGAGCAGGTCGAGACGGCCGGTCTCGACGTCTCCGAGCACGGCATGTGGGGCTATCCCGAGTTCTACATTCCGGTCCCGGGCGGCTACGGCACGGAGAGCCACGGCCATCTGCTCGGCCACGTGCACCGGCATCCCGCGGCACCGGAGGCAGAAGCGGCTTAGCCTTTGCGTGTGGACGAGGCGCTTCGCGCGTACTACGACAGCGGTGTCGAGCTCGGTCGCCTCGAACGCGGCTACTGGCGCCTCGAATTTGCGCGGACGAAGGAGCTGCTCCTCCGCTACCTACCGCCTGCGCCGGGGCGGGTGCTCGACGTGGGGGGCGGCCCCGGCGTGTACGCCGAGTGGCTCGCAGAGGCCGGCTATGACGTCAAGCTCGTCGATGTGCTGCCGCTTCACGTGGAACAGGCGCGCGAGCTTGCAGCCGGGCGCTTCGTCGCGGAGGAGGGGGACGTGCGCTCACTCGCCGAACCAGACGAGTCGTACGACGTCGTTCTCCTGCTCGGCCCCCTCTACCACCTAGTCGAACGCCGCGAACGTCTAGCGGCGCTCACGGAAGCACGACGCGTCCTGCGTCTGCGCGGTGTGCTCGCCGCGGCTGCGATTTCACGTTTCGGACCGCATCTCGACACCTTCGTCCGCGGCATATCCGATGAGCGGGTATGGGAATGGTCCGAACGATTGCTCGTCGACGGCCGGAACGTACCGGGCAAGGAAGACACGCTCTTCACGACTGCCTACTTCCACCTTCCTGAAGAACTGGAAGCGGAAGTCCAAGAAACAGGATTCGAGCTCGAGGGGTTGTTCGGAGTCGAGGGCCCGGGGTGGCTGCGCATGGAGACGCTCGACGACGCCGAGGGGTTCGAGCGCGCGACCCGCGTCGCCCGTGCGCTCGAGCAAGAGCGGCCGGTCATAGGCACGAGCGCACATCTGCTCGCGATCGCGCGGCCGCCGGCGCCCGGCTAGCCGGCGGTCAACTCGAGGGCGTCTCGTTCCGCGGCGCCCTCCAGGCTCCGTGGCGCCACACGCCAGAATGCAGCCGCGGCGGACGACCAGTCGGCAAGCAGCTTGGCCGCGCGCGGCGAGCCGGTGTGCCGGAGGTGGCGTTCGACGAGGTCGCGAACCTCATCGGAGGACCCGCGCTCGGCAGTCACGAGCTCGCCGTTGAGGCGGAGGGGCAGAGTCCCGGCCGGATCCAGGACGTATGCCGCGCCGCCGCTCATCCCGGCGGCGAAGTTCAGGCCCACAGGACCGAGGACGACGACCACGCCCGCGGTCATGTACTCGCAGCCGTGGTCCCCGACTCCTTCGACGACCGCGATCGCTCCGGAATTGCGAACGGCGAATCGTTCCCCGGCTCGCCCGGCGCAGAAGAGCTCCCCTCCGGTCGCGCCGTACAGAGCCGTGTTGCCGACCAGCACGGGATCTCCGGCGTCGTCCGGTGGGGGGACGACGACGATGCGACCGCCGCCCATTCCCTTGCCGACGTAGTCGTTGGCCTCGCCGGCGAGCTCGAGGTCAACGCCCGCACTGAGGAACGCTCCGAAGCTCTGACCGGCGCTCCCTTCGAAGCGGGCGCGCAGCCGGCCGGGCGGGGGACCGGACCCGAAGCGGCGCCCGATCTCGACTCCAAGTCGGGCTCCGACTGCCCGGTCGCGGTTCGAGAGGGAGAACCGGAGGTCGATGATGCGCTCCTCGTCGAGGATCGGCTCAGCCTCTTCGGCGAGCCGTGTGCCGAGCTCCCCGCCTTCGGCCGCCAGTGGCCGCTCGCCGGTGAAGGCGCCGCGCGGACCGCTCAGGAGCGGCGAGAGGTCGAGGGCTGCCGCGCGTCTGTCCGAAGTCTCCTTCCGCTCGAGCAGGTCGCTGCGGCCGACGGCCTCAGAGAACGTGCGCAGGCCGAGCGAGGCCAGCAGCTCCCGCACCTCGTCCGCGACGTGCTGCAGGTACGTCTCGACCTGCTCGGGCGTCGCGGCGAACTTGGTGCGTAGCTCCGGCCGTTGCGTGGCGATGCCGACCGGGCAGGTGTCGAGGTGACACGACCGCACCATCAGGCAGCCCTCCGCGAGCAAGAGCGCCGTCCCGAACGAGACCTCGTCGGCGCCGAGGAGCGCCGCCACGACGACATCGCGGCCGGTCTTCATCCCGCCGTCAGCGCGCAGGCGCACCCGTCCGCGCATGCCGCTCTCGACGAGCGCGCGCTGCGTTTCCGCCAGCCCGAGTTCCCACGGCATCCCGGCGTGCTTGATCGACGACAGCGGGCTCGCGCCAGTGCCACCGTCGGCGCCTGCGATGTGGACGACGTCCGCCAGCGCCTTCGCCACGCCGGCCGCAACGAGGCCGATGCCCGACTCGGCCACGAGCTTCACGGACACCGACGCGTGCGGCGCCGCCTGCTTGAGGTCGAATACGAGTTGTGCGAGATCTTCGATCGAGTAGATGTCGTGATGCGGCGGCGGCGAGATCAGCTCGATTCCCGGTTCCGTGTGCCGAAGACGCGCGATCTCCGCACTGACCTTGTGACCCGGAAGCTGGCCTCCTTCGCCCGGCTTCGACCCCTGCGCGATCTTGATCTGAAGCTCGTCCGCAAAGGCGAGGTACTCGGGCGTCACTCCGAAGCGTGCAGAGGCGACCTGCTTGATGCGCGAGTTGCGCGTAGTGCGAAAGCGAGCCGGGTCCTCGCCGCCCTCCCCGGAGTTCGAGCGCGCGCCGAGCCGGTTGAATGCAATCGCGACCGTCTCGTGCGCCTCGGCGGAGAGCGAGCCGTGCGACATCGCTCCGCTCGAGAAACGGCGGACGATCTCCGCAACCGGCTCGACCTCCTCCAGCGCGACCTGATCGACGGAGGCGAGCGAGAGCAGGTCCCGGAGCTCCAGCGGCGGACGGGTGTTGACCAGGGCGGCGAAGCGATCGTACTTGCCGCGACGCAGGGCGTGCGCCGCCTGCTGCAACGCATCGACGACGGGAGGTTCGGTCGCATGCGGCTCACCGCCCTTACGGAACTTGACGTAGCCGGGGTTCTCGAGCTCCGGCGGAGCGTCCCAGCGTGCGAGGATCTCCCGTTCCAGCTCGGCGAACCCGACGCCGCCGATCGAGGATGGAGTTCGCGGCAAGCAGGCCTCGACCACGTCCGGCGCGAGACCGATTGCCTCGAAGAGTTGCGCGCCGCGGTACGACGCAACGTCGGCGATGCCCATCTTCGACATGATCTTGAGGACGCCGTCCTCGATCGACTCGCGGAAGCGGAGCTGCGCCTCTGCCGGCGAGGGGTGATCGCCTCCGAGCTTGTCCGCGGCGGCCAGGGCGGCGACCGTCTCGAGTGCAAGCCGCGGGCAGATCACGTCCGCGCCGTAGCCCAGCAAGCAGGCGAAGTCATGTGCTTCCCGGGGGTCGTCGCCGGCCAGCACGATCGACGTTCTCGTTCTCGAGCCTCGAGCAAGGAGGCGGTGATGGACGGCGCCGACCGCCAGTACGGCTGGTACGGAGGGTCGCGCTGCGCTGTCATCGAGCACGAGTACCTCGGTCTCCGCGGCTACCGCGGCATCTCCGAGCCGCCGGCACGCTCGACGCAGGCCCTCGTCCTCGGCGAAGGTCGCGTCGAGCACGACTCCGTGTACGGCGAGCTCCTCGACCGCAGAAGGAAAGACGAGGAAGCCCTCGAGCTCGAGCAGCTTCGCGGCGCGCGGATGCTCTCCGAGCAGCGGCGCTCGCGCTCCGACGAGCGTTCGAAGCGACATGACGTGACGCTCCCGGAGATGATCGATCGGCGGGTTGGTGACCTGCGCGAAACGCTGGCGGAGATACGACGTGAGCGGACGGGCGCGACCGGCAAGCGGAGGCAAGGCAGTGTCGTCGCCCATGGAGGAGGTGGGCTCGCGACCGGCCGCCGCCGACGGACGGAGCAGGAGAGCGATGTCCTCGCGCGTGAAGCCGGCCGCCACCTGGCGCGCGATGAGGCCGCCTGTCGGCGGCGGGACCGGCACGCCCGGATCGAGCGTTCGGGTCGTGGCCCGGAGCCAGCGCGCGTACGGACGCCTCCGAGCCAGCCGATCCTTGATCAGGCTGCTCTCCTCGATCCCGTGTCCTGCCGGATCGATGACCAGCATCTCGCCCGGGCCAAGCCGGCCGCGCCGGATGCGGGCACCCTCGGGGAGAGTGAGGGCGCCCGCCTCCGTGGCGCAGGCGACGAGCCGGTCGTCGGCGACGGCGTAGCGCAACGGGCGCAGGCCGTTGCGGTCGAGGGCAGCTCCGACGACCCGCCCGTCCGTGAAGACGACCCCGGTTGGGCCGTCCCACGGCTCGAGGAGGCTTGCGTGGTAGCGGTAGAAGGAGCGAACGTCCTCGTCGAGCTGCGGGTTGCCCTGCCAGGCCTGCGGCACCAGCATCGCCATCGCGTGGCGCACGTCCCGACCTCCGCGCACCAGCAGCTCGGCAGCGTTGTCCAGCATCGAGGAGTCTGAGCCGCGCGCGTCGATCTCGGCGCCGAGCCCCCGGCCGCGCATCCAGTTCAGGTTGCCGTCGATCGCATTGATCTCGCCGTTGTGACAGAGGAGGCGGAACGGCTGGGCGCGTTCCCAGGACGGTGCCGTATTGGTCGAGAAGCGCTGGTGGAAGACGCCAAAGGGAACGGCCAGCTCGGGGTCGGCGAGATCGGGATAGAAGGCGGCAAGCTGATCGGCAGCGCAGAGGGCTTTGTAGGTCACCGTCCGGAACGAGAGCGAAGCGATATACGAGGCCCCGCCGGCACGCTCTGCCCTCCGGCGTGCACGGTGAGCGCGGGCCTCTGCTTCGTCGAGCGTCGTGCCGAGCGGTTGGAGCAGGACGAGTTGCTCGATCAGCGGCATGCTCGCTCTGGCCTCCTGGCCGAGCGCGCGGGGCACCACGGGGACCTCGCGCCACCCTCCAGACCAATCCCCTCCGCGGTGCAGGCCGCCTCGATCTCGTCGCGGCCGCCGGAACGAGCGCCCGCGGAATCGGCAACAAGACTCCGGCCCCGTCTCCCGTCCGCCGGTCGGCCGCCACGGCGCCGCGATGACGAAGCCGCGCGAGCCCCTCCAGGACGCCGTCGAGGATCGCGCGCGAGGCCTGCCCCGTTGCATCGGCGAGAAAGCCGATGCCGCAGGCGTCGCGTTCGCGACGCAGGGTGTCGAACGACGAATGCACGGGTGCGTCCCCTTCGTCTGAGTGTGGCCTGTCCGCCTGCTGTTGCGACCTAGCCGGCGTCGGCGGAGAACGAACCGCCGGTTAGCGCGTCTCGAGCACGCGAAGGTCGATGAGCGGGGTAAACAGCAAGAGCTCGAGCTGCGCGCACGCCATGAAGTCGTGCAGAGTAGTCGACTCGCCGGACGGAGACAAGGCGTTTGACCGGACACCGTAGGTGGTCGTACGATCGCTGCGTGATCCGAGGCACGCTCGCCGCGCTCGCGCTGGCGCTCGCCCTGGCCGCGCCGGCGTCAGCAACGGAGAAGCAGGCCTATCCCGTCGCCTTCGAGTCCTTCGCGCTCGCTTCGGGCACGACCGCGGGCACGCAGGTCGACCACAGCGGCGGTTTGACGCTCGCCAAGACGGGCCTGATGACTGTCACGTACGCGGATCCGTTCGGGTATGCGCCGCGCGATTACCAGTCCGGCACCTGGACGTCTCCCTGGGAGTCGACGAGCTTCGGCTTCATGGAGCTCGTCTCGTCGTGGAACGCCGACACGCCTGCCGGCACGTGGATCGAGGTCGAGATGCGCGCTACGGCCGCCGGCGACGGACACACGACCAAGTGGTACGTCATGGGACGCTGGGCCTACGGCGACGCGGACATCCATCGCACCTCGGTCGGTGGTCAGGGC
>VAXY01000067.1:0-6039 GCA_005885085.1 Actinomycetota bacterium | reverse complement strand
GGGCGACAAGGACGGGTACGTCGCGATCGACACCTTCGTCCCGAAGAATCCGATGTCGTCGTACCAGCTGCGGCTCACGCTCTACCGCGCGGTCGGCACTACGGCGACCCCACGCGTCACGCGCATCGGCGCGGTCGTGTCCGACCCCGTGACGATCAAGCCGTACGCACCGAGCGCTACGACCATGTCCGGCACGGCCGAGGTGGCGGTCCCCGCTTACTCCCAAGAGACCCATCGTGGTGAGTACCCGCAGTACGACAACGGCGGTGAGGCGTGGTGCAGCCCCACGTCGACGTCGATGGTCGTTGCGTACTGGGGCAAGGGCCCGTCGGCTGTGGACTACGCGTACGTGCTGCACGACTATCCGGCGCAGGCGGACCCGTGGGTCGACTACGCCGCGCGCTACGTCTTCGACTACCACTACAACGGCGCCGGCAATTGGCCGTTCACTTCGGGCTCGAGTCGGAGGTGACGCAGCTGCACTCGCTCGCCGAAGCGGAGCAGTTCGTCAAAGCGGGCATCCCGCTTGTGACGTCGATCGCGTTCAACTCCGGCAAGCTCGACGGTTTCTTCTTCAAGAGCACGAACGGACATCTGATGGTGATCGTCGGATTCACCGCCGACGGAAATCCGATCGTCAACGACCCGGCGTCGCCGGACGACGCGAGTGTTCGCCACGTCTATGACCGGGCGCAGTTCGAGGACGCATGGATGTCCGCGACGGGCGGCATCGTCTACGTGATCCATCCCGCGTCCGTCGCGCTCCCGCCTTCTCCCGGTGGTAACTGGTAGCCCTGCCCTACCAGTTCGTCGACTGCCGCTGGGAGCTCGGCAACCCCGCGCGTGGGCGCGAGCTCTACCTCGCCGGGCACATCCCGGGCGCGAGCTTTCTCGACGTCGACACGGATCTCTCCGGCGCTCCGGGTCGGCGCGGCCGCCATCCGCTACCCGACGCGGCCGAATTCGCGCGTACAGCACGAGCGGCGGGAATCGGCAACGACGTCTTCGTCGTCGCCTACGGAAACATGGGCGGCGCCGAACGGCTCTGGTGGCTGCTGCGCCACTTCGGACACGACGACTGCGCCGTGACCGACTTCGACGCCTGGCACGGGCCGCTGACGAGCGGCGAGGAAGAGATCGAGCCGGCCGAGCTCACGCTCCGCCCGCGCGACGGCGACACGATCGAGGCGGACGAGCTCGCACGCCGTCGAGACGACCTAGTCGTGGTGGACGCACGCCTCCCGGCGCGGTGGCGTGGCGAGCCCAATCCGATCGACAAGCTGCCGGGTCGGATCCCGGGGGCCCTCAACGCACCCTGGAACGAGCCGGTGCCCGAGCTTCCCGCCGGGGAGCTCGTCGCCTACTGCGGCTCCGGCGTGACCGCGACCGTGGTCCTGCATCGCCTCCACCTCACAGGACGCGAGGGCCGGCTCTACCCCGGCTCCTGGAGCGAATGGGAACAGCTCGACCTGCCGGTCGAGCGCAGCGCGGCTGACTAGGCTGCCGCGGTCGCGGAGCCCCAGCTGGCGAGGTACGGCTGCCAGCCGGATGGGATCTTCGGCGCGGCGAGGCGGATGAACAGCACCGGCGCGGGCGGCTTCGGCAGATGGAGCAACTCCATGCTCGCTTCCTCCAGCAACCGATCGCCCTTCTTGTGGTTGCACGGCGCGCACGCGGTGACGACGTTCTCCCAGACGGACTCGCCGCCGCGCGATCTCGGCACGACGTGGTCGAGCGTGAGGCGCCCGGCGGTCGTGCCGCAGTAGGCGCAGCGCCAGCCGTCGCGCGCGAACAGCGCCCGGCGCGAGATCTTGCGTTGCACGGCACGCGGCACGCGCACGTACGCAACGAGCCTGATCACGTGCGGCCATGGGTACGTGTCCGTGGCGGAGTGGAGCTGTTGCTGGAGCTCCTCGATCACTTCCGCCTTCCCCTTGAACACCAGGACATGGGCACGCCGAACCGTTGTGACGTTCAGCGGCTCGTAACTGGCGTTCAAGACAAGAACCTGCTGCATCTGCGCGGAAATGTAGCTGAGGGCAGCGGGTATCAGCCCGCCATCGCCCGCTCGACCGCTTCCTCCTCCTCGGGCGAGAGGGCGACAGAGGGGCGGCCACGGTCGAGTTCCTTGACGTAGATGCGGGCGTAGTCGCGGCCCTGAATCGCACTGACGACGACCCCGCTCCGGCCCGCGTCGAGCAGGGCGATCGAGGCCGACTGATGGCCGCCCGCTCCCTCGTACGCGTCATAGCGCACGAGCGAGGTCTTGGAGACAGCGGTGTCGACACGGCGGTCGACCCGCGAAAGCCCGGCCGCGATCTCGTCGACCGCCCGGTGCAGGTCGTCGATCCGCCCCTGGAGCGAGACCGCGAAGTCGACGAGGTCCTGCTTGCCGCCACCGAGCAGCACGAGCTGCGACGCCCGTACCGCGCGGAACTTCCACCAGGCGAGCACGGCCACCAGCAGCGACAGCGCTCCCGCCGCGGCGGCGCCGATTGCGATCCACTCGGCGGTGGAAAGGGTCACGCGCTACCCGAGCGAGAAGATGACCCTGTATTCGGCCGTGTTGTTCGTCACGGTCGTCTCACCCGGGACGGGCTCGATGTCGACCTTGACCGTGGTGGGGAGGCCGAAGAGGCCGTTGAGGTTGATGTTCGTGAACGTGACCGTCTTGGTCTCCCCGGCGTTGATAACCGGGATCTTCTTGCGCAACACGATCGGTTTCCCAGACTTCTGGATCGTCACGGTGACGCCCACGTTGAACTCTTGAAAGTCCCCCGAGTCCTCGACCGAGACCTGGAAGGCGAGATCGGTCGAAGCCGTGATCTCGTTCGAGCTCGCGCTCGCGCCAGCGGTGAGCGTCTTCCCATCAGGCAGCGCCTTCACGGTGCCGAGCGCGCTGCCGTGCTTACCGCTCGCCGTGCCGCCGGTGGCGGCGCCGTGCACGCGCTGCCACACGGTCATCATCGCCTGCGTGCTCGCGAGGTCGGGGTTCGGGAAGATGTTCGAGTCGGGCACACCGCCGATGTCGCGGATGTTCTGCCGCTCGAGCTCGCGTTGTGTCGGTTCCTTGAAGTAGACGTCCCAGTTCACGTCGCTCGCCACCAGCAGGCGGGCTTGGTCGGCGATCAGCCGTCCCGAGGTCGTCGCGTCCTTCGCGGTCGCCGTCTGGCGGAAGGCGTCGGCGAGGCGCGTCAGCGCGCTCGCCCGGAGTTGCAGCACCTCGATCAGGTGGTCGTGCTCGACGCGCAGCGGCCCGGGTGGAGTGATGTCGCGCGCCTGGGCGACCTGCTGCTGCTGCTGTGCGGCGAGTCCCTTGAGCTTCGCTTCGAGCTGGCTCTCCTTCGTGCCGGTCGCTGCGAGCGTCTGGTTCAGCTGCTTGCCGATCGAGGTCGAGCCTGCGGCGACCCGGCGGATGTCGGTGATGTAGTTCGCGTACCGGTCGTGCTTGCTGTTCGAGGCGCAGCCACGGACCGCGACGACGAGCAGGACGACGGCGAGGATCAGGAACGCGATCAGCCCGGCGAGGCGCAGCATCGGGATGACGCCGGCAGGCGGCCGGACCGGCCGGCGCGGGCCCCGTGGCGGCGGGCGCCGCGGGGTGCGTGCGCGTTCGGTCGCTTCCTCGGTCTCGGGCTCGTCGAAGAAGTCGAACTCGATGTCTGTATCGCGCTCGGTCAAAGGCGTCCCTAGCCGAAGCCGCATCCACTCTAACCCGTGGGGATGCTGGTATTGGCGAGTCGCCAGCCGAAGCCGAGGTCACTCTAACCCGTAGCTGGCCGTGCAGGACTCGCTTGCGCTCCGGCCAACCCAGGAAAGCCGATGTCGGACACCGCCCCAGCCCTCCTTCAGAGCGAGCTCGTGCTCGGGCGGTACCGGCCGCTGCGGCCGCTCGGAAGCGGAGGATCGGGCTCGGTCTGGCTCGCCCGCGACGAGCAGAACGGGCTCGACGTCGCGCTCAAGATCGTTCCCCGGGAGGGCAAGGCCGCGTCGCGGGCGGAGCGCGAAGCCGAGGCGGCGGCGCGCCTGCGCCACCCGGCGTGCCAGCGCGTCTACGGCTTCGGTCGCGACTCGCAGCACGTCTACATCGCGTACGAGTACGTCCCCGGGCGCACGTTCCGGGAGGCGATGCGGAGCGGCGAGCTCGACGACGCGTCGGCGATCGAGGCCGCGATCCAGATCCTCGACGCACTCGCCCATGCGCACCAGCACGGAATCGTCCACCGCGACGTGAAGCCGTCCAACGTGCTGCTCGCCGAAGGCCCGCGCGTGTCGGTGCGGGTGCTCGACTTCGGGCTCGCGCAGATCCAGGAGGCGGAGACCCTGACCGCGCAGGGCGACGTGCCGGGCACGCTTGCGTACATCGCACCGGAACGGCTTGCAGGCAGTGCGACCACCGAGGCTGCGGACGTCTGGGCGGTGGGGGTCATGCTCTGGGAGGCGCTCGCCGGCCGGCATCCGTTTTGGCGCAGCTCGATGCTCGACACCGCACGCGCGATCGAGTCGGGGGCGCCGGCGCTCGAGTCGATGCGGCCCGATCTGCCGCGCACGCTGCTGTCGGCGGTCGGGCGCGCACTCGACCTCGATCCCGGTCGCAGACCCGGCGCCGCCGCCCTCGCGGGCACGTTGCGACTCGCCGGCCGCAAACGACGACGCCGGAAGGGCAGCGGCCCGACACTCGCCGTTCCGGCCTTCGTGCCGCGACTCGTTCCGGCCGCGCTCGCCGGCGTCGCGGCCGCGTGGACGGCGTGGGCGATTCCCTTCTATCCCTCGGGCTGGGCCGTCGGCTTCGGCGCGCTCGCGGTCGGCGGCGTGCTGCTCGATGCACGTGTCGGTGTCGCGCTCGCGCTGGCGGTGCCGATTCTTCCTCTCGGCAACTATGCGCTGGGAGCTGCGGTGCTCTACACGCTGCTGGCGTTCGGGCTGCTGGTTGCGTCGTGGCGCGAACCGCGGAGCGCGCCGCTCTTCGTGCTGGGCCCCTTGCTCGCGCCACTCTCCGCTCTGGGGCTGCTGCCCTTGGCAACGCTCGGCCTACGCTCGCCGGTCCGTCGTGGCGTCCAGGTCGCGGCGGCGGTGGCAGCGGCTGGGATCGTCGCCGGGATCCGCGGTGCGCCGCTCCCTTTTGGCGGCGATCGTGTGCCGGCGTTCCGGGTCGCGGCAAGCGGGGACCCGCTCCACGTTGCGTCTGCCCTCTGGCAGGCGCTGGCCTCTCGGCCGGCGGTCGGGGTCGAGGCGCTGGTGCTCTCCGCGGTCGCGGTCCTGCTGCCGTTCGCGCGGGAACGGGGCCTGTGGGCTGTCGCTCTGCTCGGCGCCGCCTTCCTCGCGGGGGCGCTGCTGCTCGTCCCGACGGTCGCTGCGGCCCCGCTCGTGGTTGCGGTTTGGGCCACCTGTGTCGCCGTAGCCGTGCGTTAGCATCGATCGCCGGGGTACTCCCGGCTCATGGTCCTGCGCTCAATCGAAAGAAAGATCGAAGCCCTGTTCGAGGGTGTCTTCGGCCGCGCCTTCCGGACGAACGTGCAGCCGGTCGAGCTCGCGCGGAAGCTTGCGAAGGAGATGGACGAGCACCGCAACGTCTCCGTGTCCCGCGTCTACGTGCCCAACGAATACACGGTCTACCTGTCGCCGGGCGATCGCGAGCAGTTCGAGAGCTACGAGGACAACCTGCGGGGCGAGCTGCAGGAGTATCTCTCCGAGCACGCGCGCCGCGAGGACTACGCGTTGCTCTCCTCACCGCGGGTGCTGATGGAGACCGATGGGGATCTCGACGTCGGCGAGTTCGGCATCGCGACGCGGATGGTGCAGCCGGACCGGCGCCGCGGCGCAGAGGAGCCGCCTGGCGACATCGAGCCGGGCGCGACGATGATCTACAAGGCGAAGCCTGTGCAGCCGACGCAGGCGGTCTCGCCGGAGGAGCTCGGTGTCGAGACGGAGCTCGTGACGCTGAGCTGGAACGGCGCCAGCCACGAGGTGAAGGACCGGCGCGTTGTGATCGGGCGCTCACGCGACTGCGACATCCAGCTTGCCGATTCGAACGTCTCC
>VAXY01000249.1 GCA_005885085.1 Actinomycetota bacterium | reverse complement strand
CGATCAGGCGTTCCTCGACCGCGCCGTGCCACAGGCCCAGCGGCGCGGCATCGACGTCATGTTCGCGATCTACCCGCTGAAGGCGCGCGCGCTGGTCGACACGCCGAACGGCGTCCAGCTGTTCGCGCAGTTCGCCGCGAAGGTGGCAGAGCGCTACCCGTACGTCCGCAAGATGATCTGCCTCAACGAAGGCAACCAGCCGCGCTTCCACCAGCCGCAGTTCGACGAGGCCGGCAACGGCATCTCCGGCGCGGTCCAGGAACAGGCGATGGCCGCATGCTACGACGCGCTCAAGGCCGTCGACCCGGGCATCGACGTGATCGCATTCGGCCTGTCGCCGCGCGGCAACGACGATTTCGAGGCGCCGAGCAACGTGTCGCACTCGCCGATCCGCTTTCTCAAGGAAGTCGGGGACGCGTACCGTGCGAGCGGCCGCACGAAGCCGATCGCCGACGACCTCTCCGTGCATTGCTACCCGAATGTCAACACCGACGCGCCCTCGGTCGGCTACGTCTGGCCGAAGGTCGGCTGCGTCAACCTCGACCGGTTCAAGCAGGCGTGGTGGGACGCGTTCCACGCCACCGCGCAGCCGCTCTTCCGCGAGTCGGGCGACACCGGCGCCGGGCCCTTCGTGCGGATATTCGTGGACGAGGTCGGCTACCAGGCGCGGATCGGCTCCGAGAAGGCATCGCTCTACAGCGGCAGCGAGAACGTCCCACTCGTCGACGAGAGCACGCAGGGCACGTACTACGCGCAGCTGATCGCGCTGATGGCCTGCGACCCGGACGTCGCGCTGCTGAACTTCTTCCACGCCGTCGACGAGACGAGCCTCGCGGCCTGGCAGAGCGGCGTCGTGCTGCCGGACGGGACGCGGCGCGCGTCGTTCGCGGCCGTCAAGGACGCGATCCTCGCCAACCAGCAGTGTCACGGCAAGCCGGCCGAGTGGCGGCACG
This sequence comes from Actinomycetota bacterium, assembly GCA_005885085.1. Classification (GTDB taxonomy): domain Bacteria; phylum Actinomycetota; class Thermoleophilia; order Gaiellales; family Gaiellaceae; genus 3-1-20CM-4-69-9. Next base: position 2,687 of record VAXY01000249.1, on the reverse strand, counting down.
CGGATCACGTCGTGGGCGCCCGTGCGTTCTTCATGACACTGCCGCGCTCGTTCGTCGTCCGTGCCGACGAGGGCTTCTCCTACGAGCTGCAGATCACGCGGCCGGCGAGCACGCGCCGCCTGACAGGCGCCGCCGGCGAGGGCGAGGCGGCCCGCGACGTGCTCTTCAAGCTGCCGAAGCTCCGTCATGGCACGTACCGGGTCAGGATCACGCTCCGCGCCGAGACGAATCCGGCTCGCGAGACAGTGTTCTCGCGCATGTTCCCGGGCTGAGACCTGTTCCTTTTGGCCGCTTTCAAGCGGCGCCTTTTGCGATATAAGAATCGCCATGTCCGATCCGCGCGTGGCGAAGCTCGCCGACCTGCTCGTGAACTACTCGGTCGAGCTCCAGCCCGGCCAGCTGGTGCGGATCGATGCGTCGACGGTGGCCGCGCCGCTCGTGACGGAGGTCTACCGGCACGCCCTCCGGGCCGGCGCCCATCCGCGGACGCGCATCGAGGTCGAGGGGCTCGACGTGATCGCCGTCGGCGAGGCTTCCGATCAACAGCTCGCATTCGTGTCGGAGCTGGACCGCGTCGAGGTCGAGCAGCTCGACGCGATCATGACGATCTGGGGCGATCGGAACACGCGGGCGCTGACGCAGGCCGACCCCGATCGGGTCAGTCGCCGGATCGCCTCCCGGCGCGAGCTGAACAAGCGTTTCTGGGAGCGCATCGATGCAGGGGAGGCGACGTGGGTCGGGACGCGGTTCCCGACCGAGGCGCACGCACAGGACGCCGAGATGTCGCTCCCGGAGTACGAGGATTACGTCTACGCCGCGTGTCACGTGCGCAACCAGGAGGACCCGGTCGTACATTGGCGCGAGGTCTCGGTCGAGCTGAACGCACGCGCCCGCGAGCTGGAGACGTTCCGTGAGTTGCGTATCGTCGGCCCCGACACCGACCTGACGGTGAGTGTCGAGGGTCGCAGCTGGCTCGCCGCGGACGGCAAGTTGAACATGCCGGACGGCGAGATCTTCACGAGCCCGGTCGAGACGGAGACCGAAGGCGACATCAGGTTCTCCTTCCCGGCGATCTTCTACGGGCGAGCCGTGGACGACGTCCGTCTGCGTTTCGAGGGAGGCCGCGTCGTCGCCGCCGAGGCCAAGACGGCCGGCGACTACCTGCAGTCGCTGCTCGACATGGACGAGGGGTCGCGCATCCTCGGCGAGGTCGCGTTCGGTCTGAACTACGAGATCGACCGCTTCACCCGCGACATCCTGTTCGACGAGAAGATCGGCGGCACGCTCCACCTCGCTCTCGGCTCGAGCTTTAAGAAGCTCGGCGGCGAGAACGACTCAGGCCTGCATTGGGACTGATCTGCGATCTGCGCTCCGACGGCGAGGTGTATGCGGACGGCGAGCTCGTCTGGAAGGCGGGTCGCTTCCTGCACGAGCCCGGACTCGTCGCGGCAGCTTCCTGAGCCGCATCGCCGTCATCTCCGACACGCACGTTCCGCGCGGCGCGCGGGCGTTGCCCGACGAGTGCCTGCGGCTGCTGGCGGGCGCCGACCTCGTCCTGCATGCGGGCGACTTCGTCTCGGCACAGTTCCTCGAGGAACTGAGGCGGATCGGCCCGCCGGTCGAGGGCGTGCACGGGAACATGGACGAGGCGGCGTTGAAGGCGGTGCTGCCCAAGCAGCGGGTGGTCGAGGACGGCAACATCCGGATCGGGATGGTGCACGACGCCGGTCCGCGCGTGGGGAGGGAGGCACGGCTCGCGGTTCGGTTCGAGGACTGCGAAGCCGTGATCTACGGCCACACGCACGTGCCGCAGGTGGAGCCTCAATCCCGGCTCGCCAACGGAACGCCGGAGCTCGCCGGTGCACTCGATGCTCGTCCTCCGGGTCAGGGGTTCTCGGATCACGCCGGAGCTGGTCACGCTCCAGGCTTGACAGGCAAGTATCGGTTCAAGGGAGAGAGCGTCCTAGGTGAGTCGGCGCCTCTCCGATCTAGAAGTACGGCTCCAGGGCTACAAGGAGCGTGTCCGTGATGTAGACGCGGATGTCGTTCAGCAGATCCGCGACAGGCTCGCCCCTGCCTGGCCCTTCTACGTCGAACGCTATGCCGTAGGTCTCATGCGGCTCTACGTGCATCTTCGGGTCGTCTCCGCAAACCCTGACACCGATCCGCGCGACTATGTCGTTGTCGTGAAAGCGTCCCGCTCGTGGGGTGGGATGATCAATCACGACCATGTCCTGAAGGATCGGAAAGACGATCTTGGCGTCTTGGACGATGGCGTAGGTGGTGTGCAGAAGCCGATGTTTGTCGTGGTTGTTGATGTCGGCGAGGATGGCGAGGGGGTGCCCATCGGGGTCATTCCGTCGCTGGTACGGCTGTGCCTTCCGAATGATCCGCTTGGCGTCGGGATGCGCGCCACCGATGCGCTCTTCTCGATTGCTCCTGAAATCGACCTGTCGGGAGTAGATCGGGAACTGAATCTTCTTGAGTTCTTTGCGCGTGGGTGGTCCGGAGTGAGTTCGCCAGAGTGCGTGCGCGATGTAATCCAACGTCGCGCGCAGGTTGTGGGCGCAGTCCCCGATAGTGAGACTCCACTCTCGGAGCGGGTCGTGGTTGACCTTCATGCGCACGACGATTTCGCCCTCGTCATGCGTATGCAGGTGAAGCTCACCAACCGTTGTGTACGGGTT
>VAXY01000245.1:1013-3694 GCA_005885085.1 Actinomycetota bacterium | reverse complement strand
CTACGGCCCGAAAATCGACCTCCACATGACCGACGTCCTCGGGCGCTCCTGGCAGCTGGGCACGATCCAGCTGGATGCTCAGATGCCGGCGCGTTTCGGCCTGACCTACATGGGGGCCGACAACCAGGAGCACCCGGTGTTCGTGATCCATCGTGCCTTCTTCGGCTCGTTCGAGCGCTTCATCGGGATCCTGATCGAGCACTACGCCGGCGCGTTCCCCGTCTGGCTGGCGCCGGTGCAAGTGCGCGTGATCCCGGTGGGGGAGGATCACCGCGAGGCCGCTCATGTGCTGCAGGAGAAGCTCGAGGGCCTCCGTGTGGACGTCGACGAGCGCGACGAGACGGTCGGAAAGCGGGTCCGCGACGCCGAGCTCGAGAAGATCCCCTACGTGGTCGTCTATGGCGACAAAGAGTCGGACGAGGCGCTGGCCGTCCGGAAGCGGGGCGGGGAGCAATCCACCCTCAGCCTCGAGGCGCTTCGTGCCGACATTCAGAAGGTTGCTACTCTGTGATTCTGCAAGTAGGAGCGCCCACGTTCCTCACCTCGCGAGCTTGAGCTCAGCGGGGTTCAACCGAGTCGCAACGACGAGGAGATTTCTGGGCCGCTGCTTGCAGCGGTTTTGTCGTTTTACAGAAAGGATTACGTCAGCTTGGTGATAGCTCTTTGAGGCCGCGGCGCACGGTCGAGCCGCCGTCGAGGCCGGTTCCACAGGCCCGGATCAACGAAAACATCCGCGCCTCGCAGGTGCGGCTGATCGACGAGGACGGCGCGCAGCTCGGCATTAAGCCCACGCGTGAGGCGATGCAGTACGCCTACGACAAGGGCCTCGACCTGGTCGAGGTGGCGTCGCAGGCGGATCCGCCCGTCGCACGGGTGATGGATTACGGGAAGTACCGCTACGAGCAGGAGCAGAAGGCCAAGCTCGCGCGGAAGCACCAGACGCAGATCAACATCAAGGAGATCAAGCTCAGACCGAAGATCGGGGTTCACGACTACAACACCAAGAAGGGGCACGTCGAGCGTTTCCTGAACCAGCGCGCCAAGGTGAAGGTGACGATCATGTTCAGGGGCCGGGAGACGAGCCATCCGGAGCGCGGTCGCGATCTGCTCATGCGACTTGCAGAAGACGTCAAGGAGATCGGACAGATCGAGTCGCAGCCGCTTCTGGACGGACGCAACATGGTGATGGTGCTGGGGCCCACGAAAAGCGCGGGGATGAAGAGGGAAGATGCCCAAAACGAAAACATCGAGCAGCGTCAAGAAGCGGTTTAAGGTCACCGCCGGCGGCAAGCTGCTGCGCCGTCGCGCGATGAAGAGCCACAACTTGACGAAGAAGACCTCCAAGCGGAAGCGCGGGTTCCGGAAGGACACGCCGGTCGCCGGCGTCGACACGAAGGCCGTGCGGCAGATGTTCGGCGGAAGGGGGAAGCGGTAATGCCGCGCGTGAAGCGTTCGGTTGCCTCACGGAAGAAGCGCCGCAAGGTTCTCGGGCAGGCGAAGGGCTACTGGGGTCTCAAGAAGTCGTCCTATCGGTACGCGAAGGAGCAGGTCGACCATTCGCTCACGTATGCGTACCGTGACCGCAAGAACAAGAAGCGGACGTTCCGGCGGCTCTGGATCATGCGCATCAACGCCGGTGCACGTGCGAACGGCCTCTCGTACAACCAGTTCATCGCCGGCTTGCGCAAGGCCGAGATCGAGCTCGACCGCAAGGTGCTTGCAGATCTCGCCGTCGAGGATCCGCAGGCGTTCGGGGCGATAGCCGAGCGGGCGAAGTCCGCGCTCTCGGGCTGACGCAGCACCGCGAGCTCTTCCTTCATCAGGCCACACAGGCGGAGGGACGGTCGCGGCTGTACGCGGATCTCTGCCGACGGCTCGCGGACGACCCGCGCGTCGCGGAACTGATCGAGTCGCCGCCGCGATGGGACGCGGCGCTTCGGCTGCTCGCGGGACTGCACGCGCTCGTGCTCGCGGGGAAGGCGGGGTGGGAGGATGTCGACGGGGCACTCGACCGCGAGCCCCAGTTCCTGCGGCGATACGTTGCCGAGGTCGAGATCCAGACGAACGAAGTCCAGCGCGCCTGGGCACTACTGCCGTGCCTCTTGGAGCTCGCGCGCTGGAGCGAGGTGCCGGTATTGGACCTCGTCGAGCTCGGGACGAGCGCCGGTCTGCTTTTGCTCTGGGATCGCTATCACTACCGGTATGCGGCAGGCGAGTGGGGACCGAACTCCGCGGCGCTCGAGCTCGCGGGCGAGGAGCGCGGGCGCGTGCCGGGAGAGCTCTTACGCGTCGTGCCGCGCGCGCGCCGTCGCGTGGGGATCGACCGCAACCCGCTCGATCTGCGAGATCCAGCCGACCTGTTGTTGTTGAAGTCGTTCGTGTGGGCGGGGCAGGACGATCGGCTCGCCCGCCTCGACGCGGCGGCCGAGGCGCTTCGCGACGATCCGCCCGAGCTCGTCCGCGGCGACCTGGTCGAGTTGCTGCCGGCCGAGCTGGGACGACGCGACGATGGCGCGCTGATGATCGTGCTGAACTCAGCGGCGCTCGGCTACGTCGACGAGCCGGGACGGCGGGCCGTGCGCGATGCGCTCGAGCGGGAGGGCCGCGAGGGACCGCTCGCATACCTCACGACTACGCAACCGGCGACTGGTTCGCACCACCACTGGGGATTGGCGGTCGAG
>VAXY01000245.1:0-993 GCA_005885085.1 Actinomycetota bacterium | reverse complement strand
CGATTTCCACGGAGCGTGGCTGGACTGGCGCGGATGATCACCTCACGCGAGAACGAGAAGCTCAAGCTCGTTCGCAAGCTGCACGAGCGCCGTTGGCGCGACAAGCTCGGGCTGTTCGTCGCCGAGGGCGAGGATCTGGTCGACGCCGCGCTCGCAGCGGGCTACGAGGCGGACGAGCTGCTCGTCGCCGGCGAGAATGTCGAGCGGGGGCTGCTGGCAGAGGTTTCGACGCTCGGACATCCGCCGCGCGTCATCGGCATCTTCCGCCGGCGCGAGATGTTGCGGAGAGCCGACAAGACGCTCGCCCTGTGGCGCGTGTCCGATCCTGGGAACGTGGGCACGCTGCTGCGCTCCGCCGACGCCTTCGGCGCGGGCGTGATGCTGTCCGAGGGCTGTGCCGATCCGTTTGGCTCGAAGGCGTTGCGGGCGGGAATGGGCTCGACGTTCCGTGTGCCGTTGGCGGAGTTCGAGGTGCTGCCCGGATCCGTCGCCCTCGTCCCAGACGGCGGCGAACCGTTGGAGAACGTCGACCTCGAGCGCCATTCGAACTTCGTCCTGGGACCGGAGCGGGATGCGAGGTCAGGGCAACCATCCCCGTGCAGAGCGTCGAGTCGCTCAACGTCGCGATGGCGGGAACGATCGCCCTGTACGAGCATGCTCGGCGAACTGCAGGGGTCTGACCCCGGCCGCGGCCGAGGTGGACATGTCCGGGACACCGGACGCGCATATGTTCGAGAAGGACTGGGGTCAGACCCCTCTGCGAGCAATCCAGACGGAGTCGTCGCCGCCGGTGAACGGCGTGCGGTCGAACCAGGCGTAGCACGCCTGGACCTCGAAGCCTGTCTCTTCGAGCAGCGCACGCCACTCACCTGGGGGCAGCCACGCGAGCGCCATCGTCGTCTCGCCGTCCGCCCCGCGCACGGTCAGCGTCAGCGTCCGGGCGACCTCGTCCCACATCGCACGCTCGAAGATCCCGGGTTCGCGCTCGAGCCA
>VAXY01000248.1 GCA_005885085.1 Actinomycetota bacterium | reverse complement strand
GCCGCACTCGCACGGTACAACCCGTTTGCGGTCGTGCTGATCGCGTTTCTCCTCGGCGGGCTCCAGAACGCGGGCTACACGCTCCAGGGTGCGGACTTCCCGAACGGGCTCGTCGGCGTCCTCCAGGGGCTGATCCTCTTCTGCGCGCTCGGCGGCGAGCTGTTCGTTCGCTACCGCGTCCGCATCGAACGCCGCCGAACGCCTACGCCGGAGCCCGCGGGATGATCAACAACAGCCTCCTCGTCGTGGTGCTCGCGTCGGGCGTCGCCTATGGGACGCCGCTCCTGTACGCGGCGCTCGGCGAGCTGCTGGCCGAGCGCTCTGGTGTCCTGAACCTCGGCGTCGAGGGAATGATGCTCGTCGGCGCCGTGATGGGGTTCTGGGCCGTGCAGCGGATCCATGTGACGACGACGCTCGCGCTGATGGCTGCGATCGGCGTCGCGGCGCTCGCCGGAGCGGTGATGGCCTCGATCCACGCGTTTCTCGTCGTGACCTTGCGGGCCAACCAGATCGTCTCGGGTCTGGCCCTGACGATCTTCGCGGGCGTCGCCGGCCTCTCGTCGTATCTCGGCAACGACCTGAATCTCGCGCGGGCGCCTGCGCGGCACCAGTTCCAGGAGATCTTCCCGAAGTCGTTCCAGGACCTGCCGGTCGTCGGGCCGATCGTCTTCGGCCAGTCGGCGCTCGTGTACGCGTCGTGGGCATGCGTCGTGCTGGTGGCGCTCTACCTGACCAGGACACGGACGGGACTGAACGTACGCGCCGTGGGAGAGTCGCCTGCCGCCGCCGACGCGATGGGGATCAACGTCGTCGCCTACCGCTACGCGCACACGCTGGTCGGCGGCGCCTTTGCCGGCATCGGCGGTGCGACGTTCAGCCTCTCGATCACGCCGCAATGGGTGGCCGGCCTGACGCAGGGCGCCGGCTGGATTGCGATCGCGCTCGTCATCTTCGCCTTCTGGCGGCCGACGCTGTGCCTGGTGGGCGCGTACTTCTTCGGCGCGTTCACGGCGCTCCCGTTCGCACTGCAGGGGCACGGTGTCACCGTCGCGCCCGAGCTCTTTCAATCGTTGCCGTACGTGATGACGGTGCTCGCGCTCGTGCTCGTATCGTCGCGCGCCGCGCGGCTGCGCTTCGGTGCGCCCGCCGCGCTGGGCTTACCGTACGTCCGCGAGGAGCGTTAGGAGAACTCGTCGAGGACCGGGTAGACGCCGGTGCCGGAGATGCAGTCCGCGACGAAGAGTGCGACGCCGAGATCGCCGGTCCACAGCGAGTAGCGCCCGCGTCCGTGTTGCTTTCGCAGGCGGCGCACCTGGTCGAGGGCGTGCAGGGCGAAGCGCCGTGCGCGCTCGAGCCAGAGCTCGTCGGCGAGTCGCCAGTAGGTCATCAGGAACGCATAGCCGTTCCCGGCGGTTCCGTGACAGATGCCGGGGCCCTTCTCCAGATTGGGCGGCCCGGTTCGCCACGGCAGCTCGGCGCCGGCGAGCAGCAGCTCCTCGTCGAGATAGCGAAAAGCCGAGACGACGATGCCCGGCCCCCCGGCGCACCACTGCACACGGATCTGGCCGTCCGGTCCCGGTAGCTCGGGACGCGGGCGCGGGGGCCAGTTCGCGAGCCCGTCCTCGACGACCGCGGTCTCGGCAAGGATCGCCCGCGTCCTGTCCGTGACCTCGTTCACGGGGTCGCCGAGCGCGGGCAGCAGCATCTGCACGTTGCCGACGAGCCCGTGCGGCGGGGTCAGTCCCCGCGTCTCCTGACCATAGAGGCGCTGTGTCCAGTAGCCGTCCGCAGCGCGGCGTGCGAGCAGCGCGCCGGCCGTCTCGTCCCGCGCCGCCTCCCAGCGCTTCTCGCCGGTCAGCCGCCACATCGCTTCTGCTGCGAGCAGCGTGCCTGGTGCGCCCCACATCAGCTCCTCGGCCTCGTTGTCGACGTTCGCACGGACGAGCGCGTGGAGGTCGTCGGCGTACTCTTTGCGTCCCAGCCTGCAGGCGGTGAGCAGGATGCCGGTCTCGCCGGTGAGCAGGGCGGCTTCGCGCGGCGTCGGAAGCTTCATTCCCTTCATGAAGTCCGGGCGCTCGCGGAAGAGCTCGACGTTGCGGGCGGCCAGCTCGGGAAGATCGAGCGTCGTCTGGGCATCACCGGCACGTTGGAGCCGGTCGAGCGCCCACAGCACCCCGGCCGTGCCGACGTACAGGTTCTTCATCGGGCTC
>VAXY01000242.1 GCA_005885085.1 Actinomycetota bacterium | reverse complement strand
CTCGAGGCTCTGCCGATCCGGATCGAGTGCTTCGACATCTCCACGGCCATGGGTCAGGACAACGTCGGCTCGATGGTCGTGTTCCAGGACGGCGTCGCCAAGAAGGCGCACTACCGCAAATTCGGTGTCCGCGGCCAGGAAGGGATGGACGATTTCGCCGCGATGGCGGAGATCGTCTCGCGGCGGTTCGCTCGGCTCTCGGACGTGACCGCGGAGGAGTACGACGATTCCTTCGCCGGCACCCCCAACCTCGTCGTCATCGACGGCGGCAAGGGGCAGCTGTCGGCCGCTCTGGCGGCGATGCACAAGTTCGACCTCCCTCGCGTCGCCGTTGTCGCCCTGGCGAAACGGGTCGAAGAGGTGTTTGTCCCCGGGCGGCCGGACGCGATCCGGCTCTCGGCGCACTCGCCCGGCCTGCAGCTACTGCAGCGGATCCGTGACGAGGCTCATCGCTTTGCGATCGGCTTCCACCGGCAGCGGCGCGACACGCGCTCGTTCGCCTCGATCTTCGACGAGCTCGAGGGCGTCGGTCCGGTGCGGCGCCGGGCGCTCCTGCAGCACTTCGGCTCGGCGGAGCGCTTCCTGGCCGCAACGCAGGAAGAGCTCGAAGGGGTCCCGGGCGTACCGGCAAAAACCGCCCGCTCGATCTACGCCCAGCTGCACAAAGCCGGCCGCGCGTAGTCCCTCGATCGGGTCACTCGCGCAAGCGATCTTTGCTTGCGCGAGTGAGGCCGATATGCGTCATGCCGCATCATGGAAGGCCGCACCCTCACTCTGGTCACGCCGCAGCGTGCATCGTCGGGTCTTGGTACCCGGCTCCGACAGCTGCGCGTCGCCGCGGGCCTGACCCAGTCAGACCTGGCCGGCGACCGGTTCTCGAAGGAATACGTGAGTCAGATCGAGCGCGGCAAGACGCGCCCGACCTCGCAGACCTTGTCCTGGATCGCGGAGCGGCTCGGCGTCGACGCGTCGTACCTCGAGACCGGCCAGACCTGGGACGAGTACGCCGAGGTTGAAGCCTCGGTCATGCGCGCTGAAGCGGCGGTCGAGGGCCAGCGCTTCGAGGAAGCGCTCGAGGCACTCGAAGGGGTGACACATTCGCCCGAGGCGCGCGAGCTCGAATTCCGCGCGCTGGTGGCCGAGAGCTGGGCCCGCATATCGCACGGCGAGCTACGACCGGCTCTGGACCTGCTCACGCGCGCGCGCGACCTGTCCGAGCAGGACGGCTTCTCGGACGTCGAGCGGGCGGACGTGCTCTACCGGATGGGCGTCTGCCGCTACAAGCTCACGTCGATCAACACCTCGCATACCCTGCTCTCGGAAGCGCTGGATCTCGCCGATCGCTCGGAGCTGCCGTGCGATCGGCTTCGCTCGCACATCCTCGAATGGCGCTCTCGGTGCTCCCGCCGCCAGCGCGATTTCGAAGCTGCGCGCGAGGACATCGAGCGGGCACTCGAGCTCGCTGATCGCATCGACGACACGCTGACGGTCGCGCACGTGACCTTCCAGGCATCGATCGTCGCGGAGCGCGACGGCCAGTGGCTGCGCGCGCGCTCCCTCGCCGAGCGTGCGAGAGAGCTATACGAGGCGCACGGCGACCGCAAGAACGTGGGTCGCCTGCTGAACAATCTAGGCGGGCTCAACTACCTGCTCGGTAAGCCGGACGACGCAGTCGACTATCTCAAGCGCGCATTCTCGGTCGCGCTCGAGGTCGGCAGCGAGCCCGACGCAGCACAGGCGGTTTCGTCGCTCGCGCAGGTCCATCTCGGCGCCGGGGACTGGACGCTCGCCGAGGAGCAAGCGCGTCACGCGCTCCAGCTGCTCGAAGGGCGCCCCGACTTCCTCGACGAAACGGGGAACGCCCAGATCGTGCTCGGCCGCGCTTTGATGGAGCAAGGACGTCTCGACGAGGCGCAACATGCCTTTGG
>VAXY01000244.1 GCA_005885085.1 Actinomycetota bacterium | reverse complement strand
AACACCTCCGCGCCTCCGGCGGCGCGATGCGCGAGGTCCTTCCAGTTGAAGATCAGGATCCGCATCGGGCCCGCAGAATCGTCTCCAGCTCCTGCTCTGCGATGCCGCCGACGTCGTAGCGCTCGGCGGTCTTTCGGCCGATCTCCGTCAGTTCTTCCGCGTACCTCGCGTCGGTGAGGACTCGCACCGCGAGGTCGGCGAGCGTCTCGACATCGCCGGGGTTTGCCCCCGCGTAGGCCGCGCCGAAGACCTCGTCCAGAACGTGATGGCGGTAGGCGACGACGGGAACGCCGCTCGCAAGCGCCTCGCACACGGCGATCCCCCAGCCCTCTTCGTAGCTCGGCGCAAGGAGGACGCGGCTGTTCGCGAGAATGCGACGCTTCTCCGCTTCGGAGACGAAGCCGCGCCACTCGATCGCGTCGGAGATGCCGATCCTCTCCGCCAGCGCAGCCGCCGGCTCGCGCTCCGGACCCGTCCCAACCATCACCAGGCGCGCGCCGGGGACCGTGCGTCGCACACGCGCCCATGCCTGCACCGCGTCCCTGACGCCTTTCGTGCGCGCCAACCGCGCGAGAAAGACGGCCCGGGGCGGCAGCTCGCGCGGATTGGCCTGCACGAACGATCCCACGTCGATGCCGATCGTCGTCGCAACCGGATCGAAGCCGCGCCTGCGAAGAGCCGCAGCCGTCGCCGCGTTCGAGCTGAAGATGATGCGGGCTCGCCGACCCAGGAGCGCGAGCCCGACGCGTTCGTCCCCTTTGCTCCAGATCGTGCGCAGGCTGTGATCCGTCCGCGTCGCGACCAGGTGGTAGACGTAGGCGACGCCGAGGGCGCCGTGGCGCACCAGTGACGCGAGCGCGGCCGCGTCCGGGAGAAAGTGGCTTGCGGCGACGCCGACGTCCGCGGGCGGCGGCCTGCGCGTGGTGGCTTCGACCGCACGCTTGACGTACTCGAGTGCGAGGAGCGGCCCACCCGCCGCCCGCCGGCCTCGTGACGACCCGAGCTCGTAAAACGGCACGTCGCCGAGAAACTCGTGCACGATCGCACGGGCCTCGCGCGGCGCGAGCGCCGCGATGTCGACATGCTCTCGCCAGCGCGCTGCGACCTCGAGCAAATGGCGATCGCCGCCGGAGGCGCCTCTCGACCAGGCGAGAAACGACAGCAGGAAGCGTGGCTTCGCGTTCAGAAGCCCGGATCGGCCGAGATCTGCGGCGCCCGCAGCGCCGGAGTGCCGGTCGCGCGCTCCGCGCGGGGGACCGATACGACGATCGCGTCTGCCTCGGACGTCGCCGGTGGATCCGTCTTGATGAGCAGCTGCGATTGCCCTCGCGGGACCTGAACGAGGACCGAGACGCGCGTCCAGCCTTGCAGCGTGAAGGGCCGGTCGTGCTCGCTGCTGTCCGCGATGCGCAGGACGCGCCGGCTTCCCGGCGGTGGTCGCGCGTCGAAGACGAGGTTCACGATGCCCGCCGTCTTCGCTGCGATGCCGATCGCGCCCACGCCACCGGACGTGACGAACGGATAGACGACGCGGCCGTTCTGCTCGGCGCGGGGCGGTGCGAAGCCGGCCAGGGTCACGAAAGCCGGTGCCGGTGTGGCGGTAACGCGCCAGACAGACGCCCCGTCCGCAAAACGGCCCACGAGCTTGTAGCCCTTGTCGTGCGCTGGATCCCGAGGGAGCACTTCGGCGTCGACGTGCGCGCCGGGATGGATCGCGACGGCCGTGACGCCGAGCAAGGACAACGCCTCCGCGGTCCCCGGCTGCGTTGGGTCGAGAAGCATCAGCCGCGCGGTGTCGGCCGCACTGCCGGGCGGCGCGCCGTTGACGAGCGGACGGCCGTGGACGCGCTGCCAGAGCCGGAAGATGTCGGAGTAACCGAGCGGATACTCCGCAAGGATCCCCAGGGGCGTTTGTCGCACCGCTGCGTATTCAGGCGGCGTCGGAACCGAGCGGAACCGAGCCTGCGCGGGATGCAGCGCGAGCTCCAGGAACGAGACGATCATCGCGATGCCGACGACCGCTCCGGCAACCGCGACGCTCCGCCGTGCGAGCGCACGCCAGATGGTTTGAAGTCCCAGCGCTGCGAGCGGCACGAGTGCGGTGATCAGCAGGAAATCCCAGCGCGAGAGCACTCGGAACGCCGGCACGAATGCGTAGAGGAGGCGCGACGGCATCGGAATCCCGAAGAGGGGGCTCGGGGCGGCGAACAGGAGCCCGGCGATGAATGCCGCGAGCAGTCCCGCCGTGGCCAGCCGTTCCCGGTCGCCGATCTGCGCCCAGCGGCGGCGACTGAAGATCAGCCATGTGATGGCGAGCAGAATCGTCAACCAGCCGAGGTAGTTGATGACCTCGGCGCGGGTTGCTCCGTGCAGGTGAGCGTTCCAGAACGAGTCGAGCCGACCGCCGAGCACGATGTTCCCCGGCGGGGGGACGACGAGGTCGGCCGGACGGATCCCGAAGACCGAGAGATCGCCGACGGCCCGGTTCACGCCCGCGCCGGAGTTCGTCCCGGACGCGACGGCGCCGATCCCGAGGACTCCTGCTGCTGCGACTGCGACGATCATTGATCCGATCAGCAGCTTGACGCCGCGGCTGCGTTCGACTGCCAGCACTCCGACCGCGAACGCGATCGTGGTCACGGCCGCCATCGGCCCGAAGTAGCCCGACATCAGCCAGCAGGCGAGGTTCGCGACGCCGACCACTGCGAGGCGCGTCAACGTCGGGCTTCGAGCGGCCGCGATCAGCGACAGCAGGAGCAGTGCAAGGACCTCCACATGGAGGAGCGATGCGTGCTCCTCGTGCGCGAAGTGAAAGGGAAAGACGATGAGCACGAGCGCAGCCCACGCCGACACGAGCCGTCCGCACCCGAGCAGGCGAACGAGCAGATACATCTCAGGTTGTACGCAGCGACATCCCCGATGAGGCGCGACGCGAGGTAAGTGGGGTAGTACGCGAGAAACACCTGCAGGTTGTAGGCGTTCGTCTCGTCCCACCCGAACGGGGCCGCCGAGTACGTGTGGTGTGTCATCCCGAGCACGTGGTAGCCCCCCTCATGCCGCTTCTCCCAGAAGCCCGCAACCGTGGCGGTTGCGTCCGAACCGGGATTGCCAAGGATCGTCGAGCCGAGGTGCACGACGACCGGCCAGAAGAGCACGCAGACGAAGATGACCGTCCCGAGGAGGGCCAGCGTACTTTCCGGCAGGATGGTGCGCACCCACACGAGGACGCCGTGTGCATGCCGCAGACCGGCTCGGAGTGCCGGCACGCTCGACTCGACGAAGAGCTCATGCGCCGCGAGGAGCGCGGCGCCGACGACGACGTTCGTCCACACGACGCCGTGCAGGCTGGACGGGATCGTCGCGAGTGCGGCAATCTGCGCAACGACGCCGGCGCCGACGATCCACGCATAGCGCGACTCGCCGCGCGAGAGGTGGTAGCCGACGA
>VAXY01000012.1:12119-12590 GCA_005885085.1 Actinomycetota bacterium | reverse complement strand
CACGCCGGCCGAGGTCCGCGGCGACAAGGGCGTGATCGAGGCGTACCTGGGAGCGCCCGCGTGAGCCTGCTCAGGCTCGACGACGTCGAGGCGCGGTACGGCCCCGTCCGGGCCTTGCACGGGATCTCGCTGCACGTCGGCGAGGGAGAGCTCGTTGCGGTCCTGGGCGCGAACGGTGCCGGCAAGACGACGACGCTGCGTGCCGTCTCCGGGACCGTGCGGCGCAGCGGTGACGTCGTCTTCAACGGGACGAAGCTGCCGCGGCGACCGGACGCGACCGCTCGCGCCGGCATCGCGCACGTCCCCGAAGGGCGCGGCACGTTCACGGAGCTCTCGGTCTGGGACAACCTGCGGCTCGGCGCCTACACACGCCGGGGCAGCATCAAGGACGAAGCGCGGCGCGTCTTCACGTTCTTCCCGCGGCTCGAAGAACGGAAGGGCCAGCAGGCCGGGACGCTCTCCGGCGGCGAG
>VAXY01000012.1:11542-12100 GCA_005885085.1 Actinomycetota bacterium | reverse complement strand
CATGTCGCGGCCGCGGCTGCTGCTGCTCGACGAGCCGTCACTCGGGCTGGCGCCGCTGCTCGTCAGGGAGGTCTTCGCCGCGATGGTGAAGATGCAGGGCGACGACGGCATGGGCGTGCTGGTCGTGGAGCAGAACGCGAACCTCGCCCTCGCACACGCGTCACGCGCGTACGTGCTCGAGGTCGGACGCGTCGTCCTCGAAGGCGCGAGCGACGAGCTTCGCAAGAACGAATCCGTCCGCAGGTCGTACCTGGGTTACTGATGCCGCTCGCGACGTTCACCTGGACCGAGTTCGCGCAGCAGCTCGCCTCCGGTATACGCGAAGGTGCGATCTACGCCGGTCTCGCGCTGGCGCTCGTGATCATCTACCGGTCCACGCGCGTGATCAATTTCGCGCAGGGCGAGATGGCGACGTTCACGACGTTCATCGCCTGGTCACTGATGAACCGGGGCCTCTCCTTCTGGGCTGCGTTTCCGATCGTGCTCGTGATCGCATTCGCGGGAGGCGTGACGATCGAGCGCGTCCTGATCCGTCCGGTCGAGAACGCGTCGGTGATC
>VAXY01000012.1:10785-11487 GCA_005885085.1 Actinomycetota bacterium | reverse complement strand
TGGGGTGGCGACACCAGACCCTTCCACGGGCCGTTCTCGACGCGGACGATCGACGTGGGCGGCGTGCCGGTCAGCGTCCAGGACATCGGGATCGTCGTCGTCTCCCTCGCCCTCGTCGTCTTGCTCGCGCTGTTCTTCCGTTTCACGAAGCTCGGCCTCGCGCTCCGCGCTGCGGCCGCCAATCCCGACTCGTCCCGTCTCGTCGGGGTGCGCGTGGGCTGGATGCTGGCCTTCGGTTGGGGATTGGCCGCGGTGCTCGGCGCGGTCGCGGGGATGATGATCGCGCCGGTCGTCTTCCTCGACCCGAACATGATGCAGACCGTCCTGCTGTACGCCTTTGCGGCGGCCGTGCTCGGGGGGCTCGACAGTCCGGTCGGCGCGGTCGTGGGCGGCTTGCTGCTCGGAGTCACGATCACGCTGCTCGGGCGGTACGTCGGCTTCGTCGGCCAAGAGTTGAAGCTCCCGACGGCGCTGCTCCTGATCCTGCTGGTGCTGCTCGTGCGGCCGGCCGGCCTGTTCGGGCGTGTCGCGGTGAGGCGCGTATGAGGTTCAGGCTCGCGCTGGAGCTGCTGGGTCTTCTGGTGCTGGCGGCGCTGATTGCGGTCATGCCGCGTCTCGTTCCCGGCTACACCGCGTACGAGTTCGCGCTCGTCGGCACGTTTTTCATCGCGCTGCTCGGGTTGGTCATCCTGACCGGTCACA
>VAXY01000012.1:0-10773 GCA_005885085.1 Actinomycetota bacterium | reverse complement strand
GGCCACGGCGCCTTCATGACGGTCGGCGGCTACACGACGGCGATCCTCACCGTCGACGGCGTGCACGGCCATCACATCCGCGATCTCTGGACGATCCCGCTCGCCGGGCTCCTGGCCGGCGTCGCGGGGTTGCTCGTGGGCATCCCGGCGCTGCGCCTCTCCGGCCTGTACCTCGCGCTGATCACGTTCGGGATCGCCGTCTCCGTGCCGCAGTTGCCGAAGAAGTTCGACGCGTTCTTCGGAGGGACCACGGGCAAGATCTTGAGCCTGGTCAAGGCGCCGTACGGCCTGAACACGACGCCGGACAACTGGATCTACTACCTGACGTGGGGCATCGCCTTCGTGCTGCTCGTCGCGGCGTGGCTGCTGTTGCGCGGTAAGGTGGGGCGGGCCCTGCGGGCAATCCGCGACAGCGAGATCGCGGCGGCATCGTCGGGCGTGAACCTGGCGCTGTACAAGACGCTCGCGTTCGGGATCTCGGCGTTCTACGCGGGCGTCGCCGGCTCGCTCTTCGTGATCGCGAACAGCTACATGAACCCGGACGTCTTCCCGATCATCCTCTCCGTCTACCTCGTTGCGGCACTCGCGATCGGCGGAGTCGATTCGCTCGTCGGGTCGATCGCCGGCGCCGCCGCGATCTACGTGCTGAAGTTCCGTGCCGCGGACGTGACGCGTTGGCTCAACCACCTGCCGGCCGTCAGCTTCGATCCGAAACGGCTGGGGATGTCGAGCGTGATCTTCGGAGCCGTCCTGATCATCGTCATGATCGTGCTGCCCACCGGGGTGGGCGGGCTGCTCCGGCGCCTCTTTGGCCCGCTGACAAGCCGGTTGTACAGTAGGTCGTAGGTGAGGGCGCTTCTCGTCTGTGGAGCGGTCGCAGTACTGACCGCGACCGCCGCCGGCGCGCGGCCGCTCACGACGCCGGGCGTGACGTCGACGGAGATCAAGATCGGCTCGAGCGTCCCGCTCAGCGGCGAAGCCGCAATCGCCGGGAACGTCGCGCGAGGAATCGACGCCTATTTCGACTACATCAATGCCAAGGGCGGGATCTTCGGCCGCAAGATCAAGTTCACCTACCTCGACGACGGGTACGACCCCGGCCGGGCCGTCAACAACACGATCCGGCTCGTGCAGCAGGAGCAGGTGTTCGCGATGTTCTCGTCGCTCGGCACCAGCAACAACCTCGCCGTGCGCAAGCTGCTCAACGACGCGAAGGTGCCGCAGTTGTTCGTGTCGTCGGGCGCGACCACCTTTGGACGCGACTACAAGAAGTATCCGTGGACGATCGGCTACATCCCGCCGTACTCGGAGGAGGGAGCAATCTACGGGCAGTACGTTGTCAAGAAGGTCAAGAAGCCGAAGATCGCCGTTCTCTACCAGGACGACGATTACGGCCGCGATCTGTTCGCCGGGCTGAAGCGCGGGCTGGGCCCGAAGGCAAAGGCGATCGTCGCGAAGGTCGGCTACGACCCGACGTCGACCGACGTCACGCCGGAGGTGACGCAGCTGAGGGCGAGCAAGGCGAACGTGTTCATGATCTTCGCCTTCGGCAAGTTCTCGCTGGAGGCGTTCAACGCCGTGTCTCGCCTGGGGTGGAAGCCGCAGATCTTCGTCAACGACGTCTCGTCGGCGTCCGCACTGATGGCGATCGTGCCGCAGAGCGCGGCGAACGGCTCGATCTCGATCGTGTTCGGCAAGGATCCGGCTGCCCCGCTCTGGAAGCGTGACAAGGGTATTCGCCTCTTTCAGTCGATCCTGAAGCAGTACGGCAGCGGCATCGGCTCACGCGACCTGCAGGACGGCTACTACACCGCAGGCATGGCCACCGCCTACACGCTCGTCGACACGCTGAAGAAAGCCGGGCGTAACCTGACCCGCGAGGGCGTGATGCGCGCCGCGACGCACCTGTCGGAGAAGGGGAATCCGTTCGTGCTGCCGGGGATCGTGATCCACACGACCTCGACGTTCCGCTATCCGTTGAGCCAGGTGCGCCTGCAGCGCTGGTCGAACAGGGCCTGGCATCCGTTCGGCAAGCTCATCGCCACGAAGCCCGGCTAGCCGCTCGCACAGGCGCGCACGGCGTCGCCTTCAATGGCCTCGAGCGCACGCGACGCCGTCACCGCGAAGTGCAGCAAGACCGTGCCGGGCCGGTGCACGGTGAGCTTCGTCATCCCGTCCGGCAGTTGCTGCACGCAGCCCGACTGTGTGTGCCAGTACGGCGAATAGGTCACGCCGAGGGTGTAGGTCCCACGGCGCGGGACGGCGAGGCGCATCGACGTGTAACCGAGCCTCAGCACACGTCCGGGCGGGCTGATCAGCGGCCGCGGGGACGGAACGGCGAAGACGGTCAGGTTCGCCGTTCGCAGTACCACCCTCAGCTTGGAGCGCCCGCTTCGGAGCAACCGCGCTTCCGCGCGTGCGCTGTAGTCGGGCCGCGCCGACGTGAGCACGACGAACTGCACACTCATCCTGCGCAGCCAGGCGACGTACGCCGCCGGGCCGAGAGGTGCGTAGAGGACGCGGTTCTGCGGAAAGTCCTCCTGACGGAACCAACCACGCGCGAGCGGGATGCCCGCCCGCGCGAGAAAGTTGGCGGGCCAGTGCCCGGCCGTGTCCACCGCCTCGGCGCGATAGGCAGGCGACATGTGCGTGCGCAGGTAGTCGATCGCCGGTTGCCAGTACGACGCCTTCGCAGCGGGATCGTTGACGCCTCGCGCGAAGCTCGCCGCCAGAGGCGTGATGTTCCAGGACACGGCGAGCGCCAACGCCCCGACGCAGACGAACCTGGGGCGCCAGTCGCGCAGGGACAGCGTCAGCACCGCGAGGGGCACGGCCACGAACCTGAGGCGTGCGATGTTCTCACCGACCGGCGAGGGCACCGCGAACGCAGCGCTGCAGGCCACGAGGTACACGACGAACAGCCACCGCAGCAGCCGTGCGCGCGCGACGCGCCAGCACATGGCGATCCCGATCAGGCAGAAGGCGGCCGCGGCCGCGAACTCCGCCGTGGAAAACGGAAAGGTCCCGTGCGCCGGGAACATCCGCTGCAGCACCACCTCGGCGGTGCCGATCGCCGCAACTGCAGCCGCCGGTGCGACCAATGAGGCGGCGTCACGACGGCGTGCGAGGGCGACGCCGGCCAAGACGACGACGAGCAAGAGGAATGCGAGCGGGCTGGCAGCGAGGGTTCCGAGCGCCCCGGCTGCAAAGGCAGCGCGCCGGCGCCGCTGCAACGCCGAGAGCGCGACGAGCGCGAGGGCGCTGCCCAGCATGAAGGGGTACGCCCCGGAGAGGACGAGCACCGCCCACACGAGGGCGAACGCCCTGATCGACCACTTGCTCTGCTCGCCCCATTCGTGCCTGACGACGGCGGCGAAGGCGACGACGGAGGTCGCGACCGTCAGCACCGCGAGGAGCTTGATGCCGACGACGGCCGCGAGCGGGTAGTAGAGGACACTGTAGGTGACGAAGCTGTACCGGCCGGCGTACCAGAAGTTGTTCCACAGGACGAAGCCGTGGTCCAGATACAGAGCGCGCTGGTACACGTGCGCGGCCACGTCCGACCCCGGCGGTCCCAGCCAGACGAGCGCCGCAGCGAGAAAGCCGGCGATGGCTGCCGGGAGGATCAGTTCGCTACGTGCCTCGCCGGCCATGAGCAGATGTTGCCCGAGCGGCCGGCTCGAGTAACGGCTCTACTGTCTCGGCCCGGCTCCGTAGCCCGGACGGCGCCGAGTAGGCTCCGGACGATGGAGCTGCTCGACCGGCCGCTCGAGGATCTGTGTGCCGAGGCTCGTGCGCTCCGGGACGAGGGGCACGGACGCCTCGTCACCTATTCACCGAAGGTCTTCATCCCGCTGACGAAGCTGTGCCGCGACGTCTGTCACTACTGCACGTTCGCCCGGCCGCCGCGCCGCGGCGAGCGCGCGTACGTGACGCTCGACAAGGTGCTGGGAATCGCGCGTGCCGGTGCGGCCGCTGGCTGTCGCGAGGCGCTCTTCACGCTCGGCGACAAGCCCGAGTTGCGGTACAGCGCCGCACGCGAGGAGCTGGCCGCGCTCGGATGTGAGACGACGCTCGACTACCTGCACCGCGCCGCCGCCGCAGTGCTCGAGGAGACCGGGCTCCTTCCGCACCTCAATCCCGGCGTGATGACGCGCGAGGACGTGCGCCGGCTGCGGGGCGTCAGCGCGTCGATGGGGCTGATGCTCGAGACCGCGTCGGAGCGGCTCTCTGCGCGCGGCGGCCCGCACTTCGGCTCGCCGGACAAGGCGCCGCGCCTGCGGCTCGACACGATCGCGGCGGCAGGCGAAGAGCGCGTGCCGTTCACGAGCGGAGTCCTGATCGGCATAGGCGAGACGCGGTCCGAGCGGCTGGAGGGACTGCGTGCGATCCGCGACCTGTCGGAGCGCCACGGCCATGTGCAGGAGGTGATCGTCCAGAACTTCCGCGCGAAGCCTGGGACGCGCATGGCCGCGGCGCCGGAGCCGTCGCTCGAGGAGCTGTTGTGGACGATCGCAGTCGCTCGGATCCTGCTCGGCCCGAGCGCACACGTCCAGGCGCCGCCGAACCTGTCGTTCGACGACTTTCCGCGGCTGCTCGACGCGGGCATCGACGACTGGGGCGGCGTCTCTCCCGTCACGATCGACCACGTCAATCCCGAGGCGCCGTGGCCGGAGCTGGAGCGCCTCCGTGCTGCGACCGAGAGCCGCGGGCTCGAGCTCGCCCCGCGGCTGCCGGTGTATCCCGAGTGGATCTCAGGGCGGTGGCTCGACCCGCAGGTCATGCCTGCGGTGCTGCGCGCGTCCGACTCGCTCGGCCTCGCGCGCGAGGACAGCTGGTCGCCGGGCGAGGACGGCGGCATTCCGTTCTTCCCGCGCGACGCGCTCCCCGTCGACACGCGCGACGAGCTCGGCGAGGACGAGCTCGAGCGCCTGTTCCGAGCGCGCGGGCACGAGCGCGAGCGCGTGCTTGCGGCCGCCGACCGGCTCAGGCGCGAGGTTTGCGGCGACGAGGTCACGTACGTCGTCACGCGCAACATCCAGTACACGAACGTCTGTTACTTCCGCTGCGGCTTCTGCGCGTTTTCGAAGGGGAAGCTCGCCGCGAATCTGCGCGGCGCGCCGTACCTTGTCCCGCACGGCGAGATCATCCGCCGTTGCGAGGAGGCCTGGGAGCGCGGCGCGACCGAGGTGTGCCTGCAAGGCGGCATCCATCCGGCCTTCACCGGCGACTACTACCTGTCGGTCGTGCGAGCGATCAGCGAGGCGGTGCCGGGTCTGCACGTGCATGCGTTCTCGGCGCTCGAGATCTGGCAGGGAGCGGCGACGCTCGGCCTTCCGCTCGAGCACTATCTCGCCGACTTGCGCGACGCCGGCCTCGGCTCGCTGCCCGGGACGGCGGCGGAGATCCTGGACGACGAGGTTCGGCGCATCGTCTGCCCGGACAAGGTCACGACCGCGCAGTGGCTGGAGGTGCACGAGACGGCGCACCGTGCCGGACTCCGCTCGAACGTGACGATGATGTTCGGCCACGTCGAGCAACCGCTCAGCTGGGCGCGGCACCTCATCCGGGCGCGCGAGCAGCAGCGTCGCAGCGGCGGCTTCACGGAGTTCGTGCCGCTGCCGTTCGTGCATATGGAGGCGCCGATGTGGCTGCAGGGCCGCGCGCGCTCGGGGCCGACCTTCGGCGAGACGCTGCTCGTGCACGCCGTCGCGCGGCTCGCGCTCCATCCGTGGATCTCGAACGTCCAGGTGTCGTGGGTGAAGCTGGGGCGCGAAGGCGTGGCCGCCGCGCTCCGCGCTGGGGTCAATGACCTCGGTGGGACGCTGATGAACGAGTCGATCTCGAGGGCGGCCGGCGCCCGGCACGGCCAGGAGTTTCCGCCGGAGGCGATGGAGGAGCTGATTCGCGCGGCGGGCCGCATCCCGCGTCAGCGCACGACGCTCTACGGCGAGGTGGCGGACGAGCGCCGGCTCGCCTCGTTCGGAGCCCTGCCGCTCGCAGAGCCGTGGAATCCGCCGGTCAAGGACGCGCGCCTCTCCGCGCCACCGCGGCTCGTGCGACCCGGCTTCGCAGCCGCGCTTACTCGAAGTTCATAGACGAGATTCCGACCAGCAGCAGGATGCCCGATCGCGGTCGCTGCGGACTCCCGGGCCGATGCCAGTTTCGAACATGGGCTCAACATCGGCCCCGCGCGCCGATTCGTCCAGGGGCTAGCCCTGAATCGAGGGTTCGAACGCCAGCAGGTCGCCCACCGACTCGCGCCGCCGGATCAGCTCCGCCCGGCCCTCGGCGACCAGCACGGCGGCGGGGCGGGGGACGCCGTTGTAGTTTGACGCCATGGCGAGCGTGTAGCCGCCGGTCGCCGGCACCGCTAGCAGGTCGCCTCGCCGCGGCTCCGGGAGCTCGGCCGCCTCGATCAGGACGTCGCCGGACTCGCAATGTTTCCCGGCGATCCGGAAAGTCCCGGCCGGGGGCTCGTCGGCGCGGTTCGCAAGCAGCGCCTCGTAGCGCGACCCGTACAGCTGCGGGCGGGGATTGTCCGACATGCCCCCGTCGACGGCCGCGTACGCGATGCCGCCTGTTCGCTTGACCACGCCGACCTCGTAGAGCGTCGTCCCCGCCTGCCCGACGAGCGAGCGTCCGGGCTCGAGGATCAGGCGGACGGGCAGTGTCCACCGCGCCCGCAGTTGCTGCACCAGCTCACCCGCGAAGGCGGCAGGGTCCGGAGCGGCGGCGTCCAGGGTCTGGCGCACACCGACGCCACCGCCGAGATTGAACACGCGCGGCGTCCAGCCGAGCTCGTCCCGGCAGTGCTGGGCGACGTCGACGAGCCGCTCGACCGCGAGCAGGCTTTCCGAGGTTCGGACGAGCTGCGAGCCGATGTGCACGTGCAACCCCGTGACGTCCAGTCCGACCCCTGTTGCGTCCCGCACCGCCGCGACCGCATCGTCCGCCGCGAGCCCGAACTTCGATCCCGCGTGCGCGGTGCGGATCGCGTGGTGCGTCTCGGCCTCGATCCCGGGCGTCAGCCGGATCAGCACGGCCTCGACTCCCGCCTGCTTCGCCCGTGCGACCTCGTCCAGTGCGTCGAGCACGACCAGCGCGCCGGCCTGAGCGGCCGCCCGCAGCTCAGCGTCCGACTTGTTGTTGCCGTGGAACACCAACCGCTCGCCCGGGACGGCGGCGCGCAGCGCGAACTCGAGCTCGCCGAGCGTCGAGACGTCTGCACCGAGGCCTTCTGCCGCAAGCAGCCGCAACAGCGCGACGTTCGCAAAGGCCTTCGTCCCGTAGACGACGAGCACGTCAGGGTCCACGCGCGCGTACGCGCGCGCACGCGCGAGAACAGTATCCCGGCAGTAGACGACCAGCGGCGTCCCGAATTCGCGCGCGAGAACGGAAGCACGCACACCGCCGACGACGAGCTCGCCGTCTTCGACCGCGGACGTGTCCGGGAAGAGCTCTATCAGCGAGTCGCTAGTCGCTCCACCAGCCTTGAATCAACTCGGCGTCGCCCGGCCCGGTGTTAGGCGCGCCGATCGCGATGAATTCCGCGCCCTCGTCGCCGGCCTCGAAGCTCCTGATCGTGTCGCGGTGAAGCCGGACCGCGTCCCATTTCCTCAGCTCGCGGATCTCGTCGTCGACCTTGATCCGCGCGCTCCCGCTGACCAGGACGTAGACCTCTTCCTGCTGCTTGTGGGTGTGCCCCCAGGGAATGCGGAAGCCGGGAGCGAGGCGCAGGTAGCTCAGCCCCGCGTTCTCCATCCCGAGCGGGACGCGGGCCATGCGCGCCTCGATGTCGCCGGCCAGTCCGAAGTTGGGCGCCTGGTCGTCGACGTCTTCCTTGAGGTTGATGTGGGTGTAATCGCTCATGGCGACGATTTTCCCTCACTGCTACATTCCATGGCAATGAAGGCGCTGCTTCTGTAGGGAAGGGAGCCTCCGCGGCGAAGCCCGCGTCAGCTCCCCGCGGCCTCTCTCACGAGAGGCTTTTTCGTTTCAGAGGACGGTCATGGAGAAGTACGACCCGCAGGCAATCGAGACCAAGTGGCAGCGGGCCTGGGAGGAGGCCCGCGCCTTCAACACGCCCAACACCGGCGACGCGGACGGCCGCGACTTCTACCTGCTCGAGATGCTGCCGTACCCGTCCGGCACGCTGCACGTCGGCCAGGTCCGCAACTACACGCAAGGCGACGTGCTCACCCACTTCCGGCGTCGGACCGGGCGCCGCGTCCTGCGGCCGATGGGCTATGACTCCTTCGGCCTGAACGCCGAGAACGCCGCGATCCGCGACGGCGGGCGCCCGCGCGAGATCGTCGAGCAGAACATCAAGAAGATTCGCGCCCAGATGAAGCGGATGGGCTGGGCGATCGACTGGGACCGCCAGGTCGCGAGTCACGAGCCCGCCTACTACCACTGGACGCAGCGGCTCTTCCTGCAGTTCCTGAACGCGGGTCAGGCGTACCGGAAGGAGGCGCCGGTCAAGTGGTGCCCGAAGGATCAGACCGTGCTCGCGAACGAGCAGGTGATCAACGGGCGTTGCGAGCGCTGCGGCACCGTGGTCGAGTCCAAGAGCCTCGAGCAGTGGTTTTTCCGGTACACGACGTACGCCGACGAGCTGCTCGACGAGATGGAGCTGCTGGAGTCGTGGCCCGAGCGCGTGCTGGCGATGCAGCGGAACTGGATCGGGCGCTCGGAGGGCGCCGAGATCCTCTTCCGCGTCGAGGAGCTCGACCTCGACATCCCTGTGTTCACGACCCGCGCGGACACGCTCTACGGTGCGACCTTCTTCGTGCTCGCGCCGGAACATTCGCTGATCGCGAAGCTGGTGGAAGGAACGCCGCAGCAAGGTGAAGTCCTCGACTACGTGCGGCGCTCCGCCGCGCGGACCTTCGTCGAGCGCGAGGAGAAGGAGAAGGACGGCGTCTTCACCGGGCGCTACGCGGTCAATCCCGTCAACGACGAACGGCTGCCGATCTGGGTCGCCGACTACGTGCTGATGGAGTACGGCTCCGGCGCGATCATGGCCGTGCCCGCGCACGACGAGCGCGACTACGAGTTCGCGCGCAAGTACGAGCTGCCGGTGCAGCCTGTGGTCGTGCCCCTCGACGGCACCGAGCCGGAGCTGCCGTACGTCGCCAAGTCGGACGACGCGAAGCTCGCGAATTCCGGACAGTTCTCGGGACTGCCAGCGCCGGAGGGCGAGCGCGCGATCGTGGCTTGGCTCGGCGGCCATGCGCGCGGCCGTCCCGCCGTCAGCTATCGGCTGCGCGACTGGCTGATCTCGCGCCAGCGCTACTGGGGCTCCCCGATTCCGGTCGTGCACTGCGAGCGGTGCGGGATCGTGCCCGTCCCAGAGGACGAGCTGCCGGTCCTGCTGCCGGAGATCGAGGACTACACGCCCAAGGGGAAGTCGCCGCTGGAGGCTGCGGAGGACTGGATCCGCGTTCCCTGCCCGCAGTGCGGGGGCGAGGGCAGGCGCGAGGCGGACACGATGGACACCTTCGTCGACTCGTCCTGGTACTTCCTGCGCTACTGCGATCCCAGGAACGATCGGGCCGCGTTCGAACCGGCGGTCGTGAACGAGTGGTGCCCGGTCGACCAGTACATCGGCGGCCTCGAGCACGCGGTCATGCATCTGCTGTACGCGCGCTACTTCATCAAGGTGCTGAACGACCTCGGGCTGGTTGACTTCCGCGAACCGTTCACGCGGCTGTACAACCACGGCTGGGTCGACATGGGCGGCGCGAAGATGTCGAAGTCGAAGGGGAACGTCGTCAGTCCCGACGAGCTCGTGGCCCGGCACAGCGCGGACGCTCTGCGGCTCCACATCCTGTTCATCGGCCCCGCGGATGCGCGCGTCGACTGGCAGGAGAACGGGCTCGAGGGGATGTCGCGCTTCCTGCGGCGGCTCTGGCGCCTCGGGCTCGAGGTGGCGACGCAGCCCCCTGCTCTCGCAGAGGGAGCTCTCGCCCACAAGGCAACCGAGACGATTGTCAAGGTGACGGACGATTTCGAGCGCCGCTACGCCTACAACACGGCGATCGCGGCCGTGATGGAGTTGGTCAACGACGTTGCAGACGACCCGAGCGCGCCGGGGGCGCGGTTCGCGGTCGAGACCGCGGTTTCGCTGATCCAGCCCGCTGCGCCGCACATTGCGGAGGAGTTGTGGGAGCGGCTCGGGCACGGGCGCCTCTGGGAGGAGCCGTGGCCTGTGGCGGATCCCGCGTTGCTGCAGCGGGAGACGTTCGAACTGGTCGTCCAGGTCAACGGGAAGGTGCGCGACCGGCTCGAGGTGCCGGCCGACCTGCCGGAGGACGAGCTGATCGCCCGCGCGAAGGAGTCACCCAAGGTGCAGGCGCACCTGAACGGCGGCGAGATCCGGCAGACGATCGTCGTGCCGCGCAAGCTGGTCAACCTGGTCGTCGGCTAGTTCCACTCTCGACACAGAGCTGTCACCGACACGTGACGGCTTTGTTGTCAAGATTGGCGACATGCCCGAAGCCTTGCTCGACCGGCGGCACGTCCTCGCGGGCGCGGCCGTGCTGGTGGTCCTGCTTGTCCTTGCGGGGCGGACGTTGCTGCGCTCAGGCCATTCGGCGATGCCGCCCCCGGTGCGCGTCGCCGCGCCGGCCCGGACGGCTCCGGTTGCGAAGCTGTATGTCGACGTCGTCGGCGCCGTCCGGCGGCCCGGGTTGTACCGCGTATCGGAGGGCGCGCGGGTCGCCGACGCGGTGGCGCGCGCCGGCGGGGCGACGCGCAACGCTCAGCTCG
>VAXY01000246.1 GCA_005885085.1 Actinomycetota bacterium | reverse complement strand
TTGAAGAGGCGGACCTTGCCGGAGGTCTTGCGACCGACGGGCCGCTTCGGGTCGACGAGGAACTTGATCGGCGAGTCCGGGTTCCTGTTCACCCACTCGACGAGCGCCTCGTCGACGTCCTCCTCGGTCGCACCGTCGAACGCCGGCGTCGCAACGGAGTGCGGATTGTCGGCCGCGATCGGCTTGCGCGAGAACCCGTTCGGGCCCGCGTCCTTGTCGGCGAAGACGCCGTGCGCGGCCGCCCACCCGAGATGTGTCTCGAGGATCTGGCCGATGTTCATCCGGCTCGGCACCCCGAGCGGGTTGAGCACGACGTCGACCGGCCGGCCGTCCTCGAGGAACGGCATGTCCTCTTCAGGGACGATCTTCGCGATCACGCCCTTGTTGCCGTGGCGGCCGGCGAGCTTGTCACCTTCCGCGATCTTGCGCTTCTTCGCGACATACACGCGCACGAGCTCGTTCACGCCCGGAGACAGGTCGTCGCCGGACTCGCGTGAGAACGTCTTCACGTCGATGACCTTGCCGCCCTCGCCGTGCGGAACCTTGAGGGAGGTGTCGCGCACTTCGCGCGCCTTCTCCTTGAAGATTGCGCGGATCAGCTTCTCCTCCGCCGTCAGCTCGGTCTCGCCCTTCGGGGTGACCTTGCCGACGAGCAGGTCACCCGAACTGACTTCGGCGCCGATGCGGACGACACCGCGGTCATCGAGGTCCTTGAGCGACTCCTCCGAGCGGTTCGGGATGTCGCGCGTGATCTCCTCGTCGCCCAGCTTCGTCGACCGGGCGTCGATCTCGTACTCATGGATGTGGATGGACGAGAGGACGTCCTCCTTCACGAGCCGCTCGGAGATGACGATCGCGTCCTCGAAGTTGTAGCCCTCGAACGGCATGAACGCGACGAGCAAGTTCGCGCCGAGCGCGAGCTCCCCGTTGTCGGTCGAGCTGCCGTCGGCCAGCACCTGCTCGCCCGTGACTCGCTCGCCGAGCTCGACGATCGGCTTGTGGTGGATCAGGGTGCCCTGGTTCGACCGCATGAACTTCGTCAGCGGGTACTCGTCCTTGCCGTCCTTCGTCTCGACGGTGATGTGCCCCGCGTCGACGTCGACGACGGTCCCCGCCGCCTGCGAAAGCACGACGTCGCCCGTGTCGACCGCTGCCCGGTACTCGAGCCCGGTGCCGACGATCGGCGCCTGCGTGATCATCAGGGGCACCGCCTGCTTCTGCATGTTCGCGCCCATCAGCGCGCGGTTCGCGTCGTTGTGCTCGAGGAACGGGATCAGGGCAGTGGCGACGGAGACGATCTGCGCCGGCGCGACGTCCATGAACTGGATGTCCTTCGGATCGGCGGTAACCGCCTCGCCTTCCTTCGAGCGGCACAGGACGTGCTTGTCGACGAAGCGCCCGGTCTTCTCATCGACGATCGCGCTCGCCTGCGCGATCGTGAACTGCGCCTCCTCGGCGGCGTCGAGATAGATGATCTCGTCCGTCACCTTGCCACCGATCACCTTGCGGTACGGCGTCTGGATGAAGCCGAACTCGGACACGGTCGCCATCGAGGCAAGCGAGCCCATCAGGCCGATGTTCGGGCCTTCCGGCGTCTCGATCGGGCACATGCGCCCGTAGTGGGTCGGGTGCACGTCACGCACCTCGATCGGCGCGCGCTCGCGCGTCAGCCCGCCGGCCCCGAGAGCCGAGAGGCGGCGCCGATGGGTCAGGCCCGAGAGTGAGTTCGTCTGGTCCATGAACTGCGACAGCTGCGAGGAGCCGAAGAACTCCTTCAGCGCCGCCACGACCGGACGGATGTTGATGATCGTCTGCGGCGTGATCGTGTCGACGTCCTCGGTCGTCATCCGCTCGCGCACGACGCGCTCCATCCGGTAGAGGCCGACCCGGAATGCCTCCTGGATCAGCTCACCGACGGTGCGCAGCCGCCGGTTGCCGAAGTGCTCGTACTCGTCGAGTTCGCTCCGGATCGGATCGCGCGACAGCACGATCGAGTCGGCGGCGAAGTCCTTCGACTCCTCGTCCACGCCGAGGGCATGGGGGAGCTCGACGAGCTTCTTGACGAGGGCGAGGATGTCCTCCGTCGTCAAGACGCGCGTGTCGTCGGGGACGTTGACGCCGAGCCGCTGGTTCAGCTTGTAGCGGCCGACCTTGGTCAGGTCGTAGCGCTTCGGGTCGAAGAACAGCGCCTTGAGCAGGTTGCGGGCGTTGTCGAGCGTGGGAGGCTCGCCCGGCCGCTGCTTCTTGAAGACCTCGATCAGGGCCTCCTCCTCGCGCGTGGAGGGGTCCTTCTCGAGCGTGTTGACGATGAAGATCGAGTTGTCGAAGAGCTTGAGGATCGCCTCGTTCGTGGATGTGTCGAGCTTGAACCCGGTCGACGGGTCCTCCTCGGGCAGCGCGCGCAGGAGCGTGGTGATCGGCAGCTTGCGCTTCCGGTCGATGCGCGCGTAGACGACGCCCTTCTTGTCGATCTCGAGCTCGAGCCACGAGCCGCGCGACGGCATCAGGTTCGCGGTGAAGACCTGCTTCGTCGCGTCCTTGGGCTCCATCAGGTAGGCGCCCGGGCTG
>VAXY01000011.1:10550-10747 GCA_005885085.1 Actinomycetota bacterium | reverse complement strand
CGACGGAGTCCTTGAACAGCGTGTCGCCGGTGAAGACCGCCTCGCCGTTGACGACGAACGCGACCATGTCGTCGGAATGACCAGGCGTCGGCAGCGCTACGACGCGGAGGCCGCCGACCTCGACCCCATCGGTGCGGACCGGCAGGCCGAGCTCGGCCTCGTGCACGACGTGGTCGTGATGCGAGTGAGTCCGCAGC
>VAXY01000011.1:0-10484 GCA_005885085.1 Actinomycetota bacterium | reverse complement strand
CGCCCTCCTCGTCGGCAACGAGGTACGCGTTCGAGAGCCAGTCTGGATGCATGCTCCGCTCGACGAGCACGGCGGTACGCTATCCACACACCTGCGACGAGGAGGATTCGAGAGATGGGTCTGCTGTCCCGAGCCGGCGAGATCATCAGGGCCAAGTTCAGCGCGCTGCTGAACCGCGCCGAGAACCCACAAGAGACGCTCGACTACTCCTACGAGCGCCAGCTGGAGTCGCTGCAGAACGTGAAGCGTGGCGTCGCCGACGTCGTGACGGCCAAGAAGCGGCTCGAGATCCAGACCCAGCAGCTGGAGCAGAGCGTCGTCAAGCTCGACACCCAGGCGCGTCAGGCCGTCGCCGCCGGCCGGGAGGATCTCGCCCGCCAGGCCCTCGAGCGCAAGTCCGGGATCCAGCAGCAGCTGCAGGATCTCGACACGCAGGTGAAGCAGCTCGCGGACCAGCAAGAGAAGCTCGTCGCGAACGAGAAGCAGCTCGAGGGGCGCATCGAGCAGTTCCGCTCACAGAAGGAAGTGATCAAGGCGCAGTACTCCGCCGCCGAGGCCCAGGTGCGCATCGGCGAGGCCGCGACCGGGATCGGCCGCGACATGGAGAACACCGGGCTCGCGATCCAGCGGGCCAAGGACAAGACCGACCAGATGCAGGCGCGGGCGGCGGCGATCGACGAGCTCGTCACCTCCGGCGACCTCCAGGAGCTCGGCTCCGACAAGACCCAGCTCGACCGTGAGCTCGCGCAGGTGGCGTCCCAGTCCCAGGTCGACCGCGAGCTCGAGCAGCTCAAGGCCGAAGTCGGCTCGGGCTCCGGCGGCGAGAAGAAGGAGCTCGAGGGCTAGGGCACTAGGCCGGCGCGGGAGCCTTGGCCGCGACAGGTTCGGGTCCGCGCGTCAACAAGTAAGCGGCGCAGCCGACGAGCACCACCGCCATGATCGCGACCAGCACGCGGTAGTCGACGACGCTGATCAGGCTTGCCCCGAGTGCGATCGAGACCGTCTGGGGAGTGCTGATCATCGTGTCGGCCGCCGACGCCACGCGGCCCTGCAGGCGCTGCGGCGTCCGCACCTGAATCGACGTCGCCCAGCCGACGATCAGCCACGCGAGCCCGAAGCCCGCGACGCCGAAGCCGACAGAGATGAGCGCGAGGCTGTGGGTCGCGAACGTACCGTCGCCGAGGGCGAAGAGGCCCATGCCGATCCCCACCAGCCGGACGTCGCCGAACCGGCGCAAGGCCCAGCCCGCGCTGACGCCGCCGAGGATGGCGCCGACTCCCTGCATCGACTCGAGCACGCCGAGAAACGACGGCTGCCGGTGCAGGCCGCTGTCGACGACCGCAAAGATGAGCGTCTCGGCGAAGCCGACGACGAGCAGGCAGACGCCCGTGGTGAGGACGATCTGCTTCAACGGCAACGTCGCGAAGATGTGGCGGACGCCGGCGGCGAGCTCCGTGAGGAAGTGGTGATCCTCGCGCACCGGTCGCACCTCCGGCGTGCGCAGGAAGGTGAGGGCCACGACGACGATTGCGAACGACGCCGCGTCGGCGATCGCGACGACGCCGCCGCCGAAGGCCGCGTAGAGACCCGCCCCGAACAACGGCGACACGAGGCGCAGCCCTTCGCGAATCGTCGCGAAGATCGCGTTCGCGTCACCCAGCAGCTCACGCGGGAGCATGACCGTCAAGAAGGCCGAACGCGCGGAGTAGAGCGCGCTTCCGCTCGCGCCGTAGAGACCGGCGATCACATAGATCAGCCAGAGCTCGCCGCGGTCGTGCACGAAGAGCAGCGCGAGGATCGCCGTCCCCATGAAGCAGTTGATCCCGATCAGCAGCGGCCGCTTGCGCAGGCGGTCGACCACGAGGCCGGCGAGCGGCGAAAAGAGCGACGGCAGCGCGAGGACGAAGAAGACGAGCCCGGCGGCGGCGTTGCTGTGCGTCAGGTCCTTGGCCCAGATCCCGAGCACGAGAAACATCGCCGAGTCCCCGAACATCGACAGTCCCCAGCCGAGCAGGAAGACGCGGGCGTCGCGGATGCGCAGCAGCCTGCGCATCAGCCGCCCGGATGCTCGGCCGGGACGACCGCGGCGTCGGCGACGAGCGGCGCGAGGACCGCGGCGGCCTCGTCGACCGGCTCCGGCATCTCCCGGATCGCCCGGACCGGTGAAAAGAGCACCGGCAGGAACGGGAGACAGCAGCCGATGCCGCCGACGATCAGCGTCTGCTTGACGCCGATCTGGCTCGCCAATACCCCGCCCAGGAAGGAGCCAAGCGGGATCGTGCCCCAGACGATGAAGCGCATGACCGAGTTCATGCGGCCCTGGATGCGCTCCGGCGTGATCGCCTGACGCAGGCTGATCTGCGTGACGTTGTAGATCACGTTCGAGAATCCCCCGGCCAGGAACGCCGGCACGAGGACCGTCAGCGCGGCGTTTCCATGCGGCGCGAAGGGCACGAGCAGAAACATCGGGCCGCCCAGGATCGACGCCGCGATGATCGTCCGGCCCACGCCGAGCCGCGACGAGATCCGGTGCGCGTTGAAGGCGGCGAGCATCGGCCCGACATTGCTGAACGTGAGCGCGAGACCGATCGCCAGTGGGCTCAGGTCGAGCTTGCGCCGCGCGAAGACGAGCAGGACTGCGAAACCGAGATTGCCGAAGAAGTTGAAGAGCGCTGTGCAGGCGGCGATGTTCTTCAGGAACGGGTGCGTGAAGACGTAGCGCAGGCCTTCCCGGAGCTCGTCCCGCATCCGGCTCGGCGGGGCGTCGTGGCGGCGGGCCGGCCGCTCCTCCTTGCGGATGCTGAAGATGAACAGCGCCGAGCCGACGAAGCTGACGGCGTCGAACGCGATCGCCGCGGGCGCCTTCAGCAGATCGACGACGACGCCGGCCAGTCCCGGCCCGCCGAGCTGGGCGGCGGCGCGGCTGATCTCGAGCTTCGAGTTGCCGTCGATCAGCTGCTGCCGCTCGACGAGCGACGGCAGGTACGACTGGTACGCGACGTCGAAGAACACGGTCGCGATCCCCGCGAGGAACGCGACCCCGTACAGCTGCCAGATCGTGAGCTGCCCGAGCCCGTACACGACCGGAATCGAGCCGAGCAGCGCCGCGCGCGCGACGTCGCCCACCACGAGCATCGGGCGCCGCGGCAACCGGTCGACCCAGACCCCCGCCGGCAGGCTCACGAGCAGGAACGGCAGGAACTCGACGGTGGTCAGCGCGGCGACCTCGAACGCGCTCGCGTGGAGGACGTCGATCGCCGCCAGCGGCAGCGCCAGCAGGGTGAACTGCGTCCCGAACTGGCTGACCGTCTGGGCCGACCAGAGCTTGACGAAGTCCGGATGCCGCCAGAGGCCTCCGGTCGGCCAGGGCTTCATGCCCGCTCGGTGAGCTCCGGGCTGTGCTTCGGTGCGGGTGCCCGCTCGATGCGCACGTCCCCCGAGACGGTCTTCGCGAACACCTCGACGAGCGGGCTGTCCTCGGACGGCGGTGGCCCCTGCGGCGCGTCGGAGAGCTCGAACTCCGAGCTCGTCGAGCCGCTGACGGTGTTCGCGTCGATGAAGACACGTGAGCCGCGGCGGATGCCGACGCTGACGTCGCCGGAGATGGCGCGGAGCTCGAGCCGACCCTTCACCACCGCCTCGTAGCGCTGGTCGCCGGAGACGGTATTCGCGCTGATCGAGTCGTTGTTCTCGCGGATGTAGACGTCGCCCGAGACGAGCTGAATGTTGGAGTCCCCCGCGACCGAGCCGACATGCAGGTCTCCCGACGCGGACTTCACGTCGAGCGAGCCGTCGACCGTGTCGAAGTGCGAGTCGCCGCTGGCGGTCTTGATCGCCACGTCGGCGGCGTGTTCGACGCTGACATCGCCGGAGGCGGTCTTCACGTCGACGTCTGCGTAGTCACCGCGTGCTTTCAGATCGGCCGACTTGGTGCGGACATCGAGCTCTGCACCGGCCGGGCATGTCACGCGCAGGCGCAGCTCCGGTGAGCCGAGGCGGAGGTCGGGTCCTTTGCTGAAGGACACCCACACTCCGTGCCGCGTTCGCACCTCGACGACCACCTCGTGGCCGTCCCCCCGGCGCACGGTCTCGATCCGGGCGTCGTCGACCATCTCGCGGACCTGCTCGCGGTCGGTGATCGCCTCGAGCTCGACATGCGTCTCCTGCGTGTTGGCCGTCTCGACCTCGATCGAGCCCGCCGGCAGCTCCAGGTTCAGCCGCACCGGTCCGGGTGTCTGGAAGGTCTCGCTGCGCATCAGATGTGCCCGCGCGTCATGTGGAAGTTGCGGACGTCGCCCAGGATCTGGTCGCGCGGCCGGATCGCGTTTCGGAGGTGCGGCCGGATCTCTTCCTTGCGGCGGAAGGTGTCCGCTTCGCGGCGCGGCATGAGCGCCAAGGCGAGTCCGAACGGGAGTGGGAGGACGTGCATGTGTGCTCCTTTCAGCTCTGGCCGTAGCCGGTCATGCGACGGCCGCCAGGGTGGCGTCGCTTGCTGGGATCGGCGCTGCGCGTGATCTGCTGCAAAAGCCACGTGTTCGCGGACACGCCCGCTTCCTGGGCGGCCGCGTCCACGATCGCCTTGAGCGTCTCGGGCAGTCGCAGCGTGATTCTCGCGGTGAGGTCTTCGAGCCCGCTGGGAGGAGGAGCCCCGGGCTCCGGGACGTAGACCAGCTCCGGCTCGCCCCCGCTCACGCGCACCTCTACGTGCCCGTCGGGTAGCTGGTTCGTGAGCTCTGCAGCGGCCTCGCCGAGGGCGTCCATCAGCCTGAGTCGGAGGGATGACTCGAGGGCTGCGCTGATCCGGCGCGCGGCCTCGGAGATCGCCTCGTCGCCGATGCCGGCGACGTTGGCCAGATCCTGCTGGAGCGCCTCGACGTAGGCCGCTACATTCACAGACGGCACTGTGACATCACTGTGATGTCATGTCAAGGTCATCCATGGCGTCATCGTGACGCAAAGGCCGCAATTTGCGGCTTTAAGGCCCGCGCACACCCCGTCGGGGTCAGACCCCCGGACGGTTAGACGGGGAAACGGCCAGGTCCAAGGGACAGTCCCTTGGACCTGGCCCTTCCCGACCGGGGCGTGGTCACCTGCGGGGTACTCGGTTATTCCCGCCTCGCGCCGGGGCGGATGAGCCACCGGAATCTGTTCGGCGACGGGCGTTGAAGGACTAGAGGGGGGCGTCGAAGACGCCGAACCAGCGGCTCAGATCCTGCTCGACCGGCAGTTCCGGCTCGAGCTTGGCCTTGAGCTCGAGCTCCTCGGCGTTGTCCCGCTCCTGGCCCTCCCCGGTGGGGACGAACGGCCAGAATGCGCCGCGCTTGTAGCCGTACACCCAGTAGACCGGGTGCTTGCCGCCCTCGAACCTGAATACCGCCGCCAGGAGCTGTGGCCCGAAGCCCTGCTCCTCCAGCCCCTGCGCGACCGCGTGCACCGTCGCGACCTGATCCTCGAGCTGCGGATCGTGGACGACGATCCAGGTGAAGCCGAACTTGTCCTCGCGGCGCTCGACCTTCGAGCCCGATTCCGACGCGATCCCGTCCAGCAGCTGCTGGAGGTCGTTCTCGACCCGCACGAAGTCGCCGGCCGAGAGCGGCTTGAAGCAGACGCCGCCTGCGCCCGCCGTCCGCAGCCCGAGCTCGGTGTCGAGTGTCACCGCGGCCGTGGTGAGCGCGAAGAGCCGCTCGCGCGCCGGGCCGGCGAGCTTCTTCTTGCCGAGCAGGACGTCGCGCAGCCCCACTAGGCCGCCTTTCCCAGCTCGCGGGCCATCTCCTCCAGCCGGGCGAGCCGCTTGCGCAGCGGCGGATGGTCCATCGCCACCTCCCACCGGGAGACCGCGGCGGGGATGATGAAGAGGGCGTTCAGTCCCGCCATTGCGCGCAGGTCGCGCCTCGGGATCAACGCCATCTCGCCGGTCACCTTCTGCAGTGCGCTCATCAGCTGCTCGGGCGCGCCGGTCAGCAGGACCGAACCGCGGTCGGCGGCGTACTCGCGGTAACGCGAGATGGCGAAGGTCAGCAGCTTCCCGAACACGAACAGCACGATCGCGAGCACCATGATTACCGGCCAGAAGATCCACTCGCGGGCGTCGCGCTTGCGGCCGCGGTAGTCGGACGCGCCGAAACGCCAGCGCCCGAGGTACGCGCCGGCGGTCGGGAACAGGCTGGCGGCCGTGACGACGAACACGTCGCGATGGACGATGTGCGAGAGCTCATGGCCCAGCACGGCCTCGAGCTCGCCGGGATCGAGGCGGGCGCGCAGCCCGTCTGTGACGACGATCCGCGCGCGCTGCGGGCTCGTTCCCGCCGCGAAGGCGTTGGGCGCGTCGACCGGCGAGAGGGCGAGCCGCGGTGCCGGAATGTCGGCGAGCGCGCTCAGCTTCTGCACGATCGAGTAAAGCTC
Organism: Actinomycetota bacterium; assembly: GCA_005885085.1. Lineage (GTDB taxonomy): Bacteria > Actinomycetota > Thermoleophilia > Gaiellales > Gaiellaceae > 3-1-20CM-4-69-9. Next base: position 4,082 of record VAXY01000011.1, on the reverse strand, counting down.
GGGTTCCTCCTCCGGCCCGACCTCGGAGGCATGAATCGCCGCCAGAGCCAGGCTGTCGGCGCTGCGGTAGTGGACCCAGAGGACGACGATCACGAAGAGCGGCACGAGCCACGCGCGCAGGTCGGAACGGTCACTCCAGGCGAGCGCGAACGCGAGGAAGAGCAGCACCGCGTACAGCGACGCCAGGATCGTGCCGACGACCAGCATCCGCACGGACAGCCCGAAATCCCGCCCCAGCGCCTTGCGCCTCACGGCGCCAAAGACTACGAGACGGGTCGGCCCATCTCGCGGGCGATCTCGGACAGCGCGGCAAGGCGCTTCTCGAGCGGCGGATGGGTCATGAACAGCTGGCTCGTGGCGCTCTTCACGGAGGTCGGGATGATGAAGAAGGCGTTCATCCCTTCGACCTCGCGCAGGTCGCGCTGCGGGATCCTGAACATGTCGCTGGAGATCTTCTGCAGCGCGCTCATCAGGTGCTCGGGAGCACCCGTGATCAGCGCGGAGCCGCGATCGGCCGCGAACTCGCGGTAACGGGAGATCGCGAGGATCAGGAGCTGGCTGAGGAAGTACGTCACGACCGAGACCAGCAGCACGATCAGCCAGATCGGCACTGAGTTGTTGTCGCGGCTGCGTCCGCCGCCGAACATCCCCGAGTAGAGGCCGAACCGCGTCAGCAGGCCGGCGAGCATGGCGAAGAAGCTGGCGACGGTCATCACGAGCACGTCGCGGTTCCCGATGTGCGAGAGCTCGTGCCCGAGCACGCCCTCGACCTCCTGGGGCTCGAGCCGCTGCCAGAGGCCGCGCGTGACCGCAACCGCCGCATGCTTCGGGCTGCGCCCGGTCGCAAAGGCGTTCGGGACGTCCGTGTCGATGAGCGCGATCCGCGGCTTCGGCAGATCGGCCATCGCACAGAGCCGCTCGACCATGTCGTGCAGCTGCGGCGCCTGGTCGCGCTCGACGATCTTGGCGCCGGCCGCAGCCAGGGCGAGCTTGTCCGAGGTGAAGTACTGGAAGAAGGCCAGCGCCCCGACGATCACCAGCATGAAAACGATGCCCACGTTCAGCACCTGGAACAGCACGACGGCAAAGACGACGTAGAGAAGCCCGAGCAACGTGGTGCTCAGCAGCATTCGCCGCGACAGACCGGCGTCGCGCCCGTACGTCCTGCGTTTCATCGAGAATCGCTCTCCTTGGAGGCGAGGTGTACTAGGCGAATCGTAGCCAGCGGGATCGCGGCTGCGGGGCTTCTTAACGCAGGCTCAACAGCGCAGGCGGCCCGGCCGACGATCTACGTCGTCGCGCCCGGCACGATCCCGCGCTTCATCGCCCAGCCGGCGGCGTTCGGGCTGTTCGTCCCTGGAGCAGGCGGCAGGATCAGCCGGGCAGGCGCGGTCGCGTCGCTTCGCCGAGGGAAGGTCGGGGACGAATCCCTCGGGCGGAAGCCGGGCGGCAGGATCCTCGCGGACGTGGGATTCGGGATCCCGCAGCACCCCGTCTCGAGACCCCTCGTCTACGTCGAGCTACCACCTCCGGGCAGGCACTCGAACACGCACCGCTATCCCGTCGCGTTCGTCGGGGCCGGCTATCGGGGAATCCTCACCTCGGCTGCAACGCGCATCCGCGGCCTCGTTTCGGTCGCGGACATCGCGCCGACACTCGTCTCCCTCCAGAAGGGACGGTCGCCGCGGATCAAGTCGAGCCCCGATGCCGACACGACCGACGACCTGCGCTGGCTCGACCGGCGCCTGACTCGGGTCCACCACGATCGCGGCTGGACGTATGTCGAGACCATCCTGCTGGTCCTCGCGCTCGTCGCGGTCGCCCCAGCGGCCGGCGCGCTCGGAGGCGCGGGCGCGATCGCCGCGTCGATGCTGCTCTCGTTTCTCGGCGTGACGACCTTCTGGGTCGTGATCGTGGCCATGCTCCTGCTGACGGTGGGGCTTGTGTTCGCCGGGTCGGCGCGCCGGCGGCTGATCCCGTTCAGCGTCGGCCTCTTCCTGATCGGCTATCTCGCGGTCCTGACGCTCTCGAGCGAAACGAATTCGCTCGCAGTCTTCGGTGCGCGTCCTGACGGCGGCGCCCGCTTCTACGGCATCGGGAACCAACTCGAGACGCTGATGCTCGCGCCGCTGATCGCGGCAGTCGTCGTTGGGGGCCTGCCGTGGCTCGCGCCGCTCGGAGCGTTGGCGCTCGTCACGGTCGGCTGGAGCAAGGCCGGCGCCGACGGCGGCGGCTTGATCGTGTTCGCGGCCGCGCTCGCGGTGCTGCTCTTGCGGCTGCGACCGGTGCCGGTGAGCTGGCGAAGCGCGGTGCTCGCGGGAGCCGGTGTCGTCGCGCTCGTGCTGGCGCTCGTCGGCATCGACGCAGCGCTCGGCGGCTCGAGCCACGTGACCCAGGCGGTCGGCAGCGGCCCGGGCTCGCTGCTCGGCGACCTCGGCCACCGGTTGCATCTGTCCTGGCTCGTCGCGACGAGGTCGGCGGTCAACGTCGGCTTCTTCCTCGTGTCGCTCGCCATCCTCGTCTGGATCGGCACGAGGAGGCCGCGCCGTGCCGCGATCGACGCGATGCTCGTCGCACTCGCGGTCTCCCTGCTCGTCAACGACACCCCGGTGGAAGTGATCAGCCTCGGTGCGCTCGGCTGCTTGGCTCTGCTCCGGTTCGAGTCAGTAGACTCGCGCCCCATGCGCCGGGGAGCCCTGACCGCGGTTGGCGTGCTTGCGGCGCTCGCGCTAGCCGGCTGCGGCAGCCAGGGCGTCGTCTCGCCGGCGCCGAAGACGGTCGTCGGCACTGTGAAGCAGGAGGCCCCGGGCAAGGCGATCTTCATCAATCAGGGCTGCGGCGCGTGCCACACGTACACGCCCGCGGGGCCGGAGGCGAAGGGCAACATCGGCCCGGACCTGGACAAGCTCGCGACCTACGCGAAGCAGGCGAAGCAACCGCTGGAGACGTTCGTGCACGACTCGATCGTCGACCCGAACAAGTACGTGCAAAAGGGCTTTCCGAAGAACGTCATGCCGAAGTCGTACAAGACGCTGCCGGCGGGCGATTTGAAAGACCTCGTCGACTTCCTCACCAAGCCGCAGGGCTGAAGCTCCCGTCGGATTTTCCGCAGGACGTCGCGGCGATCGCCTGCGACCTCGACCGCACGCTGATCGGCGAGGACGTCGTCCTGCACGACCGGACGCGAGCCGCGCTCCAGGCGACCCATGCGGCGGGTATCCATGTCGTGCTCGTGACGGGACGGATGTTCCAGGCGGCTCGTCCGTTCGCCTTGGAGGCCGGGCTCGACGATCCGGTCGTCTGCTACCAGGGCGCCGTCGTCGCCGAACCGGGGAGCGGAAAGTGGTTGCGGCACGAGCCGATCCCGCTCGAGCTGGCGCGCGAGACGATCGCGGCGCTGAACGAGGAGGGGTTCGGCCTCAACTGCTACGTCGACGACGAGCTCTACGTGGCCGAGATCACGCCCGAAGCGCGGCGTTATGCGGACTTCCAGCACCTGCAGCTGCACCCGGTGGGCGACCTGCTCGCCTGGCTGAAAGAGCCGCCGACGAAGCTGGTGGTGATCGAGGATCCCGAGGTGCTCGACCGTCTCAAGCAGGCGATGCTCGACCGCTTCGACGAGCGCCTCTACATCTCGAAGTCGTTGCCGTACTTCCTCGAGTTCGCCTCGCCGAACGTGACCAAGGCGGCCGGTCTCGACTTCGTCGCGGAGCACGTCGGCTTTCCCCGCGAGCAGACGGTTGCGTTCGGCGACGGCGAAAACGACATCGAGCTCGTCGAGTGGGCGGGCTACGGCGTCGCAGTTGCGAACGCGCACGAGCGGGTGCGCGAGCTGGCCGACTTCGTCTGCCCATCGGTCGACGAGGAGGGCGTGGCACAGGTGCTTGAGGCATTCTTGGCCCGGTGATCGACCTTCGGAGAGCACGTGAGCAGCCCGACCAGCTGCGCGCCGCGCTCGCGCGCAAGGGCGCCGCGGACCTGTTCGACGAGCTGCTGGCCGCCGATGGCGCGGTCCGGGAGGTGCAGCCGAGCGTCGAGGAGCTTCGGGCGTCGCGCAAGCTCAAGGGCAAGCCCACGCCCGA
>VAXY01000252.1 GCA_005885085.1 Actinomycetota bacterium | reverse complement strand
CCGAGCTCGGCGTTGACGCGCGCGGCGGCCGCCTTGATCCGGCCGAGCCAACGCGCCACGGCGACCGGAATCGGTTGGCCCGAAAAGGGGAAGTTCTCGACCGCTTTACGCGTCTCGATGCCCCACAGTTCGCGCCGTTCCTCCGTTCGCGCCACGTTTCGAGTCTAGCGGGGGGCCGGTTTCGAACCGGCCTCGGACCCCTGCCCGGGATCGGGGAAACATGAGGGCAGGCGCATTAGGGTGTACCGGTGCGGGCACGCGAGCTCGGGATTGCGATCGGTAAAGGGAGCACGGGGCCCCGCAACTCCATCACGGACGTCGACGGAGTCCTGGTCGGTCACTGCACGCTGATCGAAGACGATGCGGTCCGGACGGGCGTGACGNCGCCTGAACGGGAACGGCGAGCTGACCGGCCTCGAGTGGGTGCGCGAGTCCGGCCTGCTGACGACGCCGATCGGAATCACGAACACGTTCAGCGTCGGCGTCGTCCGTGACGCGATCGCGGCGCGCTCGGCCGACGACGACGCCTGGTCGCTGCCTGTGGTCGGCGAGACGTACGACGGGTTCCTCAACGACATCCGCGCGCAACGAGTGACCGCGGCGCATGTCGAGTCGGCGTTCGCCGCGGCGTCGTCAGAGGTGGCGGAGGGGAACGTCGGAGGCGGCACCGGCATGATCTGCCACGAGTTCAAGGGAGGGATCGGAACGGCATCGCGCGCGGTCGGCGGGCACGTCGTCGGCGTCCTCGTGCAGGCGAACTACGGCCGCCGGAGCCGCTTCCGCGTCGACGGCGTCCCCGTCGGTGAGCTGATCGGCGACCGCGTCCCGACTCCGAGCCGCGCCGGCGAGGCGGGGTCGATCATCGGCGTCGTCGCGACCGACGCGCCCCTCCTCCCTCACCAGTGCGACCGGCTCGCACAACGCGTGGGGCTCGGGATCGCGCAGGTCGGCGGCACCGCCGCACCCACGAGCGGCGATCTCTTCTTCGCCTTTTCGACCGGCAACCGCGGACTTGCGGCGGAGACCGGGGAACTGACCCTGCGCATGCTGTCGGACGGCGAGATCAGCCCGTTCTACGACGCTGTGATCGACGCGACCGAAGAGGCGATCGTCAACGCGCTGCTCGCCGCCGAGACGATGACCGGGCGCGACGGCAACACGGCCTACGCGCTGGAGCCCGACCTGCTGGCCGAGCTGCTCAGGCGATCCTGAGCCGGCGCCGCTCGAGCGGCCGCCGGCGGAGTGCGCAGCGGTCGCGCTCGCTGAGATCCTCGACAGGAGCCCAGCCGACGTACCCGCAGCGGGGACATTCGGGATTGGCCTGCCGCAGCGGGGATCCGTCTATCTCTCTGTGACTACCGCAGCGGAGGCACTCGACCACGAGCGACTCCATGCCCCAATTGTCGCTCAACCGGGGCACCCGGCGTCCCCCGGGCGGGTGATCAGGCGGTCTCGGCGACGCGCTCCGCGGCCTCGAGCAGCTCCTCCCACGTGCGGAGCTTGACCCGCGGCCGGCCGAGCTTCTCCCCGGCCCCGCGTTCGTACTCGTCGATCGACGTCCAGCCTGCATAGACGACCGCGCGTACGCCCCGTTCTGCCAGGAGGGCCTCGACGGCGTCGGCCGTGACGTGCTCTCCGTGCGCGATACGTCCCTGCTCGAGGTCTTCGAGCAGCAGCCGAACCGTTTCCGTCGCGTCCTTCTTGTTCGTCCCGATGATCCCGGTCGGGCCGCGCTTGATCCAGCCGGCGCAGTACGCGCGCGGGTGCCCCGCGACGCGACCGCCTTCGTTATGGATCGTGCCGCGGCGCTCGTCGAAGGGGAGCTCGGGCAGCCCGACGCCGCGGTAGCCGACGCTGCGGAAGACGAGGCCGCATTCGAGCGTCTCGTGCGCGTCCGTCGGAACGGCGACGAGGCGGCCGTCTTGCTCCTCGATCCGGTTCCGCACAAGCTCGACCCCCTCGACGTTCACTTCGCCGTGAATTGCGACCGGTGAGCGGAAGAACAGGAAGCGAATCGTGAGCGGCTTGCCCGTCGGCCGGCGCGCCGCGAATTCGCGCAGCACGTCCAAGTTGCGGTGCGTGTGCACGTCGTCTTCGGCCGCTCCTTCGAGCTCCGCGGCGTCCACGTCAACGTCTGCACCTGCGAGCTCGCCCATCTCCTTGAGCTCCTGCGTGGTCCATGACGCCTGCGCCGGACCGCGGCGGCCCACGATCACGATCTCGCGCAGCGTCGAACGGCCGATCGCTTCAATGGCTGGGTCGGTGGTATCGGTCGGGGAGAGCTCGTCCGGCGTGAGCGCGAGCATGCGAGCGACGTCGAGGGCGACGTTGCCGTTCCCGATCACCACGGCGCGTTCGACATTCAAGTCGAACTCGAGGTCCTGATAATCAGGGTGGCCGTTGTACCAGGCGACGAACTCCGTGGCCGACCACGAGCCGGCGAGGTCTTCGCCGGGAATCCCGAGCCGCTTGTCGGTCTGGGCGCCGAAGGCGTACACGACGGCGTCGTAGAGCTGGAGCAGGTCGGCGTGTGCAAGATCGCGTCCGACCTCGACGTTCCCGAAGAAACGGAAGCCGGGCTTCTCCGCGATGCGCTCGAACGCACGCGACACGCTCTTCAGCTTCGGATGGTCCGGAGCAACGCCCAGCCGCACGAGCCCCCACGGTGTTGGCAGCCGCTCGATCATGTCGACCTCGACGCCAAGCTCCGCGTCGAGCAGAGCGCCGGCGGCGTAGAAGCCGGCCGGGCCCGAACCGACTACGGCAACGCGGACAGCCATCAGGCTGGGGTCTGACCCCGACAGGGGTCAGACCCCTGCAGTCCGGTCGGACGAATGCCGTCGCTCAGGCGGAGCAGCCGGAGCCGCAGCCGCCGACGGTCGCGTCGGCGTCGCCCTCTTCGACCTGGAAACTGTGGCCGCAACCACACGATGAAACGGCGTTGGGATTGTTGATGGCGAAGCCGGCGGCCTGGATGGAGTCGACGTAGTCGATCTCCGCGCCCTGCAGGTACGGCG
>VAXY01000010.1 GCA_005885085.1 Actinomycetota bacterium | reverse complement strand
GTGCTCGTCGAACGCCGCCTGAACCGGGGAGAGCTCGTCCGCTCGGCCAAGGCCTTCGACCGTCGTGATCGAGGCGCCGTCGATTGCCGCCAGCGGCACCAGGCACGCCCGCCGGGCTTCGCCGTCCACGAGGACCGTGCACGCGCCACAGCCGCCCTGGTTGCAGCCGGCCTTCGGGCTCGTGATGTCGAGCTCCTCGCGCAGCGCGGTCAGCAGCGACGTGAGCGGCGGGCTGTGGAGGTCGCGCTGCTCGCCGTTGACGGTGAGTCTCATTTGCCTCCTCCAAGATCGTCGAGGGCCCGCCGTACGAGCACGGGCAAGAGTCGCTGGCGGTACCACGCAGACGCCAGTGCGTCGTCCTGCGGTTGGGCGTCGTCGAGCGCCTTTTGCGCGGCGTCTTCGGCGGAGGCGCCGCCCGCCAGCGCGTCTTCCACGTGACGCGCGCGCAGGGCGTTCGCTCCCGCGCCGCTGATGCCGACGCGGACGCCTTCCGAAGTCTCGGCGGCGCAGACGGCAAGGATCGTGTACGCGTGTGCATGGGGCCTACGGGCTGCGGCGTAGCCGGACCGCTTCGGCTCGTGGAGCTCGACCTCGAGCACGAGCCTCCCGTCCGCACCTGCGGCGAGGAAGTCCTCGACCGGCGCGGTGCGCTCGCCGTCCTTGCCCGCGGTCCTGACGGTCGCGGCCAGTGCGATCAGCGCGGCCTGCAGGTCTCCGCGCGGCGTTCCCCCGCCGGACGGCGCGCACAGGTTTCCTCCGAGCGTCGCCTGTGCGCGGATCTCATGATCTGCGACGTTGCGCGCTGCGGAGCCGAGCGGCTCGGGCGCATCCTCGAGCTCCGCGACCGTGGTCATGGCGCCAATCGTCACGGCGCCATCCTTGTGTCCGATCCCCGAGAGCCCGGCCCTGCCGAGCATCAGGACGTGCGCGGGCCTCAGGCGCCCGTAGTTGATCTCGGGCATCAGGATCGTGCCGCCCGCGAAAACGGTAACGCCGGAACCGTCTCCGAACGCCTGGACGGCCTCGTCCCGGGACGTCGGGACGACGAACTGGGCTGCTTCCAGAGATGTCGACGTCACTCCCCGCTCCTCGTCGAAGGCAATACCTGAGCCGATTCTGTCACCGCCCGCGCGGAGCGCGCAACACGGCGGGCTTCTGGTGAGCCAGGCCGAGTTATCGTGAGTGCCATGGCGTTCGCGACGATCGACGAGCTCGAGGCCGGCCTCGAGGGCGCGATGTACCTGCCGGAGCGCGGCCTCTCGACCGCCCTCTACCTGTCGCTCAAGCTCCAGAAGCCGCTGCTGCTGGAGGGAGAGGCAGGGGTCGGCAAGACCGAGGCCGCGAAAGCGGTGGCCACGGCGACGTCGTCGCGGCTGATCCGGCTCCAGTGCTACGAAGGTCTCGACGTCGCGCACGCGGTGTACGAGTGGAACTACTCGCGCCAGCTCCTGCACATTCGCGCGGCGCAGGAAGGGACCGTGTCGGAGGAGGAGCTGTTCGGGCCGGGGTTCCTGATCCGGCGGCCCCTCCTGGAGGCGATCGAGAGCACCGAACCGGTCGTGCTCCTGATCGACGAGATCGACCGCGCCGACGACGAGTTCGAGGCGTTCCTGCTCGAGATGCTCTCGGACTTCCAGATCACCATCCCGGAGATCGGAACGGTGACGGCGCGTGTACGGCCGGCGGTGATCCTGACCTCGAACCGCACGCGAGAGTTGCACGACGCGCTCAAGCGCCGCTGTCTCTTCCACTGGATCGGCCACCCGACGCTCGAGCGGGAGATCGAGATCGTTGCTCTGCGCGTCCCCGGCATCCCTGACCGTCTGGCCGCGCAAGCCGCGGCGTTCGTGCAAGGCCTGCGGCAGCTGGACCTGGCGAAGCCGCCGGGCGTCGCCGAGACGATCGACTGGGCGCAGGCGCTCGCCGCGCTCGGGCGGCAGGACCTCGACGCGCGCACGGTCGAGGAGACGCTCGGGTCGGTGCTGAAGTACCACGAGGACTTCGCCGCGGTTCGCGACGAGGCTCTCGTCGCGCTCGTCGAGGAGGCGCGCACTGTCGCAGCCGGCGCAGCTTGAGGGCGGCTTCGTCCGCCATGTCGTCACGTTCGGACGGATCCTGCGCGAGGCGGGGCTCGAGGTCGGGCCCGGGCGTATCTCCGACGCGCTGACCGGGCTCGACTGCCTCGACATCCGCAACCGCGACGACGTCTACTGGGCGTTGCGCACGACCCTCGTCTCACGCGCCGAAGACCTCGACAGCTTCGACCGCGCCTTTGCGGCGTGGTTCCTGCGTTCACCCTCGCCTCCGCCGTACCGAGGAGCGGCTCCGGCCGACCGTCCGCCGCGCCTCTCCGCACGGACGCGCACGGATCGGACAGGGGGAGACGGCGAGCCCGGCGACGAGACCACGAAGGTCGGCTGGAGCCTGCACGAGGTGCTGCGCCGCAAGGACTTTGCCGCGATGACCCCGGAGGAGTTCGCGCAGGTGTCGAAGGCGATCGCGGACGTCGCAGCAGCGCGTCCGCTGCGGCGCTCGCGCCGGCTGCGCCCGCACACGCACGGCCGCAGGCTCGACCTGCGCCGGCTTGCACGCCGTTCCCTCGCGCGCGGCGGCGATCCGATCGAGCGGACCTTCCGGCGTCGGATCGCCGTCCCGCGCAAGCTCGTCCTGCTGTGCGATGTCTCCGGGTCGATGGAGGCATACACCCGTGCGCTGCTCCTGTTCTTGCACGCCGTGGTCGGCTCCGGTCGCGGCGTCGAGGTGTTCGCGTTCGGCACGCGGCTGATCCGCCTGACGGAGGAGTTCCGGACGCGCGATCCGGAGCAGGCGCTCGCGGCGGCTGCGAACCGTGTCGTCGACTGGGCCTCCGGAACGCGGATCGGCACGTCGCTGCGGACGTTCAACGACGTCTGGGGCCGCCGTGGGCTCACGCGCGGCGCCGCGGTCGTGATCGTCTCGGACGGCTGGGAGTGCGAGGACGCGACGCTCGTCGCGCAGGAGATGGCCCGGCTGCAGCGAGCCGCCTACGCCGTCGTCTGGGTCAACCCGCTGAAGGGAAGTCCGGAGTATCAGCCGCTCGCCGCCGGAATGCGGGCGGCGCTGCCGTTCGTTGACCGGTTCGTGGCCGGACATAATCTGGCGAGTCTCGAGGAGCTGGCGGGCCTGCTTGCCGGCATCGAAAGGAGGCACGCGGCTTGAAGGAAGTGCTGTCGGACATCGAGCGCTGGCGCGCCCGCGGCGAGAAGTTCGCGCTCGCGACCGTGATTGCAACGCGGCGCTCGGCGCCGCGGCCGGTCGGCGCGAAGCTGGCGATCTCCGAGAGCGGCGAGATGGCCGGCTCCGTCTCGGGAGGCTGTGTCGAGAGCGACGTCTACGAGCATGCATGCGAGGTGCTCGAGGATTCGAAGCCGCAGCTCCTGTCGTACGGAATCTCGGACGACCTCGCCTTCTCCGTCGGGCTGCCTTGCGGCGGCGAAATCGACGTTTTTGTCGAGCGCGCGCCCGAGCAGCTCGTGGAGCGATTGCTCGGGATCATCGAGAGCGAGGAGCGCGCGGTGCTCTTCACCGTCGTCGAGGGCGAGCCGCTCGGGGCGGAGCTGCTCGTGACCGAGGCCGGCGAGACGTTGGGCCCGGGCCCGGCCGAGCTGGCCGGCCTGGTCGACGAGCTGCTGCGGAAAGGCCGCAACACGCTGCTCGAGCTCGACGAGGGGCAAAAGGTGTTCGCCGAGATCTACGGGCCGGCTCCGCGGTTGCTCGTCATCGGCGCTGTCGACACGGCGGAGGCGCTCTGCGCGGCCGCGAAGCAGCTCGGTTGGCACACGATCGTCGCCGACGCGCGCGCGAAGTTCGCCACGAAGGAGCGAATCCCGAGCGCCGACGAGCTCCTGGTCGCATGGCCGCAGGACGCGATCGAACAGGTGCAGCCCGACTACCAGACCGCCGTCGTCGTATTGACACACGACGACAAGTTCGACGTGCCCGCGATCCAGGGCGCGCTCGCGACCGAGGCGTTCTACATCGGTGCGCTCGGATCCCGCCGAAACCAGGAGCGCAGGCGCGAGCGCCTGCTCGAAGCCGGCGTCGAGGAGCAGGCGTTCGATCGAGTCTCGGGGCCCACGGGGCTCGACATCGGCGCGGACACACCGGCGGAGACCGCGCTCGCGATTCTCGGCGAGATTCTCGCCACGCGCACCGGCCGTGACGGAGGCTTTCTGCGCGACTCCAAAACGCGCATCCACGTGGAGGCTTAGCCCGAGCGAAAGCTCCGCTTTGCTCGGATTGAGGTAGGGCGCTTCGCGCGAAACGTGCGCGGGCGGAGCCCACGGACTCCATTTGGTGTTGGCGCTGGACGGTTGGTCACTTCGGTGCGAGCACGGGCGCCGGAGCCGTCGGTACTTAAACCCGCGCGACAGCGCAACTTTCGCGCGGAGCTGTTAGGTTCGGCCGGCTTCCACAGCGCACAAAGGAGCCGAGATGGCCGTTGACGTCAAGTCGGAGAAGCTCCACGAGCTCGTCGACTCGCAGGCGCAGGTCGAGAAGCTCGCTACGGGATTCACGTTCACCGAGGGGCCGCTCTGGAACAAGCCGGGGGGCTTTCTGCTCTTCAGCGACATGCCGGCCGACATCCGGCGGCGCTGGAGCGAGGTGGACGGTGTCACCGAGGTTGCCAACCCCAGCAACAAGGGCAACGGGATGACCTACGACACGCAGGGTCGTCTGCTCGTCTGCGAGCACGTCACGAGTTCGCTCGTGCGGATGGATCCGGACGGCGTCGGCACCAACCGGGAGACGCTCGCCTCGCACTACGAGGGCAAGGAGCTGAACAGCCCGAACGACGTGATCGTCGCCAACGACGGCGCCATCTACTTCAGCGACCCCTGGTACGGCCGGATGCCGGTCTTCGGCATCGAGCGCGAACGCGAGCTCGGCTTCCAGGGCGTCTACCGGCTCGCTTCCGACGGCGGGGACCCTCAGCTGCTCGTCGACGACTTCGAGCAGCCGAATGGGCTCTGCTTCTCACCGGACGAGTCGTTGCTCTACATCAACGACACGCCTCGCGCGCACATCCGCGTGTTCGACGTTCAATCGGATGGCACGATCGAAAACGGGCGGATGTTCTTCGACAGCATCGGCTCGGGCGTGATCGAGGAAGGCATTCCGGACGGGATGAAGGTCGACGAGCGAGGCAACGTCTACGTCACCGGGCCGGGCGGCATCTGGGTGATCAGCCCGGACGCGGAGCTGCTCGGCGTGATCGAGGTCCCCGAGAACGTCGGCAACCTGAACTGGGGCGGCGACGACTGGAGCGACCTGTACATGCCGAGCACGACGTCGCTCTACCGGATCTCGCTGAAGGTGTCAGGCAATCGGCTCAGCTACATGACGTGAGGAGGAGACCGTGAGCGAAACCGAACGCATCGACGTCGATCCAGGGCGCGCGGCCCTGATCATCCAGGACCTTCAGAACGACGTGATGGCCGACGGGGGCGCGTTCGCAGATTCGGGCGCCCCGCAGCACGCCAAGGAGCAGAACGTCGTCGAGAACGTGAAGCAGCTCGCGGAAGCGTGCCGCGCGGTCGGCATCCCGGTGATCCACGTGCATTACATCGTCGAGGACGGAGCGCCGGGCCTGAAACTCAACGCTCCGCTCTTCCAGGGCGTCAAGGAAACGAATGCACTCGTACGCGGAACGTGGGGCGCAGCGCCGGTCGACGGGCTGGAACCGCAGGCAGGGGACTTCGTCGTCGAGAAGATGCGGATGAACGGCTGGCAGGGGACGAAGCTCGAGCTGCTCCTGGGAGGCCTCGGGCGTGACACCGTGATCGTCACGGGCGCCTGGACCAACATGTCCGTCGAGCACACGGCTCGAACTGGTGCCGACAAGGGCTTCTTCATGATCGTTCCGGAGGACGGCTGCTCGACGATGAGCGCGGAGTGGCACAACGCGTCGATCAACTTCGCGCTGCAGAACGTCTCGACGGTCACAACCTGCGCCGCCGTACTCGAGGCGATCGGCGCCGCAGCGCCCGCCTAGCACGGCCGAGATGAAAACTCGCGCCGCCGTCTTTCACGGTGCTGGACGGCCACTCGAGGTGTGCGAGATCGAGCTCGAGGAGCCGCGCGACGACGAGGTCGTCGTGCGGATGGCCGCCGTCGGGATCTGCGGGACCGATCTACACAGCGTCAAAGGCGAGTGGCAACGCCCGACGCCGATGGTGCTGGGCCACGAGGGTGCGGGCACCGTCGAGGATGTCGGCGACGGCGTCTCTCTCCGGCCGGGCGATCGCGTGGTCCTGTCCTGGGCGCCGTCGTGCGGGAAGTGCGGGGATTGTGCCCGCGGCCGGCCCGCCGCGTGTGTCCCGCTGCACCGCGCGATCGCCGCGGGCACCCTCGTCGACGGGCGAACCGGGATGTCGCTGAACGGAGAAACTGTGTACCGCGGGACGGCCACGGGCGCGCTCGCCGAGCGGCTGGTCGTGTCCGAGCGCGTCGCTCTCCCATTGGGAGACGACGTTCCGCTCGAGGAGGCGGCGCTGCTCGGCTGCGCTGCGCTGACCGGAGTAGGGGCGGCGCTCTTCGCGGCGCGTGTCGAGCCGGGTGCGTCCGTCGTCGTCGTCGGCGCGGGAGGTGTGGGGCAGTTCGTGCTGGAGGGAGCGCGGATCGCCGGTGCGGAGACGGTCGTGTCGGTCGACCCGGTGGAAGGCCGGCGCGACCAGGCAGTTCAGCTCGGCGCGACCGCGGCCGTTGCACCAGACGAGCTGAAGAAGACGATGCGCGAGCTGCTGCCCGAGGGGGCCGACTACGGCTTCGACGCCGTCGGCAACCCGGAGACGACCGAGCTCGCGCTGCGCTGGACGCGCAGCGGCGGCACGTGCGTGGTGGTGGGGCTCCCCGCCGCCGGAGCGAGATTCGACCTCGACCCGGGCGAGTTCAACCGCCGCGAGAAGTGGTTGACCGGGACGATGTACGGATCCGAGGACCCGGCCGTCGCGCTGCCGATCCTGCTCGAGCACCTGGGCGCCGGAAGGTTGCAGCTCCGACCGCTCCTCGGGCCGACGTTCCCGCTCGACGACGTGAACGACGCGATCGAGGCGAGCCTCGCCGGCTCGGCCGGCCGCGTGGTGGTGCAGCCCTGATCGAACAGGTCGAGCGCACGCGCGTGGTGTGGGTCGACACGGATGCCGGCGGACCGGCACGTCGAAGCCGAGTACCTGAAAGTGCTCGTCTTCGAAGACGAGGTGCAGGTGCGCCTGCGGGTGGAAGGTGTCGGCCGCACATCGATCACGTACGCGTGGGACATCGCAAAGGCCGGCGACTTTTGGGTTCGCGCCGCCCTCATGTGAGCGACTGCCAGCGCTCGCGGTAGTCCTCGCGCACGGGACGGAAGACGTCGAGCACGAGTGCGCCCTCCGGTCCGCAGTAGGCGGAATGCTCCACTCCCCCCGGAAGGACATAGCCCTCGAGCGGACCAAGCTCGTGCGGGACGCCGTTGACGACGAGCGCCTGCATGCCTCGCAGGATGATTCCGAGCTGCTCGTGCTCGTGGCTGTGGAGCGGCACCGTCGCGCCCGGCTCGAACTCGATCAGGTTCAGCATCGCGCCCTCGCCGAAGAGAGGCCGCCCGCTGACGCCCGTAGCGAGCTCGAACGCCCGGACATCGTCGAAATGCACGAACTGCGGCTCCACGATCGGCTGATTATCCTCGGCACCGTGGCGGTACGTGAGGAGATCAGAGTGGCGGGGATGCCGGAGCCGATCTCCCACTACACCGATGCGGTCCGCGTCGGCGACCTGCTGTTCGTCTCCGGTTGCGTCCCGGTGGACGCCGGCGGCAGGCTCGTCGGCGGGGACGACGTCGTCGAGCAGGCCCGGCAGACGTTCGCGAACGTCGGCGCCGTGCTCGAGGCCGCCGGTTCGTCGTTCGCCGACGTGGCGAAGGTGACCATCTTCCTGACCGACGTCGACGACCGGGCGAAGATCAATCCTGTGCGTCAGGAAGTGTTCGGGGAGACGCGTCCGGCGAGCACGCTCGTCGAGGTGAGCAGGCTGGCGATCCCGGGCGCGAAGATCGAGGTCGAAGCAGTTGCCGTCGTCGGCACCTGACCCCCACAACGCAGTCATAACCTGGCTCGACGACCCGGCAGAGGCAAAGCCGGGGCCGCTCTCGGGAAAGACGCTCCTCGTCAAGGACCTGATCGACACGGCCGGGGTCCGCACGACGTACGGCTCGAAGCTCTACGCGGGCCATGTCCCGGCCCGGACGGCCCCCAGCGTCCAGCGGCTCGTCGACGCAGGCGCAGTCGTCGTCGGCAAGGCGAACCTCCACGAGTTCGCGTGGGGGGTGACGAGCCAGAACCCGTGGTACGGCAACGTCAGGAACCCTCTGCACCCGGGCCGGACGACCGGGGGCTCGAGCGGCGGCAATGCGGCGGCTCTCGCAGCGCGCCTCTGCGAGCTCGGGCTCGGCACGGACACCGGCTGCTCGATTCGCCTGCCGTCGGCGTGCTGCGGGACCGTGGGGCTGAAGCCCCGCTGGGGCGGCATCTCGACCGCAGGCGTCTTTCCGCTCGCACCGACCCTGGACACGGTCGGCCCGATGGCCCGGACACTCGACGACGTCGTCCTGATGTGGTCCATGCTGACGGACAGGCCCGCGCCGGCGCCGCGCATTGCCGGGCTGACCGTCGGCGTGCTGACCCACCCGCCGTCCGTCGGCGACGGGAGTCGACCTGATGAGAACCTCGCTGCCGAGCAGTACGTCGAGCGGCTGGAAGCGCTCGGTGCGAGCTGCGTCAGCGCCGAGATTCCGGAGCCGGAGGCGAACACGTGGCCCGTCTTCTTCCACGAGGCGAGGGAGTCGCACCGGGCGACGTTCCCCGTGCGTGCGGGCGAGTACGGCGACAACGTCAGGCGAAAGCTCGAGCTGGCCCAGGCCGTCGACGCAGACGAGGTCGCGGCCGGCTACAAGGCGATCGAAGCGTGGCGCAGCTACGAGCCCGAGGTCGACCTGTTCGTGTCACCGACCGTCGGGATCGATCTGCCGCCCGAGGATTGCGACGAGCTCGAAGTCAGGATCCCGCTGACCGCGTTCACGCGCCCGATCAACCTGCTCGGCTGGGCCGGCCTCGCGATCGGGGACCTGCAGCTCATCGCGCCGGCCGACGAGACGGTCCTCGCCGCGGGTCTCGCCTGGGAGCGCGGTTAGCGTCCCTGGAACTTCGGCGGGCGCTTCTCGCCGAAGGCCGCCACGCCCTCGCGGAAGTCGTTCGTCGAGCGGAGCAAGCCGTAGGCGAGCCCTTCGACCTCGAGCCCGAGGCCGAGGGGACCGTCGTACGCATGGTTGAGCACACGCTTTGCCAGTGCGAGCGCAAGCGGTGACAGCGCGCGGAGCTCGTCGACGAGGCCCGTCACGGCCGAGTCGATCTCGGCGGGAGCAACAACCTGGGTCACCAGCCCGATCGCGAGCGCTTCCTCGGCGTCGATCCGGCGCCCTCGCATGACCATGTCCTTCGCCCGGCCGAGACCGACCATCCGCGCAAGCCGCTGGGTGCCTCCGCTGCCGGGGATCATCCCGATCTTCACCTCGGGCAACGCCAGCTCGACGTCGTCGGACGCGATGCGGAAGTCGCAGGCCAGCGCGAGCTCGAGCCCGACGCCGAACGCGTAGCCGCGGAGCTTCGCGATTACCGGTTTCGGGCACCGCTCGGGCGCGGCGACGTTCCAGGCCAACCGTGACAGCTCCTCCGGCTCGCGCTCGAGGAAGCCCGCGATGTCGCCGCCCGCGGTAAAGGCCTTCTCACCCGCGCCCGTCAGCACGATCGCGCGCACGCTCTCGTCGTGCCCAAGCTCCTCGAACAGGTTCGCGAGCTGGTCGCGCGCAGGCATCGAAACCCGGTTCAGCTTCTCTGGGACGTCGAGCGTGATCGTCGCCACGTCACCGTCGCGCTCGAGTCGCAGGCCGTCGAGCTCCGTCATGCGGTCACACCGTCCTCGCGTAGGACGCGGCGGAGAATCTTCCCAGACGGGCTCTTCGGCAGGGCGGCCACGAAGCGATACTCGCGCGGCCGCTTGAAGCGCGCGAGCGTTTCCGATGCAAGACAGTGTGCGTCGAGCTCCTGATCTGTCGCCGTGCCGACCACGACTGCGACCACGCGGTGACCCAGGCGATCGTCGGGCGCGCCGATCACCGCGACCTCCGTCACGCCCGGATGTCGCGCCAGCACGTCCTCCACCTCGAGTGGATGGATGTTCTCGCCTCCCGACACGATCATGTCGTCGACGCGGCCGACGATCCACAGGTCGCCCTCCTCGTCGATGTGGCCGACGTCACCGGTCCTGTACCAGCCGTCGCGGATCGCCTTGTCGTTCGCATCCGGCCGTCGCCAGTAGCCGG
>VAXY01000243.1 GCA_005885085.1 Actinomycetota bacterium | reverse complement strand
CGGTCGACGACGCGCGCCTGCAGCGTGTCCTCGAGCAGCCGTTGTTGCGACGGCTCGAGCTCGTCGTCGATGAGCAACACCTCCGCGCCTGATTCGCGGTACGTGCGCTTGAGCTCCTCCAGCTTCCCCTTGCCCAGGTAGGTCCGTCGCTCGGGGCGCGTGCGGTGCTGGACGACCTCTCCGATCGGCTCGACGAGCGCTGTGCGCGCGAGCTCCCGCAGCTCGCCCAGCTCGTCCTCGGAGTCGACTCCCTGAGCCAGCACGGCGGCGATGAACCCACGCTCCAGCGCGGGGTCCGGCTGGCGTTGGATCACCGCCTGATTATGCACGCGAGCAGCGCATTCCTCGATAGCGTCCCCGGCGTGCAGCTCTCCCCCGCCCTGGCCGCAACCGGCGCCTATCCATTCGTCAAGCTCGAGCAGGCGAAGCGCCGCCTCGCCGCGGCAGGCGTCGACCTGATCGATTTCGGCAAGGGAGACCCGCGCGAGCCGACCGATCCGATGATCCGGCGCGCCCTGGCTGAGAGCCTGACCGAGATCTCTACGTATCCCCTCGCCGAGGGCCTGCCGGAGCTCCGCTCGGCGGTCGCGGCCTGGTGCGCGCGGCGCTTCGGCGTCGGCCTCGATTCCGACACCGAGATCGTGCCGACCTACGGGTCGAAGGAGGCGATCTTCCTGCTGGCGCAGATCGTCGTCGACCGCGAGAGCGAGAAGCGGCTCGTCGTCACGACGCAGCCCGGCTATCCGGTGCCCGACCGCGGCGCGACGTTCGCGGGCGCCGACGTCGAACGGCTGCCGCTGCTCGAAGAGCACGGTTTCCTGATCGACCTCGACACGGTGCCGGAGGAAACGTGGGAGCGGGCCGCGATTGTCTGGCTGAACTATCCGAACAACCCGACCGGAGCCGTCGCCCCGGTCGAGTTCCTGCGCCGCGCCGCGGAGCTATCGCGGGAGTACGAGTTCCTGCTCGCCTCCGACGAGGCGTACTCGGAGCTGTGGTTCGACGCTCCGCCCCACTCTGCGCTCGAGGTGCGGGAAGAAGGCAACGTCGCCGTCTTCAACACCTTGAGCAAGCGTTCTTCGATGACCGGCTACCGCTCGGGCTTCGTCGCGGCGGACGCCGAGTTGATCGCAGCGCTCAAGCAGTACCGGCCCTCGGTGGGAACGGCACCCCAGGAGTTCGTGCAGCGCGCGTCGATCGTGGCCTGGAACGACGAAGAGCACGTCGAGCGCACCCGCGACGCGTATCGCCGCAAACGCGAGGCATTGCTCCCGACCCTGGCGCGAAGGGGAGTGCGCGTCGCGGGCGGCGGAGCGACGATGTTTCTGTGGCTGGAGGTTCCGGGAGCCGAATCGTCCGAGGAATTCGCGGCCCGGCTGCTCGAGCACGGGTTGATCGTTTCGCCGGGGACGTTCTTCGGTCCCGCCGGCGAGGGGTATTGGCGGGTGGCCCTCGTCCCGACGGAGGCCGAATGCCGGCGCGCCGCCGAGATTCTCGAGCAGGTGCTGTGAACGCGGAGCGTGTCAACGAGCTGATCGCCGCGCTCGACCGGGGCGAGCTTCGGGTCGCGGAGCCCGTTGACGGTGACTGGCGCGTGAACGGTGACGCGCAGGCCGCAATCCTCGAGTACTTCCGTCTGCGCGAGATGGAGCCGCAGGAGGTCGGACCGTTCGAATATCACGACAAGATTCCGCTCAAGCGGAACTACGAACAGCTGGGTGTCCGCGTCGTGCCTCCGGCGGTCGCGCGCTACGGCGCCTATCTCTCGCCCGGGGTCGTGATGATGCCGAGCTATGTCAACATCGGTGCGTGGGTCGGGCCTCGGACGATGATCGACACCTGGGCGACGGTCGGCTCTGGCGCACAGATCGGCGCCGACGTTCACCTTGCGGGCGGGGTCGGTATCGGCGGAGTGCTCGAGCCGCCGGGGGCGAGGCCGGTGGTCGTCGAGGACGGGGCCTTCGTCGGGTCGCGTTCCATCCTCACCGAGGGCGTGCGCGTCGGCGCGGGAGCCGTTCTCGGGCCGAACGTCTCGTTGACGGCGTCGGTGCCGGTGATCGACGTCACCGGCAGCGCGCCCGTCGAGCATCGCGGCTTCGTACCACCGCGGGCGATCGTCGTTCCGGGAACGCGGCCGAAGGCGTTTCCCGCGGGTACCTATCACCTCGCGTGCGCGCTGATCGTCGGCTGGCGCAGCGAGGCGACGGACTTGAAGGTCAGCCTCAACGAGGCGCTGCGCGAGCACGGACTCGGCGTCTGACTTTCGGCACGAAAGCGGCACAGACACGCGCGCCGGCCCGCGATAGCGTGCTGGTAGGGGGCGCTTGCGCACCCCCATGGGGGCTGCGGTCAGACCAGCTCGACGCGGCAGATCTCGACCGCCGGGCCGGTGAGCGTCGCCCGGTCGCCGTCCAGCTCCACGAGCAGGTCTCCGCCCGGCAGGTGCACGTTGACGGGACTCTCGGACCAGCCGTTCGAGACAGCCGCTGCGGCGGCGGCGACCGCACTCGTGCCGGACGCGAGCGTCTCCCCCGCCCCGCGCTCCCACACGCCGATCGTGACGTCGTTCGGCCCGTCGACCCGGACGAGCTGGACGTTCGTGCGTTCCGGAAACCGCGAGTGCCGCTCGATGCGCGGCCCGAGCCGCCGCAGCTCGCCGCGCTCGGGCTCGCGGCGCACGACGGCGTGCGGGTTGCCGACCGACACCGGCGTGAACTCGATCCGCTCGTCGCCGAGATCGAGCACCTCCGGCTCCCACACTTCGACCCGTCCGACGTCGAGCCGGACGAGGCCGTCGTCGCCGACGACGGCCTCGACGTCGCGTGGGCCGATCCGAAGCGCGA
>VAXY01000026.1 GCA_005885085.1 Actinomycetota bacterium | reverse complement strand
GTCCGCGCTCACGGGCCGGTTGCGCACCGAGTGCTTGACCCACTCGGGCACGTCGGGCTCCGGGATCTCTTCGACCGGGCGGCCGGACTTCAGTGTCACGTCGGGGTCGAAGCGCTCGAGGTCCGGTAGCAGCAGCAGGTCGGCCTGGTAGCCGGGCGCGATCGCCCCGAGGTGCCACAGGCGGTGCCAGGTCGCAGGGTTGATAGTCGCGAGCACGACCGCATCCTCAGGCGGCACCCCTGCGGCGACCGCCTCGCGCACCATGCCGTTGATGTGCCCGTTCTCCGCGATGTCCTCGGGATCGCGGTCGTCGGTGCAGAACGCGATTCGGTTCGTGCCGAACTCCTCGACCAGCGGGAGCAGCGCGTGCAGGTTCCGCGCCCCGGATCAGCAACCACATCCCGTTGCGGAGGCGCTCGAGCCCCTCCTCGACGGTGAGGGCCTCGTGATCCGAGCGGATGCCCGCCGCGACGTACGCGTTCAACGCTCGCCCGAGCACGCCCGGCGCATGTCCGTCGACGTGGAGGCCGGTCGCAAGCTCGAGCTTCTTCAGCTCGTTCGGATCGGCGTTGATGACGCCGGGGAAGTTCATCATCTCGGCGAGGCCGAGCACGCGCCGGCGCCGCAGCAGGCTCTCGAGGTCGCCGCTGAGCAAAGGCCGCCGCGGCGACTCGAACACCGACGCCGGGATCGACGACGGCGCCATGAAATAGAAGTCGAGCGGCAGCGCGTCGCAGGCGTCGAGCAGCCAGTGCACCCCGTCCGTGCCGAGGACGTTCGCGAGCTCGTGCGGATCGAGCACGACCGTGGTCGTGCCAAGAGGTAGCACGAGGCGCGCGAACTCGTCCGGCAGCAGCTTCGTCGACTCCAGATGCATGTGTGCGTCGATGAAGCCGGGCACGACGTGGCGCCCAGTCGCGTCGACGACCTCGCGGCCGTCGTACTCGCCGAGACCGGCGATCCACCCGTCCGCAACGGCGATGTCGGCGTCCAGCCACTCGCGCGTGAAGACGGAAAGCACGCGCCCGCCGCGCACGACCACGTCCGCGGGCTCGTCCCCGCGGGCAACGGCGAGACGTCGGGCGAGGTCGTGCATGCAGGAGGAAGCTACTACCCTTGGCGCCGTGGACGTGCTCACGCCCCGCACGCTCGAGGAGGCGCTGCGGCTGAAATCCGAGACTCCGGGCGCCGTCCCGATTCAGGGCGGGACGGACGTGATGGTCGAGCTCAACTTCGACCGGGCTCGGCCTCCCGCGCTGCTGAACCTGAACGAGGTTGCGGCGCTGCGCGGCTGGTCGCGGACGAACGGCCGTGTTTCGCTCGGGGCCGGCCTGACGTACGCCGAGGCGATGGAACACCCGCTCGCGGAGCTGCTGCCGGCGCTGGCGGAGGCGGCGCGCACCGTCGGCGGACCGCAGATCCGCAACCGGGGTACGGTCGGCGGCAACCTCGGCACGGCCTCGCCGGCGGGCGACGCTCTGCCGCCGCTCCTCGTCGCCGGCGCCGAGGTGAACGTCGCGAGCGTCCGCGGTGAGCGGACGCTTCCGTTGCACGAGTTCCTGGTCGGTCCGAAACGGAACGCGCTCGCCGAGGACGAGCTGATCGTCGGCGTTTCCGTCGCGGCCGGTGCCGGGCGCGAGACGTTTCTGAAGGTCGGCCCGCGCAACGCGATGGTGATCGCCGTCGTGTCGCTGGCCCTCCGCGTCGTCGACGGCGAGCTGCTGGCTGCGTTCGGCTCCGCCGGGCCCGTGCCGGCGCTCGTGCGCGCGCCCCTCGAGGAGGCGTCCTCCTTCCCCGAGCAGGTGGCGGCTGCGGCGAGCCCGATCGACGATGTGCGCGGCACGGCCGCGTATCGTCGGCATGCGCTGCGCATCCTCGCCGGACGTGCACTGGACCGGTGTCTCGCATGAGGATCGAGCTGCGCGTCAACGGCGAGCCCTGTGAGGCGGACGTCTGGGCAGGCGAGAGCCTGCTCTACGTCCTGCGCGAGCGGCTCGGCTATCCGGGGTCGAAGAACGCCTGCGAGCAGGGCGAGTGCGGATCCTGTTCCGTCCTGTACGACGGCAAGCTCGTCTGCTCGTGCCTCGTGCTCGCGGCGCAGGCCGACGGACACCAGGTCGTCACGGTCGAGGGACTAGGCGAGGACGGCCGTCTGCACCGGGTGCAGGAGGCGTTTGTCGCCGCGGGGGCCGTTCAGTGCGGGTTCTGTACGCCGGGCCTGGTCGTGGCGGCGGTCGACCTGCTGGCACACAACGCGAGTCCGAACGACGACGAGATTCGTGAGGCCCTGTCCGGCAACCTCTGCCGCTGTACGGGCTACGCGAAGATCTTCGACGCGGTGCGGTTGGCGGCCGGCACATGAGCGTCCAGCTCGAGCTCGGCCGCGTCGGCGAGGTTGTCCCGCGTGAGGACGGAATCCCGAAGGTCACCGGGCAGTTCGCGTACTCGAGCGACCTGCAGGCGGCCGGCATGTTGTGGGGCCACACGCTGCGGAGCCCGCACTCGCACGCGCGCATCGTCGCGATCGAGATCTCCGAGGCGGTGACCATGCCGGGCGTGCACGCCGTGCTCACGCATGAGGACGTGCCGGGCGAGAAGCTCTACGGGCTCGAGTTCCAGGACCAGCCGGTGCTCGCGTTCGAGCGTGTGCGCTACTTCGGGGAGCCCGTAGCTCTCGTCGCAGCCGAGCATCCCGAGCAGGCGCGCCGTGCGGCGGAACGCATCCGTGTCGCGTACGAGCCACTCGAGCCGATCGTGGATGCGGAACGCGCTACGGAGTCCGAGTCGCTCCATCCCGAGCGTCCGACGATGGGGCACGGTTACCGCGACGACCCGCGACCGAACGTCGTGCGCTCGCTCGTGATTCGCCACGGCGATCCGGACGCGAAGGGCGACGTGTCCGTCTCCGGCGTCTACGAAGTCGGCATCCAGGACCAGGCGTTCCTCGGCCCGGAGTCGGGTCTTGCAGTCCCGGACGGCGAGGGCGGCGTCGACGTCTACGTGGCGACGCAGTGGCTGCACGTCGACCGCGACCAGGTCGCGCCGTGCCTGGGCCTCCAACCGGAGCAGGTGCGCATCCACCTCGCCGGCGTCGGCGGTGCGTTCGGGGGGCGCGAGGACCTGTCGATGCAGGTTCACGGGGCGATGCTGGCCCTGCACACGAACCGGCCGGTCAAGGTGGTCTACGATCGCCAGGAGTCGTTCGTCGGCCACATCCACCGGCACCCGGCCAAGATCTGGGCCGAGCATCGCGCGACGCGTGACGGGAAGCTCGTCAATGTGCGCGTGCGCATCCTGCTCGACGGTGGCGCGTACGCGTCGAGTTCCACCGCAGTGACCTCCAACGCGGCCTCGTTCGCTTGCGGACCGTATGCCGTCGACAACGCGCTGATCGAGAGCCTCTGCGTGTACACGAACAATCCGCCCTGTGGTGCGATGCGCGGTTTCGGAGCAGTGCAGGTCTGTTTCGCGCACGAGGCCCAGATGGACAAGCTCGCGGCGGAGCTCGACATCGACCCGATCGAGCTGCGGCTGCTGAACGCGCTCGGGCCCGGCGGCTCGCTGCCGACCGGCCAGCGGGTGACCGGCGCGCTGCCGGTCGCCGAGGTGATCCGGCGCGCCGCTGCGCTGCCCCTGCCCGAGCCGGAGGAACTGCCCCGCGATCCGCTGCGCGTGCCCGGCGGCTCGGGCAACACCACGCGCGGCGAGGGCGTGAAGCGCGGCGTCGGCTTTGCCGTCGGCTTCAAGAACATCGGCTACTCCGAAGGCTTCGACGACTACACGGCCGCCCGAGTCAGGCTCGCCGCGGACGGCAATGCGGAGGTGCACTGCGCCGCCGCCGAGGTCGGACAGGGAGTCGCGAACGTGATCCTGCAGGTCGCACGGACGGAGCTCGGCACCGACGACGTCACGCTCGCCCCACACACCACGGCAACGGTCGACTCGGCGGGGTCGGCGTCCGCCTCTCGCATGACGTGGATGGCCTCCGGTGCGGTCCGCGATGCCTGTCGCGCCGCGCTCGAGGAGCGGGAGCGGAACGGCGGGGGCGAGGTGGACATCGAGCGGATCTACCGTCACCCACGCACGTCGCCGCTCGATCCGGAGACCGGGCAGACGACCGGGGAGCGGTCACACGTCGCCTACGCCTGCGCGGCGATGCGGGTCGTCGCCGAGGTGGACGTCGAGCTCGGCCTGACGCGTGTCGTCTGGATCGGGACCGCGCAGGACGTCGGCAAAGCGGTGAATCCACAGGCGGTGACGGGTCAGATCGAGGGCGGCACCGCGCAGGGCCTCGGGCTCGCGCTGATGGAGGAGATCCAGACCCGTGACGGGCTGATCACCAACGCCAGCTTCACCGACTATTTGATTCCGACGACGCTCGACATGCCCCCGGTCGTGTCGGAGCTCGTCGAAGAGGCCGAGCCTGATGCTCCGTACGGCGCCAAAGGGGTGGGCGAGCCTCCGACGGTCGTCTCGACCGCGGCCGTCGTCGCTGCGTTGCGCGCCGCGACCGGCCGTGATCTGGCTCGCGTGCCGGTCAGGCCGGACGAGATCGTCGGCTTGTAACCTGCGCCGCGATGGAGGTCTTCAACCTGAACACCGACGAGTGGGACCGGACCGAGGAGCGCGAGGGCTGGCGAAGCAAGGACGCCTGGGTCGGCGCGCGCATCGGCGCCGAGCTGATCGGCGGGAGCATGTACGAGCTGGAGCCGGGTGATCGGCTCTGGCCGTACCACACGCATCATGCGAACGAGGAGTGGGTGGTCGTCCTGCGCGGTCGGCCGACGCTTCGCACTCCGGAGGGCGAGCGTACGCTGAGCGAGGGCGACGTCGTCTGCTTCCCGCGCGGCAAGGACGGTGCGCATCAGCTCCGCAACGACACGGACTCGCCGATCCGCGTGCTGATGCTCTCGACCTTGATCGCGCCGGACATCGTCGAGTACCTCGACAGCGGCAAGATCGGGGCGCGCAGCGTCAAGGGCGAACGGATCCTGCTCAGCCGTCCGGGTCCCGAGCTCGACTACTGGGAAGGTGAGAATTAGCTGACGAGCGTTCCCGGCTCGACGTCCGTGTCGGGCCGGAGTGGCACCGCTCCCTTGCCGTGCGAATGCGCGGTGACGACGATCGCGCCGTCGGCAGCACGGCGGCAAACGACCTGAGTGCCGCGGAAGTCGTCCGCTTCGTATGTGCCGGACGGCACCACCGTCTGCTCTGTTCCATACGAGCCGAGGTCGACGCTCAGCAGCAAGGCGGGGGCACGCGCGCCGGGTTGCGGCTCCGCGGCGACGACGGTGCCGACGACGAGCTCGTCAGCCATTCTTGCTCAGCGTCAGCGCCGCGCCGGCGCCCAGCAAAGCGAGGCCTACGACGCGCGTCCACCCGATGCCTATACGTTCGAGCCCGAACCAGCCGAAGCGGTCGATCGCGGCCGCCATGCCCAGGTTGAGCGCGATGATCGTCCCGATTGTCGCCGCGAGGCCGATGCGCGGCGACGCGACGGTGATCGCGAGGATGATCAGGACCGAGAGCGCGCCCCCGGTCCACAGCCACACCGGCTCGCGCACGACGTCGGCGAGACCGCGCACGCTTTGCTTTGCAAGCAGCAGCAGCGCGATGCCCAGGACGACCGAGACGATGCCGGAGAAGGCGAGCGCCGGGAAGATTCCCGCGCGCTCGCCGAGTTCTCCCATCACTGCGGCTTGGACCGCACCCGCGAGGCCGGCCGCCACGGCGAGTGCCACAGCCAGTGCCGTCACTGACCCGGCATTCCCTCCGGCATCGGTGCGCTCTCGTCGCTCTGGAAGAGGCTGAACTCGTTGCCCTCGCTGTCCTTGCAGCGCGCGAACCAACCGATGTTGGGGATCGGCTGCTTCTCGCCGGCGTCGCCCCCCAGCTCGCTCACCTTGGCGAGGTCGGCGTCGATGTCGTCGCTGCTGAGGTAGATCGTCGTTCCCGCCGCGCCCTCCATGCTGAAGACGGCGCCTCCCTGGTCGCCCTCCTGGAACATCAGGTACTGCATCCCCGGCATCCCGGCGTCGTTGAGCGACCAGCCGCCGACGCCTTCCCAGAACGCCTTGCCGCGCTCGAGGTCCGCCGCGGGAAACTCGACGTGCACGATCTTCTTGCCCATGTGACCTCCTTTCAGGTGAAGCTATACGCTCCGGCCTTTACGACGACCGGGAGGCGATGTGGTTCGCGCGATCGTGCTGTACGACGACGAGCCGGATGCGGCTCGATACGAGCAACACGTCGAGTTGTGTCGCAAGGTGCCGGGAGGGACGTTCCGTCACGGCAAGGTCTTCGGAGCGCCGATGGGCGAGCCGCGCTACCGCTACTACGCGGAATGGGAGTGGCCCGACCTGGACTCGTTCAAGTCCGCAGCCCGCAGCGAGGAGTTCATGGCGACCGGCAAGGACGCGATGGAGATGGGCGGCAGCTTCAGCGTGATGTTCGCGGGCGTTGACTGAGCCGACGCATCCGAGGCCGAGGTCGCCGGAGGAGCTCGGCTTCGAGTCGATCGTCTACGAGAAGGCGCCGCCGCGCGCGACGATCACGCTCAATCGTCCCGAGGTGCTCAACGCGTTCGACTTTCGGCTGCTGCGCGAACTGGCGCGGGCGTGCGAGGACGTCTCCTGGGACGACGAGATTCGTGTTGCCGTCCTCACCGGCGCGGGGCGCGCGTTCTGCGTCGGCGCCGACCTGAAGTCGTGGTCGCAGGACTACCTCGGTGAGCCGCGCGAGTACTGGAAGTGGTTCGGCGCCTTCAAGGATGCGCACGACAAGCTGCGGGAGATCGGCAAGCCGACGCTCGCACGGATCAACGGGATCGCGGTTGGCGGCGGCAACGAGTTGCAGATGGCGTGCGACCTCGCGGTGATGGTCGACGACGCGTTCATCCGGCACGTGGGGCTCGAGCACGGCTCCGTGCCCGCAGGCGGCGCGACGCAGTGGTTGCCCCTGTTCGTCGGTGACCGTCGCGCGCGCGAGATCATCTACATGTCCGAGGAGATCCCGGCTGCGCAGGCTGCGGACTGGGGTCTCGTCAACTGGGTGGTTCCGGCGGCGGAGCTGGACGCCAAGGTGGACACGGTCGTCGAGAAGCTCGCCGGGAAGCTCCCGCAGACGACGCGGTACGCGAAGCAGCAGCTCAACTTCTGGCGTGACCTGTCATGGCACGAGACGGTCAACCATGCGCGCGACTGGCTCGCGCTGTCGATGCTAGGCGACGAGGCCCAGGCGGCTGTCCACGCTTTCCTGGACCGCTCGGGAAAGAAGGCAACCGACCAGACATGACAATGCTGTGGAAACAACGTTTTACTTTCGGCACGAACTCCACGTCCCTTCGTGACGGGGACAGTCCCCAGCCGCGTCCCGCAGGGACACGGCTCCCGCGGGCGCGGCTGCGGACGTGCCGGACCTAGTTCTCGTCGAGCGCGAGGAGCCGATCGCGGTCGTGCTCCTGAACCGCCCGCAGCAGCTCAACGCCCTTTCCGACGCGTTGATGGACGAGCTCGTGACCCGGCTGCAGGAGCTCGACCGCGACGACGCCGTCCGCTGCATCGTGCTGGGCGGCTCCGAGCGTGTCTTCGCCGCCGGAGCCGACATCGGGGAGCTCGCGCGCAGCTCTGCGATCGAGCTCTACTACGCGCGTCGCGTCGAGCGCTGGGACGCTATCCGCAACCTTTGGACACCGTTGCTCGCGGCGGTCTCCGGCTACTGCCTGGGCGGAGGCTGCGAGCTCGCGCTCTCGTGCGACCTGATCGTCGCGTCCGAGACGGCGCGTTTCGGCCAGCCCGAGACGTCGCTCGGGATCATTCCGGGGGCGGGAGGCACACAGCGCCTGACGCGTGCCGTCGGCAAGGCGACCGCGATGGACGTCATCCTCAGCGGCCGCCTGCTCTCCGCCGACGAAGCCCACGCGGCCGGCCTCGTTGCACGCGTCGTCGCGCGCGAGGCGTGGCTCGACGAGGCGAAACGCGTTGCGCGCGAGATCGCCTCGAAGGGGCCGGTCGCGACGCGGCTCGCGAAGGAGGCCGTGAACCGAGCGTACGAGTCGACGCTGCAGCTCGGCCTCGATTACGAGCGCCGTGCGCTCTACCTCTCCTTCGCGTCAGAGGATGCGAAGGAAGGCCTGACCGCGTTCACGGAGAAACGCAAGCCGGACTTCAAGGGGCGTTGACAGGCTTCTCGCGGCTGCTCGAGCCGCCTCGCCTGCGCACGCTCGGCGGCCCCGCCGAAGAAGACCGCCGCGCGACCTGGCTCGAGCTCTTCTTCGACCTGGTCTTCGTCGCAGCGGTCGGCCAGCTCGCGAACGCGCTCAGCGCGACGCCGACTACGGGCCGCTTCTTCGAGTTCCTCGGGGTCTTCGTCCCCGTCTGGTGGGCGTGGATGGGCTTCACGTTCTACGCGAACCGGTTCGACACGGACGATCTGCCCTACCGTCTACTGCTGTTGCTGGCAATGTTCGGCGTGGCCGTGCTCGCCACGACGGTTCCGGAGGTCTTCGACGGAGCGAAGACCGGCTTCCCGGTCGCGTACGTCGGTGTACGGCTCGTCCTGGTTGCGCTCTATGCGCGGGCGAGCCGTCACGTCCCCGAGGCGCGTGCGCTCACGAGGACCTTCCTGGCCGCGTTCGGAGCCGGAATCCTGATCTGGCTCGCCTCGCTCGCCGTGCCGCAGCCATGGAACTACGTCATGTGGGGAGCGGCGCTCGTGATCGAGGTCCTGATCCCGATCCCGGCCTGGCGGCTGGTACGGGACGCGCCGATCCACCCGCGTCATCTTCCGGAGCGGTTCGGCCTGCTGACGCTGATCGTCCTCGGAGAGTCGGTCCTCGCCGTCGTCCTGGGCGTCTCACGCGTGAGCTGGGTGGGCGGCTCGGCCGTCGCGGCCGCAGCGGGCTTCCTGATCGCCGCGTCGGTGTGGTGGATCTACTTCGACTTCCTCGACGAGGAGACGATCATCGCCCGGGGCGTCCTGAGCGGGCTGACGTCCACGTACGCGAACTACTTCGTGGTGGTCGGCCTCGCGGCGCTCGGCGCCGGCGTCAAGCTTGCGATCCTCGCCGCCGGCGGGGAGCACCGCTACGACGGGACGTCCTGGATTCTTTCCGCGGGCCTGGCGATGACGATGCTCGGGCTGGCGGTCACCCAGCTCTTCGCCGGGGTGGTGGTGTTCAACGCCGACGTGCTCCTGCGGGCGGCGACCGCGGGAATCGCGCTGGTGCTGATTCCGTTCGGGCTGTCGCCGCTGGTCGTCGTGATCGTCCTCGCCGCCGTGCTCGTCACGCAGGTCGCCTACGAGCTCGCGCGCCACGAGGCGCACGCGGCTTAGTCAGGCGTCGAGCTCGCCGGGGATCAGCTCGAGCTCCTGCTCGCGGCCCTCGCGAATCACCTTCGCGCGCACGGCGTGGCCGATCAATTCGCTGACGACGACCCGCTGCAGCTCGTCCATGCCTTCGATCGGCGTGCCGTCGAGCTCCACGATCAGATCCTCGGGTCGCATCCCGGCGCGGTCGGCCGGGCCTCCTTCGACCACCTGCACGATCTCGACGCCGCCGTTA
Source organism: Actinomycetota bacterium (assembly GCA_005885085.1). Lineage (GTDB taxonomy): Bacteria > Actinomycetota > Thermoleophilia > Gaiellales > Gaiellaceae > 3-1-20CM-4-69-9. The sequence continues at coordinate 5,787 of VAXY01000026.1, read as the reverse complement.
CGGCCCAGCTTGCGCGCGAGTCGCGGCGGCAACGGCCGGGGCCCACCTGCAATGCCGAGGTAGGCGCGCCGGAAACGGCCTTCCGACATCAACGCGCCGATGATCTGGCGCGTCGCGGCGTTGATCGGCACTGCGAGGCCGAGCCCGATCCCGGCTACGGCGGTGTTGATCCCCACGACCCGCGCGCGACCGTCCGCGAGCGCACCGCCGGAGTTGCCGGGATTGAGTGCGGCGTCGGTCTGGATGACGTTGTCGACGACGCGGACGTTCGCGCCGGATCGCGTCGGCAGCGAGCGTCCCAACGCCGAGACGACGCCTGCGGTGACCGAGCCGTTGAAGCCGTGCGGGTTTCCGATCGCAACGACGAGCTGCCCGACGCGAAGGGCCTCGGCGTCGCCGAGCTCGGCGGGGTGGAGTCCCCCGCCGTCGGCGCGCAGCACGGCCAGGTCCGAGAGCGGGTCCGATCCGACCACCGTGAAGTCGAGCTCGCGGCCGTCGACGAACGACGCCCGCCCGCCGTCGGTGCGGGCCACGACGTGCGCGGAGGTGAGCATGAAGCCGTCGGGCGTGACCACGACGGCGCTCCCGCCGCCCTCCAGCAGGCGACCGCCGCGCACACGCCGCGAGACGCGGAGGTTCGCCACCGACGGCGAAAGCCGTTCCGCCACGGTGATCACCGCCTGCGAGTACGCGTCCAGCGCCTCTGATTCGGTGACCTCCCCAGGGGTCGAGGAGATGAACGTCAGCTCCATACGGCCAAGCTAGCAACGCTGCTGGCGCCTACGTCGATCTGCGAAAGTCCGGGCGATGGCCGAGGTCGAGACGAGCCGCGACGGCGCGGTCCTGACGATCACGCTCAACCGTCCGGACGTCCTCAACGCCCTCAACATGGACATGCACCGCGCCCTCGCGTCGGGCCTCAAGGACGCGCGCGACCCAGCCGTGCGTGCCGTCGTCGTCACAGGTGCAGGCCGCGGTTTTTGCGTCGGGCAGGACCTGACCGAGTTCCGTGAGGCTGCCGGAGACATCGGGGCGCGTCTGCGCGAGAACTACCACCCCAACATCCGCGCCATCCGGGGCCTCGAGAAGCCGGTCATCGCCGCCGTCAACGGTGTTGCGGCCGGCGCGGGTATGTCCCTTGCCTGCGCGTGCGACGTGCGCATCGCCGCCGACACCGCGAGCTTCATCCCGGCCTTCATCAACATCGGCCTGATCCCCGACTCGGGCGGGTCCTACTTCGTCACGCGCATCCTCGGGCCCGCGCGCGCCTTCGAGTGGCTCGCGTCGGGGAAGAAGCTCTCGGCGGCCGAGGCGCAGGCCTGGGGTCTCGTGTCGGAGGTCCTGGAGGCAGGGGCCCTCGCCGGTCGTGCGTCCCAGTTGGCTGCGCAACTCGCCGACCTGCCGACGCGCGGCATCGGGATGACGAAACGCCTGCTCGACCACGCCGTCGACTCGTCGCTCGAGGACCAGCTCGAACGGGAGGCGCAGCTGCAAACGGCCGCGACGCAAACAGATGACTTCAGGGAGGGCGTCGCTGCGTTTCTCGAGAAGCGCCCGCCGCGCTTCAGCGGCAGCTAGTTCTTATTACAGACCTTCATGCCCAGCTGCGCTGCCAGCTGGTTGCTCTGCTGGTTGTGCTGCGTCGCCTGGGGAACGACAGCCTGTACGCCCTTGATGTCGTTGCTCTTCGCCTTGTCGCGGATCGTCGTCAGGTCGCCCTTGAGGTTCTCGACCTGTGCCAGCCACTGGTCGACGGTCGACTGCTCGTCCGCCGGTGGCTTCAGCTTGCGCAGGTCCGTGATCGCGTGGTCGAGGATCGGGAGCGTCTTGTCCGCGACGTCTGCGAGATCCGAGAGGCTCTTGGGATTCGCCAGCGCCTTCGTCTGCTGCGTGTACTTGGCGCAGATGCCGTCGGCCTTCGTTGCGTATTCGTCACGCGTTAGGGGCTTGCCTCCGCCACCTCCACCGCAGCCAGCGGCGAGGAGGACGGCAAGCAAAACGAAGGATGCCCGCCGCACACGAGTACCGTAACCCCTCCGGTGGACGAGACTCGTCTGCGCGTCCGCGACCAGGAGCCTCTGCGGCGACGGCGGCTCGTCGTGCTCCTGCGCGCGGCGCTGTTCGTGCCGCACTACATCGTGATCGCGGTCTGGAGCCTGCTCGCGCTTCCGGCGGTCGTGGTGGCGTGGCTCGCGCTGCTGATCGAGGGTCGCCTGCCGGCGTGGCTGCAGCGGTTTCTCGGCGCCTATCTGCGCTACACGGGTCAGGCATCCGCGTGGTTCCATCTGCTCTCCGGTCGCTATCCCGATCCGCTGCACACGCTCGAGCATCCTTTCGCGAGTTCTGGCCGTCCCTGCCTTGATCCTGGCCAGCGTCTTTCGGGTTGTTCTCAGCGTCGTCGCCGTCGCGGCGTGGTTCACGGCGATCGCGCTTGGCCGGACGACCGCCGGCTTGCAGGAGCTCGGCACCTTCTGCCTGCGCTACGAGCTCGAGACGGAGGCGTACGTCCTCTTGTTGACCGCCCGCTATCCGCGGCTCGCCCCGCCAGGCGTCAGCCCAGCGCCTGAATGATCTCGTCGGTCTCGGGCCAGCGGCCTTCGCGCTGCTTCGAGAAAACGAGCTTGCCGTCGACGAGGACGTCGAACTGGCTCTTCTCCCCGGACACCGCCTCGGCGTCGTGCGACGTGCGGTCCTTCAGCTCGGCCGCGAGACTCGCGGCCCGTCGGTCATAGCCGTCTCAGACGGGGCAGTAAAAGATCTCGACGCGTGCCATCTCGTCTGACTCTAGCGATGCAGTACGTCGCTGAGCTCCCAGCGCTCGTCGCCGCCCTTGATCGTCTCCTCCTTCGCGAGGCCGATGCCGCGGATGTAGACCTTGTGGTCGAGCACGCCCGGCTCGAGCGGTGTCCACTCTTTCGTCAGCAGCGCATGCGCCGAGGCGGTGTAGGAAACGACGACCGACGCGGAGACGCTCACCACCGCGAAGTGGTCCTCGGCGTGCCCCTTGTAGTACTCCTGCCGGAACGACTCGCCGACGGTGGGGTCGGTCGGCATGACGATTCCCGGCTGCGCGCCGTCGACCCCCGCCAGCCAGGAACCTTCGCGGTTCGTGACGTGACCGGCTTTGTTCAGCTCGGCGGTCGCCTCGCCGAAATACCAGACGTTGCCGGCGTCGTCCTGCGCATACCAGTCGGTCGTCCGTTCCCCGAGGCGGCCCTTCAGGTACAGGCGATCGTCGATCGCGGTGCAGCGGACTCCGCGGATCGTCCTCGTCCGGCCGGTGACGCGGACGACGTCGCGGCCGTTCTGTCCATCCTTCTCGCCCGTGTAGACGAACGTCGTTTCCGCGTTGAGTGGGAACCACGGATTGCGCGCGCCGTGACCGAACGTCGGGTGGGCCGCCGCATGCGAGCCGGCACTGCCCGACCCGCACGCGGCGCAGGCGCAGGCCGTCAGCATCGCGCTGATCGCGAGGACTGATCGCAGCGACCGTGCCTTTCGTCTGCGCACCCGGCTTCCTTTCGTCGAAGAGCCCGACCGTCGGGGGCAAGGTTAGACGCCGATGTGCGTCGCGAAGCCGACTCTCATCCGACTCTCAGCGAGAACAGCGGCACGGCGGCCGGACCGAGGCGGCCAACCGCCCGAGGGCGGCGCGGACGTCTGGCTCGCTTTGGCCGTGCAACCTGTGCGATAACTCGGGTGAGGGCAGCACCGCTGGGCCGAGGGGTCGCCAATTGCAACCGGGGAGGCGCTCATGAGCGCTGATTCACAGCCCATTGTCCTGATCCACGGCATGTGGATGACGCCGCGGAGCTGGGACAGCTGGGTCGACCACTACGCCGATCGTGGCTATCGCGCGATCGCACCGGCCTGGCCGGGGGTCAGGGATCCCGAAGAAACGCGTCGTGATCCGTCGGCGCTGAAAGGGCTCGGGATCAAGACGGTCGTCGACCACTACGACCAGATTATTCGCGGCCTCGACCGGCCGCCGATCATCATCGGCCACTCGTTCGGCGGGATCTTCACGCAGCTCCTGCTCGACCGCGGCCTCGGTGTCGCCGGAGTCGCGATCGGAACCGGGGCACCGAAGGGCGTGGTGTTGCTGCCGGCGTCGACGCTGCGTGCGGGTCTGCCGGCGTTGAAGAACCCGTTCAACCGCAACGGCCTGTGCCCGCTGACCGAGAAGCAGTTTCGATGGCGCTTCACGAACACGCTCAGCCAGGAGGAGTCGGACGCGATCTACCGGGAGCACTACATCCCGGGGACGAACCGGCCGTTCTTCGAGGCGGCGTTCGCGAACATGAGCAGCAATTCGCCGGCTGCGGTCAACTATTCGAACCCGGCGCGCGCGCCGCTCCTGCTCATCTGCGGCAGCGAGGATCACATCAGCCCGCCCTCGGTGAACAAGAAGCTCCTGGAGCTGCAGAGCAAGGCGCCGTCGGCCACGGAGCTGAAGGTCTATCCCGGACGTCCCCATTTCATGGCTGGGCTGGACGGATGGGAAGAGCTGGCGGACTACGCGTTGAACTGGACGCTCGAGCACGCCAGCGCGCGCGCGGCCGGGACTATTCCCGCGCCAACGACAACAGGTTCGTAACGGTCGTCCAGTTTCGGGCGGTCGCGGTAACACCGAGTCGTTGCCCTGCCGGCAACGTCCAGAGCCGCGACCGGCCGATGCTGTCCCGGTGCCACGCGTAGATCTCCCGGCCGAGCCCGCCTTGCTGAGGACGTTCCGAAGCTCCGGTTGATTCCGCACAGAAGGAGGATGTGCTGCGCCACGCGGCCTCGGGCGTAGCTAATCATGCAGCGTGATGAGCGGCTATCCGATCCCCGACACGGCTGCGGCGAAGACCCTCGGTTTCGCGCTCCGAAGCGTCCGCTACTCCGAGTCCGCTGTCCACGAGCTGCTCGGCGAGGATGCGTACTCCAGTGGAGAGGAGGAGGCGCCCGCAGAGGAGCGGAGGCTGCCGGAAAGCCGGCTCGCGACGGTCATCCGCATGTTCTTCCTCCAGCGCTCCGTCTCCACGGATGAGGCTGTCCGTGCGCTCGGCCGTGGCGGCGTCGGAGCGCTCGAGGCCACGGGGCTGGCCGTCGTCGGCGACGAAGTGGTTCCCCGCGTACGCATCCTTCCGATCGGACGGCTGCTGGTCACAGCGGACGGCTATGCACAGGGAGACGACCCGGCTGATTACGTCGCCGTCTACACGCCGACCTCCCGCCTCTGCGACTCGCTCACGCCCAGGCCGCGCGTCGCGCGTGCGCTTGACGTCGGCACCGGCAGCGGCATCCACGCGTTGCTGGCGGCCGCACACGCCGAACACGTCGTCGCGACCGACGTCAACGCCCGTGCGCTTGCATTCACCGAGCTGAATGCCGCACTCAACGGAGTGCCGAACGTCGAGTGCCGGCGCGGCAGCCTCTTCGAGCCGGTCGACGGCGAGACGTTCGACCTGATCACCTGCAACGCCCCGTATGTCGTCTCGCCGGAGCGTCGATGGGCCTACCGCGACTCCGGCCTTCAGGCGGACCAGGTTTCGGAACGCGTCGTCCAGGACGCAGCGGCGCATCTGAACGAGGGCGGCTTCGCGACGCTGCTCGTGAGCTGGCTGGCGCAGGACGAAGACGAACCGGACGAGCGCGCGCTCGAGTGGGCGGAGCAGTCGGGCTGCGATAGCTGGATTCTCTCGGTCTGGGAGTCCGACCCGCTCAGCCATGCGACCGAATGGAACTCGCACCTGACGGGCGACGCATTCACTCGCGCCCTCGACGATTGGACGGCGTACTTCG
>VAXY01000241.1:436-3118 GCA_005885085.1 Actinomycetota bacterium | reverse complement strand
TTCGTGAACGTGTACGCGTTCCGCGTCAGCACGAACAGCGCTGCGAAGGCGACCGCCGTTCCGGACATCGCGAAGATCGTGCCCAGCAGCGTCAGCGCCAGCTCGAGCGGATGGTCGAACGGGATCCCGACTCCGAACACGGCCTCGCCGATTCCCCACACCTCGAAGAAGCCGACGAGCCCGAAGGACATCGTCGCCACGATCCGGCCGAGTATCACGGAGGCGAGGCCGGTCGGCGCCGCAAGGGCCCACTCGAGCAGGCCCTGCCAGCGATCGCTCGTGACCAGGTTGCCGCCGTGAAAGAGCGCGAACCACCAGAGCGTCATCAGCACCGGTGCCATCAGCGCGTCCGGCTGCAGGTCGTGGCGGCCGCCGTGGCGCACGATCGTGAGGAAGATGATCGTGAACAGCGGTGCGGTGAAGAGCGGCAGCAGCGAGTCGGGCGCAGCCGCGAGGATGCGTAACTCGAGCCGGAAGCCCGCGAGGAAACCGTGCATCAGATGTCCAGGCCGCGGTCGCCGATCAGGTGTACGTACACCTCTTCGAGGCTCGGCAGGCTCGTCTTGACCGACGTGACTCCCGCGTCGACGAGCAGCTTCAGGACCGAGCCCGTCGTCCCCTCCTCGGCGACCTCGATGCGTGCTGCGCCGTCCGCGACGCTGACGCTCGCCACCCCGGTGAGCGCCCGCAGCCGTTCGAGGAGCTCGGGCGGGGCGCCCTCGACGTCGATGCGCTGGAAGCGGGAGATGACGTGACCGAGCGTCCGTGGCGATTCCGTCGCGAGGATCGTGCCCCGGTCGATCAGCGTCACCCGGTCGCAGACCGTCTCCGCCTCGACCAGGTCGTGTGTCGCGAGCAGGATCGTGCGGCCCTCCCCTTTCAGCTCTCCGATCAGGCTGCGGAACTCGCGCGCCGCAATCGGGTCCATGCCCGTCGTCGGCTCGTCGAGGAACAGCACCTTCGCATCGCCCACGAGCCCGCGTGCGAGGTGCAGGCGCTGCTTCATGCCGCGGGAATACGTCTCGACCCGTTCGTCGGCACGGTCGGTCAGGCCGACGCGCTCGAGCAGCTCCTGCGCCCTGCTCTTCGTCCGGGAGCCGGAGAGCTTGTAGAGCGCGCCCCAGTACTCGAGGTTCTGCCTCCCGGTGAGCCGCCAGTAGAGCCCGCGCTCACCGCCGAAGACGATTCCGATCACCGGCCGGACCGCGCGTGCTTCTGCGACCACGTCGTGACCGAGGACGCGCGCGCGCCCCGACGTCGGCACCAGGACCGTGGAGAGGATCTTCACCAGCGTCGTCTTCCCCGCGCCGTTGGGGCCGAGCAGGCCGTGGATCTCGCCCAGCGGAATGTCGAGCGAGACGCGGTCGAGCGCCACGACGCGTGTGTCGCGTTTGCGGCGTGGCTCGAAGACCCGCGTGATGTCCTCGACGGCGACTGCGGGCCCCTTCATGCGTGTGTCAGCGCTGGTGTTTCAGGAGCTGCCGCAGCACCGGTGAGTTGATGGCGTTGACGCAGTCCTGGTCACTGGTCGTCAAGACGTAGAAGTCGGTCGTCTCGCCCGTGGCGGTGACATGGTACTGCGGCGTCTTCGTCGTCGCGATTGCGCCCTTGTCGAAGCCGCACGTGATCATGAAGGCGAGCGCGTTGATGATGTCCTTGTTGTCCTTCTCGAGCTTCGTCACACGCTTTTGGAGCGCTGAGAACTGCTTCGGTGTGACCGCCTGCTCCCCGGCTGGCGCGGTCGTTGCGTAGAGGGCGACGGCCGCGAATGCGACCAGTGCGACGGCAAGAACGCGTCTCATGACTCCCCTTCGTCTCGGGCGGCGGTGGGCCGCGAACGCAAGGCAACGAACACTAGCGCCCCCTTCCGCTACCCTCGGCCGGGGTCTTGCTTCGCAAAGCCGTCATCTCTTTTCTTTGTGCCGGAGCCTTCGCCGCGCCGGCGAGCGCCCAGGCGGCGACGGCAATCCGCGGCCAGACGTTGATGCCGGGCGTCATCTACTCGCGGCAGATCGAGTTCACGGCACACGGTCCCGTGGTGTTGCACGTGATCGCCGCTCCGCGGCCGACGGGTCTGTACGCGCTCAAGCCGATCCTGTCGAACAACGCCGTGCTCGGGCGCGAGCGCGTCACCTCGATGGAGAAGCGCGTCTCCGCCGACGCGACGGTCGCCGGTGTGAACGGCGATGTGTTCAGCTTCTCGGACGGGCATCCGACGGGGGGCCTGATCCGTGGGGGGATCCTCGACACTGCCCCGGCCGGCGAGCGTTCGACGATCGGCATCGACACGGATGGACTGCTCCATGTCGAGCGCGTCTCGCTGGACGGCACGTGGCAGGGCAGCGGCCAGCGGCGCATTGTCGGCATCAACGAGCCCCCGCGCGCGAACCACACGACCCTGTACACGCGGGCGTGGGGTGCCCGCACGCCCGCGGAGAGCGGCGGGGCCTACGCGATCCTGGAGCCGTTTCCGGCGACGAAGCCGAACACGCCGCTGACGGCGACAGTGGCCGGATTTGCGCCCGGCGGCAATCAGCCGATCCCCGCCGACGGTGCGGTCCTCGTTGCACGCGGCTCGCAGGCCGGCTTCCTCCCCGCCGAGGCGCCGGCCGGCTCGAAAGTGACGATCGTGTTGACCTTGACCCCGCCGTGGGCGAACGTGCCCGAGGCGGTTGGCGGTGG
>VAXY01000241.1:0-398 GCA_005885085.1 Actinomycetota bacterium | reverse complement strand
CTTTCGCAACTCGCGCAGCGGCGTCGGTCAGACCGCGGACGCGCGCATCGCGCTCGCCGTCGCCGACGGCCACCAGCCTGGCTACCGCGCCGGCCTCACGAACTTCGAGCTTGCGCTGACGATGATGCGGCTCGGCTGTGTGACCGCGTCGGCGCTCGACTCGGGTCCCTCCGCGACGATGGCGTTCGACGGCAAGCTCCTGAACCGGCCGTCTGATCGCCTCGGCGAGCGGGCCGTCGCCGAGGCGCTGACGCTCTTCTATTACGGCGTCTATGCGCCACCTCTTGCGAGCAAAGCGGTGGCGCCGAACGCCTCGCTCACCGTTTCGTACAAGCTCGCTCGACCGTCGACCGTGACCGCGACGATGAACGGGCCGGGCGGCGCGATCGTGCCGGTCG
>VAXY01000239.1:2475-5527 GCA_005885085.1 Actinomycetota bacterium | reverse complement strand
GGCTCAGCACGCCGCCGGGTGCTGGCGCCTGAAGGTCGTCGTGTCGGCCCCCTTCAATAGGCCGCCCACCCGCGGCACCGTCGTGGTTCGCGCGATCAACCCTTGATTGTCTGGCGCGCTGGGAGGCATAGCGACTCGCCTGCGCCAGTGATGCTTCTATGTCTGTCAAGTCGCCAGTGGCGTTCCGTGTTCGAGTAGGCGGTAGACGCTGCGGGCGAGGTAGCGCTTGAGGCAGCGGTTTGCCTCGCGTCGTGTTTTGCCTTCTTGGACGCACCGTTCGATGTAGGCGATCGTCGCGGGGTGTGAGCGCTTTCGTGCGACGAGGATCATGTGCAGTGCGCGGTTCAGTTTGCGGTCGCCGCTTCTGTCGAGCCGGTAGCGGGCGTCGGCCAGCCCTTGACCATGTTGCGGTCGATCTCCTTCCTCTCGTCCGAGAGTTCGTCCCATGAGACGAGGTCGGGGTGGAGCTTCCGCTCATTGACTCGCTCAGGGCATAGGTCCAGCCTTGCCTCTCCTTCTCCTCGCGCCAGCTCTCGTGCTCGCGCCGCGCCATCGTCTCGATTTCCTCCTCAAGGATCCGGTTGCCGAGCGCGGCGACACTCGGCTCGTTGCTGAAGCTGATGTCGCCGTCCATCGGGCGCGTGTGCCGGTAGACGCGCGCCTTTCGCAACCAAACGTTGATCTTCCTCAACGCGCGTGGGTGTCGTGCGTCAGTAGCCGTCAACAGCGGCGGCTTTCGCGGGCAAGAGATTCTTGATTGCCCTGCATCTCCAATGACGACTCCAACGGCGGCGCGTGAGAGGTCGCGGCTCTACGTCCGCAGGGCAGGCCAGCAGCGCACGCATGCGCATCGACCGGCGCGCGCCGCGCAGGCTTAACGGACTTGGAAGCGAGACAGATGCATACATCACCTGGCTCGACCGTACCTAGATGCGCATGTGATCGGAAGGACGGTTAGGTCGGATGTCGTTTCAGGTGGAGCGTGGTAGATCCGAGAGCAAGGCAAAGACCTTCAAGGAAAACAGATCCGGGCGGACACCGTTGAACGCCGATCCTCGCGTCGGCAACCTCGCAACGAAGGCAAGTTCGGCAGCTGCTCGCTCGTCTGACGCAGAAGGAGGCGGGATCCGGTCTCGAACACCTCGGTGCCGAGATCATGAACCGCAAGAAATCTCCCACACGCAGCAGGCAGAGAAGAGCTCGGCCGAGGGAGCGCCGTATCCTGACGGCGCTACCCTCCTGGCGAGCCCCCGTAGCTCAGTGGATAGAGCAGCGGTTTCCTAAACCGCGTGCCCTGGTTCGATTCCGGGCGGGGGCATCACTCAGAACGGGTTTAAGACGTCGCGATGGCGCTCTTGTCCTCGCCGGCACCGCGTGGGATCGCGCGGACCGTGCGCTCTCTGTCCGCCGGGTGATGCGATGCTGGTGCGCGTCAGCGTGGCCGAGACGACATACGACGGCTTGCGCGAACGCGCGGCTTCGCCGGCGACAGGCCGGCTCGGCTTCCTCTGGGGGTTCGCCGAAGCAACGCTCTTCTTCATCGTGCCGGACGTTCTCCTTGGCGCCGTGGCGCTCTTCTCCGCGCGGTCCGCCGCACGCGTGCTCGCCCTGACGCTCGCGGGCGCGCTTGTCGGCGGCGCGGTCACGTATCTCATCGCCAGCGAGCTCCGGCCGGCGCGATCCGAGGCAATCGTCGACGCCGTCCCGACGGTTCGACAGAACGCGGTCCGGCGCGTCGAACGCGAGATGCGTGCCGACGGGCCTCGCAGCGTCGTGTACGGGCCGGTACGGATGGGAACGCCGTACAAGCTGTACGCGCGTGCCGCCGGCCTACAGGATCAGTCATTGGGCGCCTTCCTCCTCTGGTCGATTCCGGGACGGCTCGAGCGCATGCTTCCGGTGACACTGCTCGCGGCGCTGGCGGGACTGCTTGGCCGCCGCTGGATCGCCGCAAAGCCGCGTGCCACAGTCGGCCTCTACGCAGCGGGGTGGGTCGCCGTCTACGCGGTGTACGTCATCCGCGTCGGGATCTGAGTCAGCGATCAGAAGAAAAAGCGAGTGAGATGGAAGAAGAGCGGGGCCGCAAACAGGAGCGAGTCCACACGGTCGAGCACTCCCCCATGCCCTTCGATCAAGGAACCGTAGTCCTTGACGCCTCGGTCGCGCTTGATCGCCGACATGACCAGACCGCCGGCGAACCCCATCAGGGCGATCGCGAGCGCCATGCCCGCCGCCTCGAGCGGGTTGAACGGCGTCACCCACCAGAGTGACGCCCCGAGCAGCACCGCGCATCCAACTCCCCCGACGAAGCCCTCCCACGTCTTGTTCGGACTGATCGACGGCGCAATCGGGCGACGACCGAGCAACTTACCCCACATGTACTGGAAGACGTCGCTCAACTGCACGACGACGACGAGAAAGAAGAGGAGCTTCGCGTTCTGGTCCTGATACCCCTTCACGTCGAGCAGCAGCAACGCGGGGGCGTAGCTGATGCAGTACACGCATGCCATCAATCCCCACTGAATCGTGGCCGCGCGCTCCAGGAAACGCTCGGTCTCGCCTGCGAGCACCAGTCGCACGGTCACGAGCAGAAATGCGTAGACGGGGATCATGATGCTGAACAGGCCGTACCACTTCACGCCAACGAGCACGTACTGGACCGGCGTGACGAGGAAGAAGCTCCAAACGAGGGCCGCGTGGTCCGCCCGCGCAGTCGGGCTGAGAGTGACGAACTCGCGCAGCGCGAGAAACGACATGAGCGCGAACAGGACGACCGAGCCGATTCCCCCGCTCGCGACCGCGATCGCGAAGGCGATGCTCATCACCCACCACGCGCGTACGCGGGCATTGATGTTGTCGACGGTGGCGCGCGACCCCTCCGTGACCACAACACGTTCAAGCACCTGACCGGCAGTGGTGGCAGCGAGCAAGAGACCGGCCACACCCGCCAGCAGCCAGAGGAGCTCTCGGTCCTCGAGCCCGTTCACCGCTCGCCCAGGTCCTCCAGTGCCCGGCGCGTGCGTTCGAGGAAGACGTCCTTCGAGTCGTCGAC
>VAXY01000239.1:0-2466 GCA_005885085.1 Actinomycetota bacterium | reverse complement strand
CGGCTGATCATCGGGACCGGAATCACCTCGCCCTTTGGGAGCACGCGGTTCAGGTTCTCGAGCCGGACCGGGACGAGTTCGACGTCCGGTCGCTCGTGGCACAGGTAGTAGAGACCGCTCCTGAACTCCGCCACCTGCTCGCCCGAGCCTCGCGTCCCCTCCGGGAAGAGGATCAGCGAGTTCTCTGCCCCGAGGCCTTCAACCATCCGCGTGACCGCCTCCTTGCCGCGCTCGGCCGGGGTTCGCTCCTCGTCCCCGGCCCCAGGACCGGGACGATCGATCAGAACAGCCTTGAAGACCCTGCGCGCCAGGTAGCGACGGATGGGCCCAGCCTCCCAATAGTCGCGCGCCGCGACCGGTCGCGTCCGCTTCCTCAAGCGCTCGGGCAGTGAGGCCCAGATGAGGATGAAGTCGAGGTGGCTCGTGTGGTTCGCAAAGAAGATGCGCTGGCGCGTGTCCGTCGGCAGGCGCGCCCAACGTACGGTTCCCCCGGCCAGCAGCCGCGCCGCCGCTGCCAGGAGCGTGCCGATCACGTCGCGGAGAGCTCCTTCGCGATCAGCCGTGTGCGGCGAGCGAAGGTCAGGAGCGAGCCGAGAGCGATGACCGCCAGCGCGACGGCGAGCACCCGGCCCTCATAGCCAGTTGCCACTTCGACCATCGACAGGAGACACGCGAGCGTCAGGAATGCCATTCGGTGCGGCTTGGCCATCGGGCCGCAGAAATGCTGGGTTACGGCGAGCGCGCCGCCGAGGAGACGGACATAGGCGGTCAGGACGGCGGCGGTCGCCGCCGCCCAGCCGAGCACCTCGCCCCACGACACCCAGGTCACGGCGTACCCGGCGCCGACCAGCAGCAGCGTGTCCGCGAAGCGGTCGGGGATCTCGTTGAAGAGCTCCCCAGTGGCCGATCGCCGCCGGCCCTCGATTGCGACCATGCCGTCCATGAGATTGGCGAGCAGGCGAAGCTGGATGAGAATCGCGGCGCTGGCCAGCAGTGCGAGACGAGCGGCGTCGCCGACGTGAGGAAGTGCGACCAGGCACACGGCCCCCGCCGCCGCGACTACGACGCTCGCGACCGAGATGTGATTCGGCTCTACACCGCGCCGCCGAAGCCAGGCGGCGAGCTCACGCGCGGCTGGTCGCCCCCGCGTTCGCAGTGGCCGCCGCGGCCCAAGCTCCGTGGGCCCGTTCAACGGCCTCGTATCTGCGTTCCGCTTGGACTCACGACAAAGACCTTAGGGAGCCGTGCGGCTACCCCCGGACGCCGATCTCCGGTCGCCGAGACGTGCTCCGGCGCCGCCTCTGCATCACCACAGCTCGTGCCGGGTGCTCAGGCGACAGCAGAGTCGGGATTCGCGAGTGGTGGTCGCGCAGACGCGAGGAGCTCACGGATCTGATCCGCCGGCATCGGCCGTGCGAACAGGTATCCCTGACCGAGATCGCAGCCGAAGTCCTGCAGAGAATCCAGCTGCCCTTTGGACTCGATCCCCTCGGCCACCGCGACAAGGCCGAGAGCGTGAGCGAGATTGACGAGGTGGGCCGTGATCGCCGCATCCTTCGGATCGTCGACGGTCCCCTGAACGAACGAGCCGTCGACCTTGATCATGTCGATCGGGAAGTGACGGAGCTGGCCGAGCGAGGAGAAGCCCGTTCCGAAGTCGTCGATCGCGATTCGCACACCCAGTTCGTGCAACTTCTTCAGCTCGGCTCTGGCTCGATCGCCCGCGAGCCCATCCTCGACCACCGCCGTCTCGGTCACCTCCAACCCGAGCACGCTTGGCAGAAGCGAGGCGGCCTCGAGCGCGTCGCGGACGACTGCTCCAAGTGTCCCGCTGGTCAGCTGCTTCCCGGAGACGTTCACCCAGGTCACGAATGAGTCGGGCACGAGACCGCCGCGACGCCACTCGGCAGTCTGCAGGCATGCCTGCCGGAGCACGAACTCACCGAGCTGCATGATCAGCCCGGTCGCTTCAGCGATCGGAATGAAACGCGCGGGAGGAACCGATCCACGAGTCGGTGATTGCCAGCGAAGAAGCGCTTCGGCGCCGACGATTCGGTTCGTCGCGAGCTCTACCTCCGGTTGGTAGTGGAGACTGAACTCACCGCGTTCCAACCCGAGCCGGAGCTCATGCTCGATGCCGAGGAGTTCGCTCGCCTTTCTGGCCATTTCGGGGCAGAAGATCTCGTAGCGATTTCGACCGGCATCCTTTGCGGCGTACATCGCGACATCCGCATCGCGGACGAGGTCTTCGCTGTGGCCTGAGCCCGAATTGAGGACGATGCCGATGCTCGCGCCGAGAGAGACGTCGCGGCCGGCGACGCCGACCGGTCCGGCTACGCCGTCGAGCAGCCGCCGCGCAAGAGCCACGACGTCGCTCTCTGTCACGTATTCGAGCAGGAGCGCGAATTCGTCGCCGCCAAAGCGAGCCACTGTGTCGCTCTCTCGCACGATGTGCTTGAACCTCTG
>VAXY01000025.1 GCA_005885085.1 Actinomycetota bacterium | reverse complement strand
TTGTCCTCCCGCGTTCGCAAACGCAGACGTTCCGATGAACACTGCGAGAGCCGTGGCCAGGCATGCCACAAACGTCTTCACGGATGCTCCTTTGTTCGGCGGCGGGACCCCTTGTGTGCGCTTACCCGCCTATTAGGCGAGAACGAAAGCAGATCGTGCTGCTTGCGTCCAGCCCGGATCGCGGCCTGGCTGTGACGTCGTGCGCTGACGGTGGCGCGCGCTCGCTCCGCTACTCAGGCAAGTGCGCGACCGCCTCCACATTGTTCCCGTCGGGATCGTGCGCGTAGGCTCCGTAGTAATGCTCGTGGTACTGGGGGCGTAGGCCGGGCGGACCGTTGTCCTTGCCGCCGGCGGCAAGGGCCGCCGCATGGAAGGCGTCGACGGTCGCACGGTCGGGGCTCTTGAACGCGATGTGGGTCGTGCCCGAAGGCGTGCCTTCGATCAGCCAGAAGTCGGGCTTCCCCTGCGCGGCGAACCCGGCGACGTTCCCGCCGAACTCCATTGCGAGCTGGTAGCCGAGCGGGCGCAACGCCTCTGCATAGAACGCCTTGCTGCGTTGGTAGTCGGCCACCTCGACCGAGACGTGGTCGATCATCTAGGCGACATTCTCGCCGAGCGAAGCGACCTCGCGCCGCTCGGCGAGACGCGCCAATGCCTGAGCCTCGATCTGGCGCACGCGTTCGCGCGTGATCCCCAGCGTTCGTCCGATCTCCTCCAGCGACTGGGGATCGCGGTCGCCGTTCATGCCGTAACGACGCTTCACGACCTCCCGTTCGCGGTCCGGCAGCGTGTCGACCGCGGTTCGAACCGCCCGCTCCGTGAGGCTGACGTGCACCTCCTCGGACGGCTCGGAGCTTTCGCCGGCGATCAGGTCGCCGAAGCTTGTGTCGCCTTCCTCGCCGACGGGCCTGTCGAGGCTCGTTACCGCACGGGCCGCGGCGCGGACCTCTCTCACGTGCTTCAGCGACAGCTTGGTCCTCTGTGCGATCTCCTCGTCCGTCGGCGGGCGCTCGAGCCTGGCGGTCAGCTCGCGCTCGGCGCGCGAGATCTTCTGCTCGCGCTCGACGATGTGGACGGGGATGCGGATCGTCCGCGACTTGTTCGCGACGCCGCGCTGCACGGCCTGGCGGATCCGAACTTCTCGACGGCGCGGATCAGCCCGATGATCCCCTCCTGGATCAGGTCGAGCAGCGAGATGCCGTGACCCTGGTACTTCTTCGCGATCGAGACGACGAGGCGGAGGTTCGAGTTGATCATCAGGTCCTTCGCCGCCTTCTCGCCGCGCTCGATCCGCTTTGCGAGCTCGACCTCCTCCGAGGCCGTGAGCAGCTTGTAGCGGCCCGCCTCGTTGAGGAAGAGCTGGAGGGCGTCGGTCGTAGCGACGGCGAGGTCGCCGTTCACGTACGTCCCCTCGGCGGCCTGCGGCCGGGCGCAGTCGTCCGTGAGGGCGATCCCCCGCTCCTCGAGCTGCTCGAAGAACCCGGTCGTCTGGTCTTCGTCCAGCTCGGCCTCTTGGAGGAACTCGCTGACGGCCGACAGGTTCAGGCAGCCGAGCTCCTCCCCCTGTTCGAGCAGTGCCTGGATCCGTTCGTCGATCACCATTGCGCGGCCTATTCCCCCTTTCGGGCGCTCGCGTAACTCGGTTTTACATTCTCGTTGCAAAGACGTCTCCCAGGCGTTCCAGTTGGGGCCGTACCCTCGAATCGATCCCGACCAGGAGGAATCCCATGCGTCGACCAAGCATCCGGTCGCTCGCGGGGGGAGCGGCCGGGATCACATCAGGCGTCATTGCAGGAGTCGTGCTCACCGCCGTGTCGGCCGCCGGGCCGCCTGCGGTGCCCAACCCGCCCGCGCTGATTGACGCGGCTCACGTGCCGCCGCTCCTGCGGATGCCGGGCGAGCCCCTGAGGCTGCGGTACTCGATCGTTTGTACGCCCAACGACGGCGGCCTCCCGTGCGACGGCTCAGGGACCGTCTACATCCGCGGCGGCGACGGCGGGCAGTTCAGGCCGTTCGCGCTACGGCGGGGTCACGACTCGAAGGAAGGGCGCTACTACGTCGACGTTCCGGCGGAGCTCGCGTCCGCGGCCGCCGGCTTCTCGTACTACGCGGTTCTGCGCGACGACTCGAGCGGGGCGACGGTGACCGTGCCCTCGGGTGGCGCGGACACGCCTCAGGTGAGCCTGCCGCTCCTCGACGCAATCCCGGTTGGCCTCGGACGGCATCTGTTCGGCCGGGTGCGTGCGCCCGACGCGCAGGTCGCCAAGGCGAGTTGGGGCGCCGCGCCGCAAGACGTCGGTCTCGCCGGCTCGCGGGAGCTCGGATACAGCGGTCCGTCGTCCTTCGACGTCGAGCCGGACGGCACGGTCGATCTGCTCGACTCGGTGAACGGCCGGGTCATGAGCTGGAGAAGGGACCGCCGCGAAGTCGTCACGCTCGGCGGGGCGGCGGAGCTGGCGGACTTCGCCGTCGACGCGGACGGCGGCTTCGACGTGCTCGAGCCGCGCGGAACCCTGCGGACCTTCCGTCCCGACGGCACGCCGAAGTGGTCGCAGACGCTCGCCGACCGCACGTGGGCGAAGCTCGCACATGGCCCCTCCGGGCCGGTTGTGCTGCAACAGCCGTCGGAACAGTGGATGCCCGTCGCCGACAAGGGCACACCGTTGACACGTTCTGCGCAGGCGCGCGCCGCCCATGACGGCAAGCCGCTCGCAAACGGTCACGAGATCGTCGTCGAACGGGTGGGGGAGGGCGAGCTCCGTGTGGCCGAGACCGCGGGCCGCTCGACGGTGCTGCGGGCCTGGCGCATCACGAGTGACACGCCGCTCGGCGAGGTGCAGCTCGCCGAGCCGCTCGGCCCGCGCATGGTCGTCGTCACCAAGACGTATACGGATGATCGCGACGAGTTCGTCGTGCTGATGCTCGACCGAACCGGACTGGCAGGGAGCTTCTCGGTTGCCTCCGGCTCCTGGACCGAGACGGCGCCGCTCGCGCGGTTCCGCCTTACGGCCGGCGGCCTCTATCGGCTCCGCACGACCGAGTCAGGCGCCCGCATCGACCGCTTCGACCTGGAGGTGCCGCGATGAGACGGTTGATCGTGTTGTTCGGAATCGGCGTGATCCTGTCGAGCGCCGCGGGCGCGCAGGCGTACCACCGCTTCTGGGTGAACTGCAACTACGACGCGCCGACGTTCATGACGACGATGACACGCGACGCGGCCCAGGACTACGCGAACGCCGCGCGCTACGAGGGCTACCAGTGGGGCGGCGGCTGCTGGAACTACGACGACGTCGATTCGTATCCGTACGATCCGCCCGCCGACACGAGCACGCACGGCGAAGGCGGTGATTGCTCGGGCCTCACGTTCAAGACGTGGCGCGAGTCGACCGACACGTGGCGTGACGGCCGCTACTACTGGCGCGCGCTGCGCAATGTGCACGGCCCGTACGACGCGGCCTCGTTCCGGAACGGGAACGGTGCGCCCAACCACGTCGTCGCCAAGTCCACCGCGGGCGTGATGGATGCCTTCGCAAGCAGCACGCACGTCGGGATGGTGTTCATGCGCTCGCTCTACGGCGGAGATCAGATCGTCGAGGCGAAATGCGAAGCGTGTGGCACGAACATCTTCTACCGCACCTACCGCAGCGATTCGTCCTACGGCGGCGTCGGTCGCTGGGGTTGGACCGGCTGAGGCCGCTGTCGCTCCTGCTCGTCGTCCTCGTCGCGGCCGCCTGCGACGAGGACGGCGGCCCACGGCACCTGCTCTACGGTCAGCCGGCTGCCGAATTTCGTCCCGTCCGCGGCAGCGTCATGACGGAAGCCCGCATCCTCCGCCGCACGACGCTCGGACGTCGTCTCGAGAGTTGCCTGTTTCGCGGTGACCGTCAGAGTGTCTCCGTCGATGCGAAGGTCGTGGAGCGCGTCGGTGTCGCCGGCGAAAGCCTGACCTTCGCGAATCGCAACCGCAGCGGTGTCTACGCCTGCGACGGCGGCATCGACCCTGCGGGCGAACGGCGGCCGCCGTGGTGCGGCGAGGTCTTCGGCGCGCTTGCCGACGGCCGGTTGCTAGATCCCCGTCTCGACGTGATCTGCCGCGACCCCAAGGGAGCACCGCTCGCGTATGCGTTCGTCGAGCCGGTCGCGGGCGCGCACTGGATCGGGGTCGACCAGGGGCGGTACACGGAGATCTACGAGGTGCTGGCCGGGCTCCCTGTCCGCATCGCGGGCACGCGGCACGTGAGCGTTGCAAACGCACGTGCCACCTTCGAGGTGACGCAGTACGACGTGCACGGAAAGGAACTCGTCAAGGCCGACCTGGAGGCCGCGGTGGCCGGGTGAGCCCGGCGCTAAACTGCCACGATCGTGTGGGAGCTGATCTGGCTGATGCTGATCATGAAGATCCCGATCCTGTATCTCTGCTGGGTCGTCTACTGGGCGATCAAGTCGGAGCCGCAGCCCAAGGAGCCGGCCACGACACGCGTCCGTAATGACGACGGGCCCCCGGGCTGGCGGCCGCGGACCGGTCGTCCCCGGCGTCCCGGCCCCCACGGACGCCCGACGAGAACCTACGCCCGCAGTCGACGGCCGGCCGTGCGCGTATGAGCTCCGCCCCGTACGAGCGAGCACGCCCTGCCGAGACGGTCGCGGGCTTCCTCGCCGCAGCCGCGATCTTCGTCAGCCTGACCGGGGTCATGTACAGGCCTCTGAGGTTGATCCCCATCGCGATCCTGCTCGCCCTCGTCGCCGCGGGCATCGGCGGCCGGGCGACACGCCTGGCCACGTGGGCAGTCGTGATCGCAGCAGCTTCGTTCGCCGTCGGCCTCGCCGCTGCGGTGATCACGAGCAACCCGCTCTGGTAGCCCGGTTGCTACAACAGCAGTAGTGACCGACGTCGATGGGCTGAACGCGGGGTTCGCGCGCGACCTTCTCGAGGACTACCTCGAGAACCCGGACGCGGTCCCGGCGGAGTGGCGCGAGCTCTTCGAAAGCGGTCGCAGCGACGTCGTCGCGACCCATCCGGGGCTCACGCGCCTGCTCGAGCGCACCGGCAACGGGGATGCGCCTGCCCCCGCCGTCCCAGCGCCCGCGTCGGTCGAGGCGCCGCCGGTCACCGACGAGTTGCTGGGCGCGGTCGCGGCGGCGATGGCGCTGGTGAAGGCGCACCGCATGCACGGCCATCTCGCAGCGCGGCTCGATCCGCTCGGCTCCGAGCCGCCGGGCGATCCTGCTCTCGAGCCCGAGCGCCTGATCCCGAAGCTCACGCCTGAGCTCCAGGCGCGTGTCCCGGCTTCCGTCCTACGCCTCTACGTTCCGGGCGAGACGCTCGCGGACGCGTTGCCGCGGTTGAGCGACACCTACTGCGGGACGATCGCTTACGAGATCGAGCACATCGCAGACCACGAGAAGCGCGTGTGGCTGCGGCAGGCGATCGAATCCGGCAAGTACCGCCACGAGCTCTCGGCCGGCGAGCGCGAGGGGCTGCTCGGCTCGCTGTCGCGCGTCGAGGCGTTCGAGCAGTACCTGCGCCGCGCGTTTCTCGGGCAGAAGCAGTTCTCGATCGAGGGCCTCGACGTCATGGTGCCGATGCTCGACGAGGCGATCGGCCTCGCTGCCGAGAACGGAGCGCACGAGGTCGTGATCGGCATGGCGCACCGCGGGCGGCTGAACGTGCTCGCGCACACGCTCGGGCTCGGCTACGACTCGATCATCCGCGAGTTCGAGGGCGAGCGGACGATCGAGGCCGTCGTCGCCACCGACGAGGGTGGCACAGGTGACGTCAAATACCACCTCGGCGCCGAGGGCACCCGTTCGACGCCCGCCGGCGAGATCACGGTCACGCTCGCGGCGAACCCGAGCCATCTGGAAGCAGTCGATCCGGTGGTCGAGGGACGCGCCCGCGCAGAGCAGACCGACCGCTCGACGCGCTACGGCCTGCACGACCCGAGCGTCGCGCTGCCGATCCTGATCCACGGCGACGCGTCGTTCCCGGGCCAGGGCGAAGTCGCCGAGACGCTGAACCTGTCCGCTCTCGACGGCTACTCGACCGGCGGCACGCTGCACGTGATCGCGAACAACCAGGTCGGTTTCACGACCGACCCCAGTGAAGGACGCTCCACGCGCTACTCGAGCGACCTCGCGAAAGGATTCGACGTCCCGATCATCCACGTCAACGCCGACGATCCCGAGGCGGCGATCTCGGCCGTCAGGCTCGCACTCGCGTTTCGGCGCAGGTTCGAGAGTGACGTCGTCGTCGACCTCGTGGGCTACCGGCGCCACGGGCACAACGAACAGGACGAGGCCGCCTACACGCAGCCGTTGATGGCGGCGCAGGTCGCCGAGCACCCGACCGTGCGGGAGCTGTTCGCCCAGCGCCTCGTCGAGGCCCGGGTCGTGACGAAGGAACAGGCAGACGCCTTCGTCGCGGCCGTCACGTCGGAGCTCAAGCAGGCGCACGAGGCGCTCAAGGCCACATTCGGCACCCCGCCGCCCGCCGAGGGCATCCCGTATTCGAGCGGCGACGGCGTCGTCACCGCCGTTGCTGCGGACCGGCTGCGCGAGCTGAACGACGAGTTGCTGCGCGTGCCGGAGCACTTCACCGTCCACCCAAAGCTGAAGGGCCAGCTCGAGCGGCGGCTGCAGACGATCGACGCGGGCGGGATCGACTGGGGGCAGGCGGAAGCGCTGGCCTTCGGTTCGCTGCTCGTCGAAGGCATTCCCATCCGCCTGACGGGACAGGACACCGAACGCGGCACGTTCTCGCACCGCCACGCGGTGCTTCATGACGCGCACACGGGCGAGACGTTCACGCCGTTGCAGAACCTCGACGAGCAGACCGCGTCGTTCGAGATCCACAACTCGCCGCTCTCGGAGTACGCCTGTCTCGGGTTCGAGTACGGCTATTCCGTCGCCGCGCCGGAGGCGCTCGTCCTCTGGGAGGCGCAGTTCGGAGACTTCGTCAACGGCGCGCAGATCGTGATCGACCAGTTCATCGTCGCCGGGCTCTCGAAGTGGCACGAGACGACGCGTCTGACACTGCTGCTCCCGCACGGATACGAGGGCAACGGGCCCGAGCATTCGAGCGCACGGCTCGAGCGCTTCCTGCAGCTCGCGGCGCAGGAGAACATTCGCGTTGCGAACTGCTCCACGTCGGGGCAGTACTTTCATCTGCTGCGCCGACAGGCGCTCGACGCCGCGGGCCGGCCGCTCGTCGTGATGACCCCGAAGGGACTGCTCCGCCTGAAGCAGGCGTCCTCGACGCTCACGGAGCTCGCGGAAGGCTCATTCCGGCCGGTCATCGACGATCCCGACGCCGACCACGCCGAGGTGACGCGGCTGATCTTCTGCTCGGGGAAGCTCTACTACGACATCGTCGGGCACGAGCAGCGTGCGGCTGCGCCGCACGTCGGCGTCGCTCGGCTCGAGCAGCTGTATCCGTTCCCGGTCGATGCGTACGCGGCGGTCGTCTCGGCGTATCCGAACTTGTTGGAGATCGTCTGGGCACAGGAGGAGCCGCAGAACATGGGCGCGTGGCGCACCATCCGCCACCGCCTCGAGGCACCCGGGGCGCCGCTCAGCTATGCCGGCCGGCCGTGGCGCGCGAGCCCCAGCGAGGGTTATCCGACCGCGCACTTGCGCGAGCAGGACCGAATCGTTCGGGCCGCGCTCGGCGTCGGCTAACGGCGGCGCGCCCGCGCGCGCGAGCGGGCCTGCATCACGCGGGCCGCAACCTTCGGGCCGTGCTTCCGCGCGATGTTGACGATCTGCCTGCGCTGCCGGGGCGGCAGACGACGCCAGATGTCCCAGGCCGTCAGCGCCAGCCCGAGCGGGCCGACACGTCGTGAGAGGAGGCGCGTGCGTCGCACGCGCTCATCCTCGCACAGCGATTAGTCCTCGTGCCCGTCGTGGCCGCCGCCGTGGCCAGGACCGTGGCCGTGATCGTCCGCGTGTTCGTCGCCTTGCCCGTTGCCGTCGTGGCCCTTGGACGGATCGTCGGCGGACGGAGCGGGCTGCGGCGTCACCGCCGGTTGCGGCGCGGGCGATGGTGCCGGGGCCGGTTGCACCACCTGCGCGGGGTTCGGCTTCACCGCGGCGAGCTGCCGGCGCGGCGGGTGCGTGTGCCGCACGACGATCGTCCGCCGGACGAGCTGTCTGCTGATGATGACTGTCGGAGTGCGCGTCCTGGTTCTCGCGCGTGCTGGCGCAAGCCGCTCAGCGGCCGGCGCGTGGCGCGGTGCCGCCGGCACCTCGACACCGACCGAGCGCTGCAGGGATGACGGTGGCGCTGTGAGTGCCCGGCCGACCTCTTGCGGCGTGTCGAACAGGGCCGACATTGCCACGACCGTCGCAATCGCTCCCGTCATCAGCGCGGCGGCTAGGACGCGCGCGCAGGTTTCCCTCATGTTCCTCCCCTGACCTGTCGATACCTCGTTCAAGGGATCCCATCGGCATCCGGGAGAAGGACTTGAGGGGAAGTCGTGGCTAGTTTCAAGGTCAAGCTCGTCGTCTATTTCCTGCTGCTGTCGCTGCTTCCGCTCGCGGCGGCTTTCTGGGGCTTTTCGACGGTCGCGCAGCGGAGCGAGACGCGGCAGGTCGACGCGCGCCTGCAGGCCGGGCTGCGTGCGGCGCTGGCGACGTATCAGGATGAGCTCGTCGCGGCGGACAACTCCGCCGCGGGCCTCGCGCGCAGCCCGCAGTTCCAGCGGGCCCTGATGCGGCGTGACCGCGCCACGTTGCAGCGCCTGCTGAGCACGCGGCCGCACCTCAGCGTCGAGGCCTCCGGCGGCTTCCGAGTCGGCAAGAGTGATCCGGCGGCCGCAACACGTCAAGTCGCAATCGTCGGCCAGGGACATGCACGCGGCGCCGTGATCGCGTCCGTTCCGCTCGATCAGAAGCTCGTCAGCCGCCTCGAGGGGCGCTCCGGGCTCGAGAGCGACGAGCACGTGATCCTCGTCGAGGACCGGCAGATCGTCGCCGGTCCGGTGATCGCGCTCGGCGAGCGCCTCGACGCACTGCCCGGGAGAACGCACACGATCACGCTCGCCGGCACTCGCTATCGCGCGCTGATCGCCGAGACGCTCAACGAGCAGCCGTCGGCGACGCTCGCGGTGATCAGCCCCCAGACGCGAATCGACGCGGCGAATCGCTCCGCCATGCAGCGCCTGCTCGTCGGCCTCGTCTCGTGCCTCTTGCTCGTCGCGGTGGTCGCCTACATCGAAGGCCGGGCGATCGTGCGCACGATCCGGACGCTCGTCGACGCGGCGCGGGGGATCGCGCGCGGCGACCTGAAGGAACGCGTCCCGGTCCAGGGCCGCGACGAGTTCGCTCTCCTCGGCAGGACGTTCAACGAGATGGCCGCCCAGTTGCAGACACGGCTCGACGAGCTCGAGCGGCAGCGTGGGCGCCTGCGGGACGTGATTTCACGATTCGGGGAAGCGCTGGGCGCGACGCACGACGTCGACCAGCTGATGCGACTGGTCGTCGAGGCTGCGGTCGAGGCGACGAGCGCGCAGGGCGGCGTGATCATGGCCACGAGCGGCGAGCTCATAAAGGCGGGCCGGCCCGACGAGGGCACCGACAAGATCGAGGTGCCGCTGACCGCGGGTGACACGGACTTCGGCTCGCTGCTCCTCTTCGGCGACGACTTCGATGACGAGGACCGGATGACCGCCGTCTCCCTCGCCTCGCACGCGGTCGTCGCGCTCGACAACGCCCGCCTGCACCGGATCGTCGAGCGGCAGGCCCTCGTCGACGGCTTGACCGGCCTGGCCAACCGCCGTCAGTGCGAGGAGACGCTCGCATCGGAGCTGGCGCGGGTCGAGCGATTCGGCGGCGCGCTGGCGCTCGTGGTGGCTGACCTCGACTGGTTCAAGGACGTCAACGACCGGTACGGCCATCCCTCAGGAGACGCCGTTCTGCGGGAGTTCGCCGCCTTGCTCCAGGAGTCCCTGCGCGAAATCGACCTCGCCGGCCGCTGGGGCGGGGAGGAATTCCTCCTCATCCTCCCCGGGACGGATCTCGCAGCCGGCGCGCAGGTGGCCGAGCGGATCCGCCTCGCACTCGCGGGCCGGATCGTCCTGTCGGCCGACTGGACGCAGCTTCGGCGTCGCCGCGACGCCGCCCGCCACGGCGACCGCCGCGGAGCTCTTCTCGGCCGCCGACGGAGCCCTCTACGAGGCGAAGCGCAACGGCAAAAACCGAGTCGAGACTGCTCCCGAACCCGTCGCACATCCGTAGCGTCTTCTACCCTCTCCTGTGGAAAAAGCCCCGCGAGGGGCTAGAATCCCGCCCGCAGCATCCCCCGCCCCCGATCCAGGAGAAGGAATGCCTGTTGAGACGCCCTCGGTCTTTGCGAAAGTGATCCAGGACCACCTCGAACTCAAGGAGCGGAACTCGCGGCTCGAGGGCACGATGCCCCTCGGGCACTACAAGACCGCCGACCCCTTCGACAACCACCCCCTCTTCAAGACCGAGGAGCAGGCCCGCCTCGAGGAGACGATGGACGGGGAGGAGGCGGCAGTCGCCGTCGGCGCACCTGTCCTCGCCTGGCCGGGCGAAGAGACCGTCGACGACGCTGCTCCCGAGTCCGAAGAAAGCCTGTGGGGCAAGAGCCGAGATTTCGACTGGGGCGACTGATTTACCCGAGCAAAAGCTGGCGCTTTTGCTCGGTCTTTAGGTACGCCGCTTCGCGGTGAACGCCGACGGGCGAAGCCCGCAGGCTCCAAGTCGATCGACGGTTGTCTTCTACCGTGCAAGGCGGCGAGGCTTCGCGTCGCCACCTTGCATCAGTTCGCCTCCGCGTAGTGTACGCGCAAAAGCTGGCGCTTTTGGGCGTCTTTTAGGTACGCCGCTTCGCGGTGATCGCCTACGGGCGAAGCCCGCAGGCTCCAAGTCGATCGACGGTTGTCTTCTACCGTGCAGGGCGGCCTGGCTTCGCGTCGCCACCTTGCATCAGTTCGCCTCCGCGTAGTGCCGCTTCGCTCGCACTACGCTCCGGCCTTTTTCTCGCGGATAGGCGTAGGGTAGGCCCTCGGGAGCGACGAGGAGGCGTACATGAGACGACTGCTACTTGGATTTGGCCTTGCTGCCGGTGTTGCCTACGCGTTGCGGGACTTCTTTGCGGCGCCGCAGCCAAATCCGTCCTGGGAGGAGACCGACAACGATCCGGAGGATCTGAGCCGGGATCTCGCCCAGAGGGCGCGCGAGGCCGAGGGCGCGGAGGCCGCCGAGGAGACCCGGACGACTTAGAGCAGTCCCGCGACGACGCGCAGGTCGTCGACAAATGCGCTGAAGTTCGCCTCGCGTTCCTCGGGCTCGCCTCGGAGGATCGACGACGGATGCACCGTGGCGGTGACGGCTTCCGCCAGTTCGGACTCGAGCAGCTCGCCACGGTGCTGCGTGACCCGGAACTGACGGCCGAGTAGCGACTGCGCGGCCGTCGCGCCGAGCAGGACGAGGACGCGCGGTTTCACGACCGCGAGCTCGGCTTCGAGCCACGGCCGGCACGCTGTCATCTCGGTCCAGTTCGGCTTCTGGTGGATGCGGCGCTTACCGCGTGCCTGCCACTTGAAATGCTTGACCGCGTTCGTGACGTAGACGGCCGCGCGGTCGATCCCTGCCGCCTCGAGCGCCTCGTCGAACAGCCTCCCCGCAGGGCCGACGAACGGGCGCCCCGCGCGGTCCTCCTGGTCGCCGGGCTGCTCGCCCACAAACATCGCCCTTGCCGTGCGGACGCCTTCGCCGAAGACCGTCTGCGTGCCGACCTCCCAGAGCCGACACCCGTGGCAGCCGGCCGCAGCCTCACGCAGCGCCGGCAGGGTGAGCCGGTCCGGAAGGAAGTCCGCCGCCGAGCCGGTCGCCGCGCCTCGCGCCATCTCCCTCCTATCCCCAGGCCCGGAACCCCTCAACCGGGGGATTCCTCCGCTTTCAAGCCCCGCTTTGCTGTGTGTTGGTTCGGAAGAAGGGGGCCTCCGCTGCGGCTGCACAACCAAATCGAACGAGGTCGATGAGCGACCACGCCCTACCTCTGCGGCTCATACCCGAGCGCACGGAAGCGCCGTCCCACGACGCAGCGCTCGTCGAGTCGTACCGCCGGCTGGCGGAGGTGTTCCACGCCGTCCTCAGCGAGCAGGGTCTCGACGCGCTGCTGGACCGGATCGCTGATGCCCTGGCGGACCTGATTCCGCACGACTCGCTCACGATCTACGAGGCCGACGAGCCCCGCCGGCGGCTCGTGCCCGTCCTCGCACGGGACAAGTGGGCGGACAAGATCCTCGCCAGTCAGTGCCTCTTCGGCCAGGGGCTGACGGGCTGGGGCGTGGAACATCGAGAGCCGGTCCTGGTCAACCAGGCCCACCTCGACCCGCGCGTGATGACCGTTGCGGGCACGCCCGCCGATGAGCCCGAAGCCCTGATCACGATCCCGCTGATCGCCCGCGACTCGATCAAGGGCGCGCTGAACATCTACCGCCTCGGTGAGGAGGCGTCGTTCGACGACGACGAGTTCGAGCTCGCGAAGCGCTTCGGCGACGCCGCCGCGCTCGCGCTCGACAACGCGCAGGTCCGTGCCCGCCTCGAGCACCAGGCGATGACGGACTCGCTCACGGGCCTCTACAACCACCGTGCGTTCCACGAGCGCTTGCGCAGGGCACTGGCTTCCGCCAGCCGCTCGCACGACGCCGTCTCGGTGCTGATGCTCGACATCGACGACTTCAAGCGTGTCAACGACATCTACGGCCACGGTGCGGGCGACGAGATCCTCCGCGGGCTGGCCGAAACGCTGAAGGACGCTGTGCGTGCGTCCGACGTCGTCTACCGGCTCGGCGGCGAGGAGTTCGCGATCGTCGTCACGTCGCCGTCGCCACAGAACGCGGAGCGGCTCGCCCACCGGCTCGTCGACCGTGTCGAGTCGACCGACTTCGAGCCGGCCGGCCGGATCACGATCTCCGTCGGCCTCGCGCGCGGCCCCGAGCACGCGATGAATCCCCGCGAGCTGGTTGCGTGTGCCGAGGCCGCGATGATGAGCGCGAAGGCGCGCGGCAAGAACCAGATCGTCCTTTACGAGGAGACCTCGATGGAGCGGCCCGAGGGCGAGCCGGTGCCGTCGGCGCGCGACGTCCGCTCGGTCGCGCACATGAAGATGCTGCAGAGCCTGGGCGGGAAGCTGAACCGCCTCAACGACGTGCGCCAGATCGGCAATGTGATCGCGACCGAGTTGCGGTCGCTGATCGACTACCACAACTGTCGCGTCTCCCTCCTCGAGGGGGACGACGTGATCCCGATCGCTTTCGTCGGGCAGTTCACCAGCGAGACGCGCGAACCGATGGAGATCCTCGCCTGCAAGGTCGGCGAGGGAATCACCGGGCGCGTCGCCCAAACCGGTGAGTCGCTCCTGATCGGGGACGCGGCCAACTGTGAGTTCGCGCGCATCCTCCCCGGCACCGACTCGATCGACGAATCCCAGGTCGTCGTGGCGCTCACGTTCGGCACGCGCGTCGTCGGCATCATCGTGATCTCGAAGCTCGGGTTGAACCAGTTCGACGAGGACGATGTGCGGTTGCTCGAGGTGCTCGCCGGTCACGCCGCCGTCGCGCTCGAGAACGCGAGCCTCTACGAGGCCGCGCGGCGCGAAGCCGAGCGGGCGACGGCGCTGCTCGAATTCAGCCGCCAGCTCTCCAGTGCGGAAGGGATGGCTGCCGTCGTCGACCGCATCGTCGAGCTTTCGGCGCGCACGATGGGCTCGCCGCGTGCGTCCGTGTGGCTCCAGGAAACCGCCGGCGGCGAGATCAGGGTTCACGCGTCGCACGGCTATTCGGAGATGGACGAACAGCGTCTCGCACGGATGAAGTTCCCGCCCGAGCTCGCCGAGGAGAATCTGGGCGGGAAGGAGCCGTTCGTCATCACGGAGGACGAATTCGAGGCGACCACAGGCGTCAAGGACGTCGGCATCGGCAGGCCCTTTGCGATCGCACCGCTGATCCTCGACGGCGGGCGGCTGGGCTGCATCGCGGTTGCGCCGCCGAAGGACGGCGAGTTCACCGAGCGGCACCTGCGGCTGCTGGCGGGCATCGCGCACCAGTCGAGGCTCGCACTCACGAACGCCGGCAACTTCCACCAGCTCGAGCGCACGTTCCTCGAGACGGTGGAGGCGCTCGCCAATGCGCTCGAGGCGAACGACGAGTACACGTCGTCGCACGCGCGCTGGATCACGGATCTCGCCCTGAAGGTCGGCGAAGAGCTCGGGCTCGGGGGCTCGTCCCTGAAGCGGCTCGAGCTCGGCGCGCTCTTCCACGACATCGGGAAGATCGGCATCCCCGAGACGATCCTGTCCAAGCCCGGGCCGCTGACCCCGGAGGAGCGCGAGGTCGTCGAGACGCATCCGGAGCTCGGCGAGAAGATCATCGCGCCGATCGACCGGCTCGAGGAGGTACGGCCGATCGTGCGGCACTGTCACGAGCGCTACGACGGGGCCGGCTACCCCGACAGGCTCAGCGGCGAGGAGATCCCGATCGAGTCTCGGATCATCCTGGTCTGCGACGCGTACCACGCGATGACCACCGACCGGCCCTATCGCAAGCGGTTGCCCGCCGAGGAGGCACTACGCAGGTTGGAGGAAGCGGCCGGGACGCAGTTCGACCCGCGCGTCGTCGACGTGTGCGCTCGGGTGCTGACTAGTCTCGGGGCCGGCGCGCACCCGTCAGGGCTTCCAGCCCCTCACTGAAGCTGACGTACGCCGCCGGCGGGGCGATCGTCTCGCGTTCGACCACGCGCTCGGCATCCTCGAGGGCGCGCTCGCGGCGGCGCACGCTCTCCTGCTGAGCGGCGAGACCGGCCTGCACGCGTAGCACCTCGGCCTCGCGTCCCTGCAGCTCCTGCTCGCGCGCGGCAAGGCGTGCCTCGCGCGCGGCCAGCTGCTGGTCTCGCTCCGTGGCGCGGCGCTCGCCGGCGCTGCTGCGCTGCTCCACCGCAGCGGTGCGGTCCCCCAGTTCCGTGAGCTCTTGTTCGCGCTCGGCCAGGACACGTTCACGCTCGGCGAGCTCCCGCGTGCCGGCCGCCAGGGCATCCGTCTGTGCGTCGAGGTCGCGCTGGAGCCCGGCGAGCTGCGTGCGCTCGGCCGCGACGGCCCGCTCGCCCTCCTCCAGCGCTGTGGCCCGCTGCACGAGCTCGTCGCTCGCACGCGAGAGGTCTGCGTGTGAACGGTCGAGCGTCTGCTTCTGCTCGTCGAGCTCCCGCTTGCGCGCTTCCAGCGCTTCCTCCCGCTGCGCGCGGGCCGGCTCGGCCTCCTCGAGCTCGAGCCGTCGCGCCAGCGCGGCAGCGTCGCGCTCGGCGATCTCCCGTTCCCGCGCGGCGACGGCCGAGGCACGTTGCTCCAGGTCGGCTTCGCGTCGTGTCAGGAGCTCCTCCGCATAGGCCGCGGCCCCGGTGTCCTCCGCCGGTTGCGGCTCCACACGGCGGAACCGGAGCGACCGCCGCGGTGTCTCGTGCTCGTCCAGCTGCCGCAGGCGACGCTCGACCTCGAGCTCGCGCCGGGCAACGTCGGCTGCGCGCTCGCGCAGTGTCCGTTTCAGGTCCTCGATCTGGACGAGATCCTCCGCGCGCTGGCGTTGCCGCTGCTCGGCCAGCCGCCGTGCGAGCTCGAGCACCTGCTCCCGGCCGACGTCGTCCTGCTGCGCGGACGACGCGTCCCAGCCGATCGACTCCCAGGAGTCCTCGCGCGGTTCCATTAGCGAGAGCGTAGCGCGCGTGACGTCACGTTTGGCCGCCCCGAGCAGGGGAAAACGGACCGCGACCAACGACGAAGGAGACACCGATGCCCGGAAAGCGAGCGAGCGTCAAGAACGAGAAGCAATACGAGAAGTTGAAGGAGAAGGGAATGTCGAAGCAGCGCGCCGCGCGCATCGCCAACTCGCCCGGTGCCTCGAGTCGCGGTGGGAAGCAGTCCCATTCGGGTTCGTCCCGCTCGACCTCCAAGCAGGGCGGCACGACCGCACAGAAGAAGGCCGCGGGCCGCAAGGGCGGCCGCGCCGCAGCGCGCAAGAGCTGAGGGGTTCCTTTAGCCGTCGATCCGGATTTGCCGCGAATGCTCGTGGCGAATCCGGATCACATAGTCGCCGCCGTCCAGGGGCTGGACGACGTATCCCTCCGCGGCGAGATCCGCTCGCTGCTCGAGCGTTTCACCGGCGACGACGCGGTGCGGCCGGAAGACGAGGCGAACCACCTCGGTCCCCCTTGGAGTGAAGGTCCGGTAGGCGAGCCGGCGCTGGGCATAGGCGACGGCCTGTACGACGGTGCTCGACCCGAGCAGATGGTTCTGATGCTTCGGTGCCGCCTCCGGGAGGAGCGCCATCGCCCAGTTGAAGCTGCGCAGGTAGTCCGCGTAGCCGTCGCTGAACCAGTACGTGTTCTGCGGCCGCTTCCCGCAGCAGGAGATCAGGCCGTTGCCCGCCGCGAAGTAGGTGGCGTAGTTCAGCGAGCGGAGCGCAAGCTCGTGTGCGTTTTCGTCCCCGGCGCGCACGAACAGCGCCGCGTTCGCAACTGCCCAGCGCGAGGTGGTGCTACCCAGGCCGACGGGTGAGCAGCAGCCCGGCCTGCGCGGGGCGCGCTGCTCGTCGATGCCCCACGCGCCGGCGAAGGGTCCTCTGCCGAATGCGGAGCGCACGTAGCGCAGGAGCGCGGACGCGTGCTGCTGCCAGAGCGGGTCGCGCGCGGGATGCTGCAACAGGTACAGCGCCGTCAGCGTCGGCGTGGCCTGGTTGCGGCTCGCCGGGTTGTACGGGACGTCCTCGTAGAAGCCGCTCCACCGGTTCCACGCCGGGCTCGCGGGATTGAGCTGCTGTTGCAGCACCCAGGACCAGGCGACGTCCCGCGCGCGCCGGTACGAATCGGTGTCACCCACGCCAAGCTCGATCAGGTCGTCGAACAGCTGCACGGGAGCGACGACGAAGCCGCCGAACTCGGCGCCGTCCACCACCCGGCCCGTACGCGCATCGATCCGGAACGGCCACGGCGTGTGCGAGGCGTCGCCGGCCCGGACGTGCTGCGCGAGTGCGTCGGCCGCATGGATCGCTGCGGTCAGGTACCGGCGCGTACCCGTCAGCTCGTAGAACAGGAGGTAGCCGCGGCCGAGCAGCCCGACCTTGTCGGGCTCGGTGCCGCCGTAGAAGCCGCGCGGCAGGCCCGCCAGACAGCGGCCGAACTTCCGGTGTCCCGCGCAGCTCGTCGCAAACGGGACGTGCGGCCAGGACCAGCGCGCGGGTGTCGTCCCGTGGGCGAGCTGGTAGTCGAGCATCTCCCGGACTGCGGCGACGGCGCGCCGGTCGCCCGAGTACGGGTACCAAGCGACCACGGAGTCGACGAACGCCGCGTTCAGGAAAGCGGGATTGTGCTGCCAGTAGCTGCCGCGCAAGGAGTCGCCGTCGAAGACGGCGTAGCGCAGATAGACCTTGCCCGCGCGGCGCTCGACGAAGTTCCAGCCGAGCCGCAAGACGTGGTCGTACCCGAGACCGGACTGCGGCCGGTACCAGGCCAGCAACCTTCCCTGTGCATCGCGTTTCGCGCCGTGCCACGGCAGCAGTGGATGCAGGGGTGCAGCGGTCCGCAGGCCGCTCGCGTTCCGCGTAGGGAAGAGGCTGAACCGTCGCAGCGCCGGAATCAACATGTAGTAGGGATGCATGTCCGCCGAGTGCGGCCAAGCCCCGATGACGGTGTACAGCGGCGCGGACGGACGCAGCCGTCGGAGCAGGCGGACGAACGGAACGGATTGGTCGCCTGGATCGACGACGCGATCCGCCCGGCTCCACCACAGCTGCAACGGAACGCCCGACGCTGCGATTGCGCGTGCGTACGCCAACGGACTGCGCGCCGCATAGGCACGGGGATTCGCGCGGGGCGTGCCGCCGATCTCGGCGCGAGCGAGCTTCCGCAGGCCGTTGCCGACCGGCGACCGCCACCTCGCCAGACAGCGTCGGTTGCAGCCGATGCGCGGGAAGTCGCGATAGCGCCTCGCCAGGTTCGTGACCGCGTCGAACGCCGCCGCACCGGCGAGCAGCGAGGGATGGCGTGCCACCAGCAGCAGGCTCTCCTGGCCGCCCATGCTCGCGCCGAAGGCGTAGATGCGCGACCGGTCGACCCGGAGCCACGGAATCGCGTGCCGGACGATCTCCGGCATGCGCGCGAGATCTTCGATCTGCCCGGCATACCCCCACGAGAACCGGGCGAGCTTCCGTCCCTGCCCCTCGGGATTGACGACGGCGAACGGTCCCAGCGCAGGCAGGTCGCCCCAGCGCTCCACGTTCTCGGTCGCCGAGACGCCGCGACCGTGCGGCGAGATGATCAGCGGCAGCGGCGGATTGTCGTGCGGGCCGTACCAGTCGGGCAGCACGACGTACGCCGCGCGCCGGTAGCCGTCATGCGTTCGATAGTGGATCGCGAGCGTGCGGACGTGGATCTGCTCCCAGCCGCCGTTCCCTGCGGTCGCCGAACCGGCCAAAGCCAACACGAGCGCAACGCAGCAGAGACCCCCTCCACGCATCCGTCGAATGATCCCACCTTGTGCTCGATTTGTGGGCGTTATAGCGTCGTCATATCGCCCAGCGTCCCTGCAGACCCTGAAGGAGGTCGAATGGAGGCTGAACAGATCCGGGCGGATGCGGCGCAGCTTGCCTCGTTCGGATACAGGCAGCAACTGACCCGAGCGCTCGGGCTATGGAGCAACTTCTCCCTCGGGTTCACGTACCTCTCGCCCGTCGTTGGCGTGTACACGCTCTTTGCCTTCGGCCTGGCGACTGCGGGCCCGGCGTTCATCTGGACGATCCCGATCGTCGTCGCCGGACAGTTCCTGGTCGTCCTGACCTTCGGCGAGGTCACGTCCCAGTATCCGATCGCAGGCGGCATCTACCAGTGGTGCAAACAGCTGCTGGGTGATCGCTACGCGTGGTTCGCCGGGTGGTTCTACATCTGGGCGCTCCTGGTGACGATCGCGAGCGTCGCGTTCGGCGCTGTGCCATACATCGGCGCGCTGTTCGGCTTCACGGTCACGTCGGGAAACACGAAGGTGATCGCCGTGCTGATCATCGCGCTGGCCGCGCTGATCAACCTCACCGGGGTGCGCAACCTTGCGCGGATCGCGGTCTTCGGGGTGATCGCCGAGATCCTCGGCACGATCGTGTTCGGGATCATCTTCCTGGCGAAGGAGCATCATCACGGCCTCGGGGCGATCTTCCACACCTCCGGAGCCGGGTCCGGCGGATACCTCGGAGCATTCCTCGCCGCGGGTCTCTTCAGCGTTTGGATCTTCTACGGGTTCGAAGCGTGTGGGGACGTCGCGGAGGAGGTCGTCAACCCGTCCCGGCGCATCCCGCGTGCGATGCAGCTGACGTTGGCCGTCGGCGGCGTGACTGCGTTCTTCATCACGGTCTCGTACGTCCTCGCGGTGCCGAGCTTCGGCGACGTGATCAGCGGCAAGAACGGCAATCCGATCATCGCCGTGATCAACGCTGCCCTCGGCCACGCGGGCTCGAAGGTGGCACTGACCATGGTGATCATCGCGTTCGTCTCGTGCACGCTCGCGATTCAGGCAGCCGCGATCCGCCTGATCTTCTCGTACGCCCGAGACGAGATGATCTTCGGCTGGAAGCCCCTGTCCACGGTCTCAGCTCGGTTCCATATGCCGCCGGGAGCGGTCGCGGTAGCCGCAGTCATTCCAGCGCTGATGACGTTGCTCAGCGCGGCCACTGTCGCTCGCATCATCACGTTCGCGGTCGTCGGCATCTACATCTCCTTCCAGCTGGTGGTGCTCGCGGCGTTGATCGCTCGGCAGCGCGGCTGGCGGCCCTCCGGCGCCTTTACGCTGGGGAACTACGGCATGTGGGTGAACCTGACGGCGTTCGTATACGGCGTCGCGGCGATCGTGATCCTGTCGATCAAGACGCCACATGTCGCCGGGGCCGGCTTCTTCGACCGGTGGCTCGTGCCGATCTCCGCGGCGATCGTCGGCGCTGTGGGGCTGGTCTACCTGTTCGTGTTCAAGCCCAAGGCCGTCGTGCGGCCGGATGCTCGTGCTGACGACGGCGCCGGCGAAGAGCCGGTGGAAGCGCCCGTCGTTCCGGCGCACTAGTCGAGAGCGGGGACGCCGGCGATCGTCTGCCGGCGTCCCCGCCAATCCGAAGCCTCCACGCCGGTCGCCCGTTGCCCTTACCAAGGTTTTACAACTGAGGCTTGGCGTCGTCTAAGGCCGGGGCTACTCTCCGCCGATCCAGAAGGGGTCTAGGTCCGCGCCATCGAAAGGGGTCTCATGCGCTTCACCCGCACCGTCCTGCTCGTCTTGCTGCTCGCTCTCGTCGTCGTTCCGGCCGCGCTGGCGATCAGGTTCACCGACGACAGCTACAACTTTCCGATCGCAACCGTCGGCCAGTCCTACAGCAAGCAGCTGAACGGCGCCGCTGGCTGCGGCCCCGCGCTGCCGTACCAGTACACGCTCATCGGCGGCACGATGCCGCCCGGCATTTCGCTCTCCTTCGGCGGCCTCGTCAGCGGGACTCCCACGCTGGCGGGCAGCTACTCCTTCTGGGTCAACCTGAGCGACCAGAATCCGCCGAGCGCGACCTGGTGCAGGCCGGCTGAGTCGCAGCGCGAATTCACCATCACCGTCGTCGGCGGCGGCGGTGCTCCGGCTACGCCGCTGAGCATCGTCCCGACGGTTCTCGCTCCGAAGGCGACGACGGTGAACACGCAGTACACGTTCCAGCTCACTGCGCAGGGCGGCGGCACGCAGAGCTGGTCGCTGCAGTCGGGCTCGCTCCCGGCCGGGTTGCAGCTGAGCCCGAGCGGCCTTCTCTCCGGTACGCCGACGGTCACGGGCGACTTCACGTTCAAGGTGCAGGTCTCCGACGGGACGCAGCTGGCCTCACAGACGTACACGCTGACCGTCGTCTCGGCCCTGAGGATCGCGGCGGTGACGGTCCCGGCCGGCGAGGTTGCGCGCCCGTTCACGCTCCAGCTCTCCGCCAACGGCGGCAACTCGGCGTACAGCTGGTCGGTTGGGGGAGGCACAGCCCTACCGGCGGGCGTCACGCTCGATCAGAAGACCGGCGTGATCAGCGGCCTTCCGACGGTCGTGGGCTCGTTCCCGGTCAAGCTGACCGTCACCGACACGCTCGGCTTCACCGACACGGTCGATGTCAACCTGTCGTTCGCACCGACGCTCGTTCTGACGACGAAGACCCTGCGGGGTGGGAAGGTCGGACATGCGTTCACCGCGCGCCTCGCCACCGTGGGCGGCGTCGATCCGCGTTCGTGGTCGATCCTGCGGGGCTCGCTGCCGCAGGGAATCCACTTCTCGAAGCGAACGGGCGCGTTCTCCGGAACGCCGCACCGCGCCGGGAAGTCGAGGATCGTCGTGCAAGTGACGGACGCGTTGGGCGCGGTCTCGCGCGCGACGCTCGTCCTGAACGTTCACGCTTAGCACGTGGAGAAGGCCGGGGGCTAACTCTCCCCGGCCTTCCCGTTATCGTCCCGGCATGGCTGGTGAGGCTGCGCCGGCTGCCGTCAAGCCGCTGCTCCGAGGTGTGTTGCACCAGGCGGCGTTCTTCGCCTCCCTCGTCGCCGCCCCGCTGTTGATCGTCGGTGCGGACGGCACCCGTGCCCGGGTCGGCGCCGCCGTGTTCGCCGGGGCAGTCGCAGCGTGCTTCGGGGCGAGTGCTCTGTATCACCGCGTGACCTGGACACCCCACGTCCGCCTCTGGATGCGCCGCGTCGATCACGCCGGTGTCTATCTGCTCATCGCGGGGACCTACACGCCGGTCTCACTCCTCGTCCTGCGCGGCGCATGGCGCCCGGCGATCCTGGCGACGGTCTGGACGGGCGCCGCGGCGGCGATCGTGCTCAAGTTCGTCTGGGTGGCGGCGCCGAAGTGGCTCGCCGCGGCGACCGGAATCGGGCTCGGCTGGGTTGCCGTCGTCGCGCTGCCCCAGTTGGTCACGCGCCTGAGCGTGGTCGAGGTGACGCTGCTGATCGTCGGGGGTCTCGCGTACACCGCCGGTGCGATTGTGTACGCGCGCCGGCGACCTGATCCTTTCCCGGCGGTGTTCGGCTACCACGAGGTCTTCCACGCGTTGACGATCGTCGCGGTGATCTGCCAGTACGTGGCGATCGCGCTCGTTGTCGCGTAGTAGTCGGCCCCGCCGGTGTCGGCTCGCTCAAACGACGAGCCGCTCGAAAATCATGGCCCGGGAAGCGGGCCGGATTCGTTCGGGGATGGAGCGTTCCGGGATCGAACCGGTGACCTCCGGCTTGCAAAGCCCCGCTGCATCGTCCGCGGTAGGAGGGCAACACGCTGACGGACCCGTTAGTTTCGCCGTTTCCAGAAAGGAGGACGAGTCGTGGAGCGAGTGGCAGTGCTCGGGACGGGGATCATGGGGGCGATGGCGCGCAACCTAGTGCGGGCCGGGAACGACGTCACGGTGTGGAACCGGACGGAGCAGAAGGCTCAACCGCTCGAAGACGAGGGGGCTCACGTGGCATCGACACCTGCGGACGCGGTTCGTGACGCGCAGGTCGTCTTCACAATGCTCGCCGATGCGCCTCCTGTCGAGGAGACGGTCATCGCGACCGGCGGGCTCGACGCCATGCCCGTGGGCTCGCTCTGGATCCAGTCGAGCACCGTCGGAGTCGCCGCGACCGAGCGGCTGGCCGAGCTGGCCGCCGAACGGGACGTCATGTTCGTGGTGGTCGAGCAACCCTTGTGCGTGCAACCTCGCGGCAATTTCGATCGCGCCTTCGAGCTTCGCCACGGCGAGGACATGAGCGCCGTCGACTACGTGTCCGCGACTGGTTCCGGAGCGCGATCGTGAGCGCGCTGCCGATCGACCGCCCGGGCAAAATCGTCTGCGTGGGCCTCAACTACCGCGACCACGCGGAGGAACAGGGCACCGAGCTGCCGAGCGCCCCACTGCTCTTCGCGAAGTGGCCGAACGCACTGATCGGGCCGGGCGAGCCGATCGTGATCCCGCGCCTGTCGAAGCAGGTCGACTACGAAGCTGAGCTCGGGGTGGTGATCGGCGAACGCGTGCGCGGCGTCTCGGAGGAGAACGCGCTCGATTCGGTACGCGGCTACATCTGCCTCAACGATGTCAGTGCGCGTGACCTCCAGTTCTCGGACGGGCAATGGACGCGTGGGAAGTCGGCGGATACGTTCTGTCCGGTGGGGCCGCAACTCGTCCCGGCGGCCGAGGTGCCTGATCCACAGGCGCTCGGCATCCGCTGTGTCCTGAACGGCGAGGTCATGCAGGACTCGACGACCGCGAACATGATCTTCACGGTCGCCGCGATCATCGCGTACGCCAGCGCGACGATGACTCTCGAGCCCGGGGACCTCATCGCGACCGGCACGCCGGCGGGAGTGGGGGTGTTCCGAGATCCGCCGGTGCTGCTGAAGGACGGTGACGAGGTGACGATCGAGATCGACCGGCTGGGCTCGCTGGCGAATCCGGTTCAGGAGGAGCGCTGAACGGAAAGGGTCGCGCGGTATAGCTCGATCGTCTGACGGGTTCCCTCACGCAGTGTCGTCCACTCGATCGGGCCGACGACGTCCTCGAGATCGCCCGCTTCCATTTCCTCGGGGAAGGGAAGCTGCACGTCGGCGAACGTGATCCGCCCCGCCACGTCAGGCGCGGCGGCCTCGATCGCACTGACGACCTCGCTCGCGTGCGCTGACGGTCCGCCCAGGTTGAAGACCGCCGCGCCGCGGTGACCGGAGCGTGCCGCGGCGATGAAGATTCGCGCGGCATCGGCTGCGAACTGCAGTTGGCAGCGACCGCCCCAGCGCATCTCGTAGCCCTCGCCTCGCGCGGCGGCCTCCATCGCAGACGTCGGATCTGCTGTCAGCCCCCGGTCTCGTCCCGGCCCGTAGATGACGTACGGGCGGAGGCCGATGCTGCCGAGGCCGTCGTCATCGAAGTAGACCTGGGCCGTCCCTTCGTTCGCCAGCTTGAACACCCCGTACAACGTGGTCGGCTCGCCGGCATCCGCGATTCGCGGTCCCGAGCCCGGGCCGTAGACGGCGGCCGAGCTCGCGTAGGCGATGCCGCGGACGCCTTGTCTCTTGGCCGCCTCGAAGACGTTGGTCGTTCCGACGACGTTGACCGCGGCGCCACGGGGCGGATCGGCCTTCACGAGTGGGAGGAGCATCGCGGCCAGGTGCACGATGTGCGTGATGCCTTGCTCACCGACGGTCCGTTCGAGTTGCTCGAGGTCGGTGACGTCCCCCTGGACGAACGTCAGCTGCTCGAGCTCGTCGGGCGACATGAGCAGCTCGAGTCGGTCCCGGTTCGTGCTGAGGTCATACAGGACAACCGGCACCTGCTCGCGCATGAGCTGCGCGCACGACCAGGCGCCGATGCAGCCCAGCGCGCCCGTGATCAGGAAGCGCTCGTCGCTCATACGTCCTGGTACACGGTGACGACCTCCGTGTAGAACTCGAGCGCGGCGCGGCCTTGCTCGTGCGGACCGAAGCCCGAGCCCTTGATCCCGCCGAAGGGGACGTGCACGTCCGCGCCGGCGGTCTGCGAGTTCACGTGAAGGAGGCCGGCCTCTAGGCGCTTCACGAATGCCTGCGTCGCCTCGAGGCTGTTGGTGAAGATCGACGCCGACAGCCCGAACTCGACCGCGTTCGCGCGCTCGATCGCCTCGTCGAGCGTGTCGAATCGGTACAGCGACGTGACGGGGCCGAAGACCTCCGCGCGCGACAGCATCGCGTCGTCGGCGACTCCCTCGAACAGCGTCGGCGCCACGAGGTACGACTCTTCGTCGACACGTTCGCCGCCGGTGAGCACACGGCCTCCCTCGCGCTTCCCCTGGTCGATCGCCTCGAGCACGTCGTTCAGCTGCTGCTCGTTGACAAGCGGGCCGACCTCGGTCTCCGGGTCGGTTGGATCGCCGACCTTGCCGCTCGCGATGCGAGCGAGGAGCCGCTGCCTGAACTCGTCGTAGACCGGCGCCTCGACGTAGATACGACGGGTGGCGGTGCACTTCTGGCCCGCCGACCAGAACGCGCCTGCGTACGCGGCCTCGACCGCGCGGCCCAAATCGGCGTCCGCGGTGACGATCAGCGGGTTCTGGCCGCCGAGCTCGAGCTGCACGCGCTTCCCGAGCGCCGTCGCCTCGTCGCGGACCTGGCGGCCGACCGTGACCGAGCCGGTGAAGGAGATCGCGCGGACCTTCGGATGGACGACGAGCGGCGTCCCGACTTCGGAGCCACGGCCGATCACGACGTTTAGCACTCCTGCAGGGAGGCCGGCCTCGTCCAGTGCGGCGGTGAGGTGCAGACTCGTGAGCGGTGCCTCCTGCGCCGGCTTCAACACGACGCTGTTGCCGTAGACGAGCGCAGGCGCCATCTTCCAGGCGGGAATCGCGGCCGGGAAGTTCCACGGTGTGATCAAGCCGACGACGCCGAGCGGGCGCCGCAACGTGTAGAGGGCGGAGCCCGTCGCGGCTTGCTCGTAGAGCTCGCCCTTCGGCCGCCAGGCCTCGCCGGCGAAGTAGCGGAAAATCGCCGCAGTGCGGGCCGACTCCATGCGCGCTTCGCGCAAAGGCTTGCCCATCTCCCGGGTCATGTCTGCCGCCATCTCCTCGACGCGCGCTTCGATTGCGTCAGCGGCGCGCATCAGCACGGCGGCGCGCCCGGCCGCCGGGGTGTCCGACCAGCCGGGGAAGGCCTTCGCCGCGGCCTCGACCGACGCAGCCACGTCTTCCTCGCCGGAAGACGGAAACTCGCCGACGACCTCGCTGGGGTTCGCGGGATTGTGCTTCTGGTACGTGCGGCCGTTCCGCGCCGGCGCCCATTCGCCGCCGACGTAGTTGGCGAGCTCCGGCCGTGTAGGCGCCTCGAGCACGCTATCCGACATGGGTCTTGCTCCTTTCGGCGGGAAGAAGGTCGGCAGCGGCGCCGACCGGGTTCACGAGTTTGCCGATCCCGGGGATCCGGATCTCGACCTGCTGGCCGGGTGCGAGCGCGACCTCGTCGGGAGGGACGACGCCCGTTCCGGTGAGGAGGACGCTCCCCGCGGGCACCGGGTTCTCACGGACAACCCAAGAGGCGAGCTCTTCGAAGGAGCGGTGCATGCTCGCGGTCGACGTTTTCGCCTCGTAGATGGTTTCGCCCTCGGACGAGAGCAGCCGCAGCTCGATCTCGAACGGCTGCGACCAGCCCTCCGGGATGACGATCGCCGGGCCCAGCGCGCACGCGGCCGCGAAGAGCTTGGCCTGGGGGAGGTAGAGGGGATTCGCGCCTTCGACGTCCCGTGCGGTCACGTCGTTGCCGATGGTGGCGCCGAGGAGCGCGCCGTTCTCGTCGAGCACGAGAGCCAGCTCGGGCTCGGGCACGGTCCACGACGCATCGGAGCGCACGCCGACCGTGCCGCCGGGTCCGACCGTCCTGCGGCCGGCGGCGTCCTTCAGGAACAGCTCGGGCCGGTCGGCGTCGTAGACGAGGCTGTAGACGTCGCGTGCTTCCACCCGGCTTTCGTCGACCCGTGCGTCCCGGCTCCGCTCATACGTGACGCCGGCGGCCCACGTCTCGGGTGGGACGAGCGGCGCCAGCAACTCGTAGGGAGGCGGGAGTTCGAGGGTCTCGACGTCGAGCGCCTCGATCGTTCGTCCCGTGACTCCGCGCTCTCCGCGCAGCACCGCCGGGACGTCCAGTTGCTCGAGTTCGAGGACGGTTGCGGGACCGTCGGGCTCGGCGATGCCCAGGCGGGGAGTCTCACTGCCTTTACGGAAGCGGACGACGCGCATCAGTAGACCGCCCGACCGCCCGAGATGTCGAAGCACGCACCTGTGGCGAAGCTCAGGTCCTCGCTCGCCAGATAGGCGATCAGCCGCGCGACCTCCTCGGGCTTGCCGACCCGCCCGAGCGGGATCTTCTGGAGCATGTAGCCGATGTGCTCCTCGCTCAGCTGACTCAGAATCGGCGTGTCGATGACGGCGGGCGCGATGCAGTTCACGAGGACGCCCGTGTCGGCCACCTCCTTTGCGATCGACTTCGTCAGGCCGATCACCGCAGCCTTGCTCGCGGAGTACGCAGATGCCATCGGATTGCCTTCCTTGCCTGCGATCGACGCGACGTTGAC